>DASYTV010000001.1:0-2396 GCA_036001885.1 Actinomycetes bacterium
GCGGGTGCAGCAACTGCTGGCCGACCTCGACTCTGCCCAAACGGATGACCGTGAGGCCGAACGCGAGACGGGCGACATGGCTGATCCGGCGCAGCCACTGGCTGAACAAGGCGTCGACGACGCCGTGGCCGCTGGTCTGCGAGACCGGCTCGCGGCCCTCGATCGTGCTCTCCAACGGCTTGAAGACGGCACCTACGGCCGGTCGCTCCGCACCGGCGCGCCCATCCCGGACGAACGCTTGGAGGCAGACCCGGCGGCCGAGCTCACCGTCCAGGAGGCCGACAACGACCAAGCGGCGGACCGATAACCAGGCTGCGCCGCGCGCTCCAATCCACTGACCGTGGAGTTCGGACGGTACCTCTCGCTGTTGGTCCATGGCGGTGAGGTCGGATCTGAAGGGGTGCTCGCTCATCGCATGGGCGCGCACCAAGAGCGGCACGTGAGTATGCGAAGCTGCTCTGTGGTTATGGTTATGAAGTCGGTACCCCAAAGCGCAGCTTGTCGCCGCGCTGATCTTCCAGAACGCCGCCGTTGCGTTCGATCACCTTCCGGGAGCCGACGTTATCGGCGGCTGGGAATCACCCCGGACGAGATCGATGGCGGGCAGTGCGTCGCCTTGAGCTGGCCCAAAGAACTTGTCGATCGACTCCATGGCTCCCTTTCGTAGCGACATGCGCTCTGGTCTGTGGCTGCCGCTGTTCGAGGAGCTTGCCGACCCGCGGGTGGTGGCGCGTCTGGCCGCCGATGCGGAGGAGCGGGGCTGGCACGGGGTGTTCGTGTGGGATCAGCTCCGCTGGCGTGAGCCGATAAAGCAAGTGGCCGATCCGTGGATCACCTTGGCGGCGGTCGCGGCCGCGACCGAAGAGGTGATGCTAGGCCCCATGGTCACCCCGCTGGCGCGCCGCCGCCCGGCCAAGGTGGCAAGGGAAACCGCGACGCTGGATCGGCTCAGCGGTGGCCGCCTCATCCTCGGCGTGGGTCTGGGCGGGGACCAGTTCGCCGGCGAGTTTTCAAAGACCGGGGAGCAGGTCGACGACCGAGCGCGGGCCGGCATGCTCGACGAGGCACTCGAGATCCTTTTGGCTGCCTGGTCCGGCGAGCCGGTCAACCATCGCGGCAGGCATTACCTTGTCGATGACGTGCAGTTCCTCCCTCGGCCGGTGCAACGGCCGCGGATACCGGTGTGGGCCGCGGCGTTCCCAGGCAACGTCAAGCCACTTCGCCGGGCGGCCCGCTACGACGGCTTCTTCCCGGTCAACCTCGGAGGCGTGGATGAGTTCGCGCAAGCCGTGGCGGCAGTCCGCGACCTGCGCGGGGATAACACGGCGGCTTATGACATCGCCGTCGAGCTTCGCCCTGGCAACGACGTCGCCCCTTACGCCGAGGCCGGCGCCACCTGGTGGATGACCGAGTTGGAACCGGGAATCTCGCTGGACGAGGTGCGCGGTGTGATTCGAGATGGCCCGGCGGGATGACCCGGTCACGTGCATGCCTCCACCGACCGTGGAGCGCAGCGTCTTCCGGCGAGCTCGGGCCTGCTCCTCGCAGCAACGAGAATCAGCCCGCCGTGAGGCACCGAGAGGGGCTTCCGTCCGCGAGATTCCGCTCAAGATCGCCTCTAATCGCTTAATGCAGACCCGGTCGTCGACTGTCCAGCGTCTCAAAGGGGAGATCGTCCTGCTCGACATTAGAGCCTGACGCGGGATGCTCCCTCCTGCACGAGCATGCGCTGACCGAACGCGCTCAATTCGGCCGTGCGTGGGTTCGCCGTCAGGTACCGGAGGCCATGTAGGCAGCGAGGATGTAGCTGGGGTGTCGGTCGAGGTTCTTGCGGGCTCGGTCGTAGTGCATGGTGGTGCGCGGGTCGGCGTGCCGGGCGGCAATCTCAGGTCGCGCAGGTCCACGCCGGCGTCGAGCATGGTGGTGACGAAGGTGTGCCGGAGCCTGTGGGGATGCATCCGCGGCAGCCGCATCCCGGCCGTGTGGGCCAGGCGTCGCAGTCGGCCGGTGGCGGCGTGCCGGTCCTTTCGGGTTCCTCGCGTGTTCAACAGGATCAGTGGTCGTAACCGCACGGTGCGCGTATGTCGGCCGACGCGGAACAAGCCGGCAGCGGCATGTCAGTACGCCGAGACGGGCATACTGTTGCGTTGGCCGTTCCGAGTCGCTCGGAGACGGAAGCCGAGGTTACGGTCCAGACTGATCACGTGAGCGATCTGAAAGAGCCCAAGGCTGCACTACGGCACTATCTCCAGTCCAATCGCGACGCGCTGCTGTGGAAGCTGGACGGCCTCGGCGAACGCGACCTCCGCATGCCCCGCACACCCACCGGCACGAACCTCATCGGCATCGTCAAGCACATGGCCAACGTCGAGATCGGCTACTTCGGCGACACCTTC
>DASYTV010000002.1:0-10383 GCA_036001885.1 Actinomycetes bacterium
CCTCGCACTTGCGCCAGTCGTAGTCCGTCCCCCAGTAGCGCGCGAGCTCCTGCATCGTCGCGAGCGGCACACCCTGCGAGTCGTCGGTGACCGTCTCGCGCTCGGGCCACCTGGTCGCGTTTACCCGCCTCCGCAATTCGCTAAGTTCAGCTTCCGGAAAACCGACCTGAAACGCGCGAACAGTGGTGTTGTCGCTGCTCGTCTGCTGCATGCCCTCAGTCATATGGCGCCGTCCCTCCCGAGCTGTAGTCAAGACACCAGTCGTGCGGGGCCCGATGCTGACCTGCCGATGGCGTCCATGGTCGCATTGGCGGCGTGTGGTCTGCACCGTGAGAGTCCCGGGTCTTTACCCCGGCCTCCTACGGCCGCTCACTGACGAGCACGTCTAGTCGAGCGAGCGCGCCAGCGCCAGGACCGCTGACTCGAAGCATTCGAGTGGCGCATGCGCGACGCCGGCTCCGATCTGGCCGACGCCGTCGGTCGCATGGAGGATGCCGGTATTGATCATTGGTGCAGTCTGCGTCTCGACCACGGCGCCGGCGTCGATGCCCAGTGGGGAGCCGCGGTATTCGAGCAGCGGCAGCGTAAACCTGGCGCTACGGCCTGCACACACGGTCTCCATGGCCTGCGACGTGGCGATCGCATCCTGCACCGACCCGCCGAGGAAAGCCGCGACGGCGGGCGACGCCGCAGCCGCCGCTCCGCCCAGGCCAATGAGCTCAAGCACCGCGCTGTCACCGATGTCGGGCGCAGCGAACTCCTCGCTGAACCCGGAGTGATAGAGCGCATTGCCGACCAGCGGTGCGGGCTCGACGAACTCCTCGCCCCCAGTCCCGGCGAGCCTGATCCCGAAGGTCGTGCCGTTACGCGACATCCCGACGACGATGCTCGAGCCAGGGACGTCGTACGCCGCCATCAGCACGGCCTTAGTCCCGGCCATGGCGATGTTGAGGAAGAACAAGTGGTTACTCGAAAGGAATCGAGCGGCCTCGACGATGTCCGGCGACTCGACCTTCACCAAGTGCGGCAGCAATATCCGCCAGAGCAGGTTGGTGGTCGCCTGGGACCGCATGTGCATCTCATCGCCCATCTGCAGGCCTTGGGCGACGAGGGCGAAGACGTCGATCGGACCACACAACTGAAGCGCGTCGTTGAGCACCGGCGCGACCACGTCGCGGATCAGCGTGAGCCGCTCGATCGCCTCGGGTGAGTCCACGCCGAGCCATGCGGCACGTCCGGGACCTTGGTTGATCGCAGAGAAGGCTCGAGTGCCGGCCGGCTCGTTGTCGATCACGAAGACGGGAGAACTCGGGCCAATCGCAGTGGCCATCGGCAGGACCGCGTCGTGCGCGTTCGCCGCCGCCAGCTGCACCTTGCCGTCGCTGATCAGCTTCGGCACCTCAGCGACGTTGCTTGCCCATCCCTCGGACACCACAGCCGCGCTGACGGAACGGCGCAATGGATCGCACATGTCCGCCCAATCGATGGCTGGGCCACTGTGCAGAACGATCGGAGGTGCAAGCCCGGGTACCACGCTGTCGGCTCGACTGATGCCGATGAGCATCGGCGTTCCGGCGTTGAGTCGACGAAGGACTTCCGCGTTCGCAGCGGCCACCTGCTCGTGGAGCGGGCCGGCGAGCTGGGTCAGCGCCGCGACGAGCTCTGGTCGACCACCGGCCGGGATGCGCCACTCGACATCCACGACATCTGTGCCCTGCTCGCGTACCGCGTCGGCGAACAGCGAGAGCCCAACGTTGACGACCTTGACGTCGGTCGGCAGCGTGGCCGGCTCGAGCGCGCTACCGTCCATGACTGTGCGACTGACGGCGGTGTGGCAGGGCGGTTACCACATACGGACACCGGTGCGTGGTTTCGAGGTGGTGGTCGACGAACCGCCTGAGGCCGGCGGCGAAGACCACGGTCCGATGCCCACGGAATTGCTTCTCGCCTCGCTTGCTGCGTGTTTCGCCGCATCGGTGGCGCATGCAGCGCGCAAGCTGGACGTTGCACTGCCGGACCTGGCTGTAGAGGCCGACGGAAGCTACACCGGCCTGCGTTTCTCTGCGCTCCGGCTGTCGGTGCGGTCTACCCTCCCCAGGAGCCAGCTCGAGCCGCTCGTTGCGCGTGCGCGGAACTACTGCTATGTATCCAACACGCTGCTCACCACCCCGCAGCTCGACGTCGTCATCGCGGATTGACCCCATGGTCGGCCACCTCCTCGGCCTGTCGGATCAGGGCGAATTCGGCGTCCGAGAACGCTGCCGCGAGCGCCTTGGTCCGATCCGTCATTGCAAGCGCCTCCTGCCGGCACCGCTCCGCCATGTCGCGAACGACTGCCGGTGCTGCACCGCCGGGCGCCACCCGCGTCTGTACGACCGCCCGAGGGTCGACCACGCTGGACAGATCACTTCCAGCAAGGCCGAGTGGGCGGCCGATCTGCTCGACAGCGGCGGCGTCGAGCAGCTCACCGGTGAGGTCGACGCCGCGCAGTCCCCGTGCGCTGGCGGCCCGGACCGCTCGCCCGACGACGAGGTACGCCGTCCGGTAGTCGACATTGCAGGTCAGCATGACATGCTCGGCGAGGTCGGTTGCCTGGGAGAAGCCGCCGAGCAGCGCCTCCCACATCCGCTCCTGGTGGACCTCGAGACTCGATATGACGCCCGCCATCAGTCGGGTCACCCGGCCGGCCAGATCCACTGCCCGGGGCACTTCCCCGTAAGCGAAGATCAGGTTGTCGCTCCGCGCCGATGGTGTCTTCGCAACGGCCAGGAATCCTGACAGCCGACCGATCAAGACGCCGCCTGCGCCGCGAACAATAGCGACTGCGTACGGGTTGCGCTTTTGAGGCATGAGCACGCTGGCGCGGGTGTACGGACCGGCGAGATCGACGAAGTCGAACTCCTCACTCGCCCAGATCTCCAGATCCTCGGCCAGCTTGCTCTGGCTCGCGACCAGGCTGGCAGCCGACGCGAGCAGGCTGACCAGGCCGTCGAGCTGCCACATCGCATCCCTGGTGTGCTCGATCACACTGGGAAAGCCGAGCAGTGTGGCGACGTGATCCCGGTCGGCGAGCAGGCGGCTGCCATTCACGCAGCCCGCTCCTCCCGGTGATTGGTTGACCCAGTCCAGCCCGTCGAGCAGTCGCTCGGCGTCGCGCAGGGCCGGATATGCGAACGAGAGCACGTAGTGGCCGAACGTCGACGGCTGCGCCTGTTGCAGGTAGGTCTGATCAGGCATCCAGGTCTCGGAATGCCGGCTCGCCACCTCGGCGACCGACCCCGCGAACTGGGCGGCATCCCCAACGAGGTCCGCCACAAGCCGGCGCAGCAGCAGTCGCAGCGCGATCCGTGCAGCCTCGCGACGCGGCCGACCGGCATGCAGCCAGCCTGCGTCATCCCCGAGGCGCTCGACGAACCACCGCTCGCGGCAGTTGTAGAGCTCGCCGTAAGCGGGGTCGTACGGGAATTCCTCCGCCGGGATCCTCAACGAATCCAGGCTGGCGGCGAGCAGCCGGCGAACCGGTTCGGCACCGACGCCTCGAGCGTACAGATCCAGAAGATGCGCCAGGTCGGCGAGCCCGAGATCGTGATGGAGCAGCGGCGCGTCCGCGACCTCTAGTGCGAAGCCGGCGGCGATCAGCTCGGGTGCCGGTGCCTCCCCGGCCGGACCGCGTATCTTGGTCATCCCGCTAGTTTCGCGTGTCCGAGGTGCTTTGACGGTGGCCTGAGGACCGCTGGATGACTGGCAAGGCCGCAGGGAGCCCGGCGTACCGGAGGTACGCGGGCGACCGAAAACGCAGCCAGTATGTACTTGCGGGGTCCCCGCGGAAACGCGGAGCAGCGCGGAGCGTTTCCGTGGGGTGCGAACCAGTGGGACCAGGCCACCGCAAAGAGACTTTGGACACGGGAGACACTAGGACTCCTTGGCGAGCATCGTGAGGTGGGCCAGCCCGGCAGCATGGCCGCCGGTATGCCAGAAGACAATCGGTCCAGGCAGCTGCGGATCCGCTAACAGCGTGCCCATCGCCTTTGCCGAGAACACCGGGTCGAGCAACAGACCCTCGGTCGCGGCTGCGAGCTCGGCCGCCCGCTCGCCCTCGGCGGAGGCGAGACCATAGCCGGGTCCGCGGGCGTCCCGGACGTCGACGTCCGCGTCAGCGGGCCGGTGCAGGCCGCAGCGGTCTGCCGCCGCGCGAGCCAGCTCGAGCACGCGTGTGGCCGTTTCCTCCGGAGGGCGGCTTACGGCAGCCGCGACAACGCGCCATGGATGGCGACCGCCGGCAGTGGACGCCACCAGGCCGGCAGCCGTGCCGCCTGACCCCGCCGCCACCAGCATCGTTGCGGGCCGGGCACCGATTGCTGCCAGCTGATCGGCGAGCTCCTGACCCGCATCGACATAGGCGAGTGCGCCAACCACAGTGGCTCCACCACGTGGCATGACGTAGGGTCGTCCGCCGCTCGCGAGCACGTTCGCGGCAACCTGCTCGAGCACCTCATCGACCGATGACCGGTCTGGGTTGCCGGTGAACCGCACCTCTGCACCATGCCAGCGTACGAGCGCGAGGTTCGGGTGTACGGGCCCGCCGTCCTCGCCGTAGAGCACGATGACGCAGCGCAGTCCGGCGACGCGGGCCGCGGCGGCCGCGGCGGCGCAGTAATTCGACGCCGGTCCGCCGCCGGTGACGAGCGTGTCGGCGCCCGTGGCCATCGCGTCCGCGATCAGCCGCTCGAGCGGGCGAGCCTTGTTGCCCGCCAGCATGAACCCGGTGAGGTCGTCACGCTTGACCCAGATCTCCGTCCGCCCGAGCGACCGCGCAAGGCGGTCGGCGCGCATCAGCGGCGTCGGGAGCATGGCGAGGGGGAATCGCGCGGTCATGTGGGCCACCGCTCAGGTTCGCGCTCCCGTGCGGCGCGGCCGCGCCGGACAACCGCATCGACCATCTGTCCTGCGGTGCCGGTGTAGGGCGCGGCGAGCGCTTGCTCTAGCGCAGAATCCAGCAGATCCGCCGCATGCAGTGCCTCGATCAGCGTCAGTCGACGCTCCCGCCCGGTTCCCACCGCCTCTTGGAGGAGCCGCTGGGCGCGATGCTTCCCTAGCCGCGGGGCGAGCAGCGTTAGCGCCCGTTCCGAGCCGCTGTACGGACCCAGGTTGTCGCGCATCGTCTCCACGTTTACCTCGAGCCCCTTCACGAGGATGAGCGCGAAGGACAGCGCGACACCGGTCAGCAGGCAGGCGTCGGGCAGTGCGATCCACTCGGCCTTCCAGCCACGGCCGTCTCGCTCGTGCTCGGCCACCATGCCCTCCACGAGGACGGAGGCTGAGGAACGGACCAGCCGGGCAAGGGTGGCGAGGTGCTCACTGGCCTCCGGGTTCCGCTTGTGCGGCATGGTGATGCTGCCGACGGTGCCCGCCGGCGCAGGCTCTTGCAGCTCATCGATCTCCGGACGGGCGAGCTGGTAGACCTCGGTGCCGACCTTGGCAAGCGTGGCGGTCACCAGAGCGAGCAACGTTCCGAACTCCGCCACGCGATCGCGGGAGGAGGTCCAGGAAACCAGCGGATCGGCCAGCCCAAGACGGGCGCAGAACCGCGCCCGAAGCTCGAGACCGAGATCGTCATAGAAGGCAAGGTTGCCGACAGAACCCGCCAGCTGGCCGACGATCCACCGCGGCGCACCCTCGCGCAGTCGATCAAGGTGGCGGCGGATCTCGTCGGCCCAGCATGCCGCCTTGAGACCAAAGGACGTCGGCGACCCCGTCTGCCCGTGGGTTCGCCCTGCGACCACCGTGTCACGATGGTCCTCGGCGAGCTCGAGCAACCGTGCTTCGATCAGCCGTAGATCGCGCCAGAGGATGCCGCAAACAGTCCGGATCGCCGTGGCCGTCCAGGTGTCTGTGATGTCCTGCACCGTGGCGCCGTAATAGACCCACTCGCGGGCGTCCTCCGGCAGCCGTTGCTGAAGAGCCACGATGAGTCCAAGAGTGGAATGCGACGTGCGCCGCGTCTCAGCGGCGATGAGATCGAGGTCGAGTGCGTCGATGTGGGCTTCGGCCGCAATCACCTTCGCCGCCGTCGCAGGGATGATGCCAAGCTCGGCCTGAGCGTCACCAAGCGCGACCAGCACGTCGAGCCAGCCCTGCAACCTTGCCCGCTCGGCGAAGACTGCGCGCAGCTCGTCGGTGCCCCACAGGTGCCCGTGGACTTGGCTATCAATCAGCGGTGGTGCCATGGATCCCCCCATCGCTGATCAGGTCGGAGAGCGCGGTCCGGATCAGAGAGAGCGAAGCGCCCCAGGGGACGACGGCGAAGCCGGCCGTGCGGTCGTACCGCTCCTCCTCCAGCAGACAGCACCGGGTGAGGGTCGCAGTGCCCATCGCCGCGCGGTCAGTCGTGGCGAGCAGGCGCGGGCACATTTCAACCGACGGCGCGTCGCGGTGATAGAACCAGTGGTGGATCTCTCGCGAGCGGGCGCACCCGACGAGCACCCAGTCCTCGTCGGGCGGCCGTTCATCGAGATAGGCAGTGTGCGCTCCGAGAGCAAGCCCGGAGCCACGGCATGGGAACAGGTAGCTGTCCGTGCGGTGGGTACCCGCCAGGTCGGCGAGGTCGATGACATGGGGGACAAGCTCGACCGGAGGCAGGTCGTCCGCGACGTCGAGGACCGCTTGAGCCTGGTCAACTAGCTTCGCGGGGTAGGGCGGAGCCACGTCGACCACGCGAACGCGCGCAGGCGTGGGATCGAGCAAAAAGCTCACGTGGCCGTGGCGGCCGGCCACGATGACACACCGTGCACCGGGGGCGTGCTCGCGGGCCGCTCGAGCGAGCTGGCTGGGTACGCTCGTGTCGACGTCGGGCGCATCAACCCAGGTCGTCTCCTCCGGAAGCGCGAGCACCTCCACCTCGACCACCGGGGCGAACAGCGGCCTCTCGTCGGCCTTGGTAACGGCGGCGACTGCAGCATCACCGGCTGACCTCATGACAACGAATCGGGTGCGACGGTAGACCTCCCGGCCGATGAGATATCGGCGCACTGCCTCGACCGACAGCTCGTGGTCCACCGTCGTGAGGCTGACCTCGCGGTAGCGGTCGGGCATGAGGTTCGTCATTGCAACGACTCCCCAGCCGCTCGGCCGGCCACGGGTGAAAACGTATCCGCGCGTAGCCCCAGGCGCAGCGTCTCGACACCGAGCACTTCGGCCGACGCGATGTTGCCAAGGCTCACCTCGCTCCCCAGGCTGCGCAGCAGCCACACCTGCTGGTGGCGGCGCGGAGCCTCAAAGATCAGCTGTTCGACTCCGACCGCGTCTGTTAGCGCGGACACGAGCTGGCTGCGCACCTGCCCGTCGGGCTCATACAAACCGACGCTGCCGCTCTCTCGGCCTTCGATAACCACCCACCTGGCGCCGGCCGACAGATCCGCCCTCGCTTGCTTCGCCCATTCGTGGGACGACACGGGAGCTTGCGGATCCTTGGAGCCGACCTCGGCCAGAACGGTGAAGCGGCTGGCCGCCGTCTCGACAAGTGCCTGCTTCTCCACGGCCGGCATGCCAACGGTGCCGTTCGAAACCTCCACGCAGTCAAACCCGCAGTCGGCCGCCCATGCGAGGCAGTCGGCGGAGCGCCCCTGCGCCCATGCGATCTCGAGCAGGGTCCCGCCTGGGCAGGCAAGCACCTGCGACTCGCGAAGGAGAGCGACCTTCTCCGCAACGGTGTCATCGAGGTAGGCGATCCCCCAACCGAACTTCCAGATGTCGACAAACTGAGCGCACGAGGGAAGCAGTGCGCGGACCTCGTCGATCGGCAAGCCCTTGTCGAGCACGTGGGTCAGCCCGGCGGTCCGTGGCTTGCGGCTGCGGGCCGGAAGGTCGAGGAATGCTGCCTGCGGCACTTTTCCGATCGTAAATGCGCGTCTATTTTGGTGCAACGTGACCCTCTCGCCGACAGACCTCGCCGCCTTGGTTCGAACCCATCCGGGCCTTCTGGGTAAGGCGGCGATCGGCCTGGTGCGCGAAGTGCTAGGACCCACGGACTGGCTGACCGGACCGGGCGACGACGCCGCGGCCGTCGCCGACTGCGGGGGGCGTACCATCCTCGCCGGTGGGGAGGCCCTCTGGCCGCCGTTCGTGGCCGCGGACCCCTTCGGCGCTGGAGTCGCGGCGGTTCTCACAAATGTCAACGACCTGGCTGCGATGGGCGCACGCCCCAAGGCGATCTTGGACACGGTCATAGCGGACGCACGTGTGGCACGTGAGGTGCTCGGTGGGATCGCCTACGCGGCCCGGCTCTACGACGTGCGGGTCGCCGGAGGGCATCTGACCGTGCGCGATGGTCAGCCCGCCGTCTCCGCATTCGGTGTCGGCGAAGCCAACGCCGTGCTGTCGACACAGAACGTGACGCCGGGCCTCGATCTTCTGCTCGCCTGCTGCCTGGATGGGACGATGCGGGTGGACTTCCCCTTCTTCGCGTCCCTGGCGGAGCGCGGGGATCGGCTTGCCGGCGATGTCCTGACGCTCGCCGCCACCGCCGACGCGGGCGAGGCGGTCGCGGCCAAGGATGTGAGCATGGCCGGCCTGGTGGGTTCGCTCGGCATGCTCCTCGAATCACGGGGCGCGGGGGCCACGGTCGACCTGGACGCTCTCCCTCGCCCCGCCGACGTCGACCTCGGGCAGTGGCTCGTCTGTTTTCCCGCATTCGCCTTCCTGCTATGTGTCCCACCCGCGCAGGTCGAGGCTTGTGCGGCCAGGTTCCACGCCCGTGGTTTGGCCTGCGCGCGGATTGCAACACTCGACGACACAGGGCTGGTACGCCTGCGCGGCGGAGCCGAGGTCGCAACTGTGCTCGATCTCGCCAAGGAGCCAGTCACCGGCCTACGAGGCCCCTGATTCCGCTGCTAGTGTCCCGTTAGTGAGGTCCTTTGACGGATGCCCGAGGACCGCTGGATGCCTGGCAAGGCCGCAGTGAGCCCTCGTAGGGGCGCTACGTGGGCGAGCGAGAACGTAGCGAGGCGGCAGCGGGACCGGGCCAACGCGAAGAGACTTTGGACACGCGGCACTAGTGTCCTGCGCCAGGAATCCGCGCGATAAGTTCTAGACTGGGGTATGCCGAGAACAGGGCGTCCCAAGGCGGAGTTGAGGCTGGCCGACGACGAGCGGGAGCGGTTGCTGCGGTGGTCGCGGCGGGCGACGTCGTCGCAGGCGTTGGCGTTGCGGTCGCGGATCGTGCTGGCGTGCGCGGAGGGCGTGGATAACAAGACCGTGGCCGCGAGGTTGGGATGTGCGGCGGAGACGGTGGGCAGGTGGCGGCGGCGGTTCGTGGCCCGCCGGTTGGACGGTCTGGTCGACGAGCCCCGCCCGGGTGGTCCGCGCCGGATCGGTGACGAGCAGGTCGAGCAGGTGGTGGTGGCGACGCTGGAGCGCACCCCTGCCGGCGCGACGCACTGGTCGCGGGCGTCGATGGCGGCCGAGACCGGGCTGTCACGATCGACGATCGGGCGGATCTGGCGGGCGTTCGGTCTCAAGCCGCATCTGGTCGAGGCCTTCAAGCTGTCGGCTGATCCGTTGTTCATCGAGAAGGTTCGTGACGTGGTCGGGTTGTACCTGGACCCACCCGAGCGGGCGCTGGTGCTGTGCGTGGACGAGAAGTCGGGGATTCAGGCCCTGGACCGCTCTGCGCCGGTGCTGCCGATGATGCCCGGGATGCCCGAGCGACGCACCCATGACTACGCCCGCTCTGGCACCACCACGCTGTTCGCGGCGTTGGACGTGGCCAGCGGAACGGTGATCGGTTCGCTGCACCGCCGCCACCGCGCGATCGAGTTCAAGAAGTTCCTCACCAAGATCGACGCCGAGGTGCCTGCCGACCTGGACCTCCACCTGATCTGCGACAACCTCTCGACCCACAAGACGCCGTCGGTCCAGGCCTGGCTGCGGGCGCACCCGCGCTTCCACATGCACTTCACCCCGACCAGCTCGTCGTGGCTCAACCAGGTCGAACGCTGGTTCGGGCTCCTCACCGACCAGCAACTCAGGCGCGGAGTGCACAAGTCGGTCCACGCCTTGGAACGAGAAATCCGCGCCTGGGTCAAGACCTGGAACGAGAATCCCCGCCCCTTCGCCTGGACCAAGACCGCCGACGAGATCCTCCAGCGTCTCGCCTCATATATCCAACGGATTCCTGGCGCGGGACACTAGCGGTACCGCCCATACATCGCAGGCAAGGAGCATCCGTGACCATACGACGCGGCACGTTACTTTTCGTTGCAGTCCTCACTGGCGCGGGTCTTGTCGGTTGCGGGGATGACGAGGAGGGGGCTCGTAGGCCAAGCACTGCGGACCTCAGCGTAGAGAAGATCGTGGAGCAGACCAAAGCCGCCGCTGCGGCCGCGA
>DASYTV010000003.1:0-3883 GCA_036001885.1 Actinomycetes bacterium
GTCTCGGCGTCGGTCTCGAGGCCCCAGCCGACCGCGTCCTCGCGCTGTTTGGTGGAGTGCGGCTCGGTAAGGGACTGCGAGAAGAAGAACTCGAGGAAGTCCTCGTACTGCCGGAGCCAGTAATGGCGGTTCCACTTCCCCCAGTCGACGTATTCGCCTCGCCGCGCATCGAACTCCTGGGCCGCCCGGCTGCGCGGCATGACGGGCGGTAGCGGCAGGGCCGGGGCGATGAACACCATCCGGTCGACCCGCTCCGGATGGCTGGCGGCGAGCAGCAGCGACCGTTCCGCCCCCCTCGACAGCGACACCAGCACTGCCCGCTCCGTGCCGGTCGCGTCCATCACCGCGAGCGCGTCGGCGGCGAACTCTTCCTCGCGGTATGCGGCGGGCTCGGACGGGCGGTCAGAGCGGCCGTTGCCGCGCCCGTCGAACGTGACTACGCGGCAATGCCGTGCCAGGTACGGGACCTGCATCTTCCAGTGCCGCGAGTGAATGATCGACCAGGTCGGCAGCAGCAGGACCGTTGGCTCGCCGGCGCCGAACACCTCGTAGTGAACCTTGACCCCGTCGCGCTCGACGTAGCCATCACTGATCGGTTGGCACGCGCGCATCTTCGGTCCTCCCTCGCCGCACTGACTCTTCCTCGAGCTGACGGATCGCCGTGCCGATCCGACGCAGCGCCGACCGGATCGGCATGACATCCCGGTCGAAACCCAGCAGCATCAGCTCCTCGGCGCCGATAAAGGCGGCGCCTACCAAGGTGCCCGCCTCCTCGGCGGTGAACGGGCCGAGTGGACCGAAGCGGCGGTCGGCGTCGCGGGCCACCTTGGCGAGAAGGGCGAACCACCCGCCGAGCAGCTCGCGGACCGCCGCTTGGATTTCTGGGTTGGACCAGCCTGCGGCGATCATCTCCTGCAGCACCCGCACGTAGCCAGAGTCCAGGTCCTCCTCGAGGTAGTCGCAGGCCCGCTCATAGCGCTTCCACAGCGGCGCGTCCTCGGCGTACATACTTCTCTGGCGGTCCAGGCGGCGCTGGTTTTCCTCTTCCAGCAGCCTCAGGATGAGGCCCTGCTTCGAGCCGAAGTGGTAGTGCAGCTGGCTGAGCGGCACCCGTGCCTCCTCTGCCACCTTGCGGGTCGACAGGCCCGCATAGCCGTCGGCCAGCAACCTGCGGCGGGCCGCCTCCAAGATCAGCGTGCCGGTGTCGACTACAGCGACGTCCACCACGACCGGCTCCTTTCGCCGAGTTGGTCGATCGACCGACCTTGACAGTATCGCACCTAGTCAGGATACTCAAGCAGTGATTCGGTCGAGCGACCGACTGATCCGAGAGGTGAATCAATGTCGATCCCGGGCCGCAGCCGTCACGACGTCGTGATCGTGGGCGGACGAGTCGCCGGATCAGCCACCGCCATGCTGCTCGCTCGTCTCGGGCACGACGTGGTGGTCGTAGACCAGGCGTCGTTCCCCAGCGACACCCTGTCCACCCACTCGATCGCGCGCAGCGGCGTCGTCCAGCTCCGGCGCTGGGGGCTGCTCGACGAGGTCCTCGAAAGCGGCCCTCCGGCGATCAGGCAGGTCACCTTCACCGCCGCCGGTAAGTCGGTCACCAGGACGATAAAGCACAAGGCCGGGGTCGACTTCGTCATGGCGCCTCGGCGGTATGTCCTGGACACCATCCTGGCGGGCGCCGCGGAGCGCGCCGGCGCCGAGGTGCGCCCCGGCGTCACCGTGACCGGCGTGCGCCGGGACGCAAGCGGCCGGGCGGTCGGGATCGACGGGTACGATCGCGCCGGCGCGCCGGTCGA
The DNA here is from genome assembly GCA_036001885.1 of Actinomycetes bacterium. Lineage (GTDB taxonomy): Bacteria > Actinomycetota > Actinomycetes > JAKEEW01 > JAKEEW01 > DASYTV01. Next base: position 1,809 of record DASYTV010000003.1, read on the forward strand.
GATCGACGCCCGCTGGGTCGTCGGCGCGGACGGCCTGGGATCGCGGGTCGCCCGCTCGGTCGGCGCCGCGCTCACCGAGGTCCGCCCAGGCGGCGGCGCGGCCCAGTACGCCTACTACGCCGGCATCCCGTGGGACGGGTTCGAGTTCTTCGTCGCGCCGCGGTCGCTGGCCGGGGTGTTCCCCACCCACGACGGGGAGGCATGCATCTGGGTCTGCAACCCCAGCACCGACGCCAGGGCGGACCGCCGCAGCAGCCGATCACGCGTGGAGGCGTTCGATCAGCTGCTGGAGCGTTCGGCACCGCAGCTCGCCGAGCGGCTGCGGCACGCCCGCCGGACCTCGCCGGTGCAGGGCATGCTGCGGCAGCCCAACCAGCTCCGCCGTGCGTTCGGCCCGGGCTGGGCGCTGGTCGGCGACGCGGGCTATTACCGTGACGCCGTTACCGCCTACGGCATCAGCGACGCCTTCCGCGACGCTGAGCTGCTGGCCGTCGCCCTCGACCAGGCCCTCCGCGCCGCCACCCAGGACACGACCGTGCTCGCGCGCTACGAGCAGCTTCGCGACCGAGCACTCAGGGAGACCTTCGAGATCACCCGCAGTCTGGCGGCCTATCCGCCCGTGCCGACCTTCATCGAACTGCAAAAACAGCTGGCCGCCGCTATCGACAAGGAGGCCGCGGCGCTGGCCGCCCGGCCCATCCCCGGCGAGCGCCTAGCCGCGACCGCCTAACCGCACCCGCCAACGCGGAAGGAGGCGATGGGACTCCGGAACCTGCTCGAACTCAGCGCACAACCACCTCAATCGGCCCGCGTCCAAGGAGATGCAGCAACAATGACGACCACCGACCAGCTCAACGACTCGATGCGCAACGGGGTAGACACGGCCACCCTCTTCGCCACCCTCGACGCCGTGAAGCAAGCGCCCGAGGCGGCCAAATTCCAGTTCCGCGCCCACAACGAGTGGCTCAGCGGCACACACAATCGGGGCACCATCGCCGACTTCTTCGGTGTCGGTGAGGAACGATCGCACGAGCGCACATTCGTCTTCGACGCCGACCACCCGGCCGTCCTGGTGGGGCAGGACCAGGGACCGACCCCGGCCGAGTTCCTGCTCCACGCACTGGCCGCTTGCCTCACGTCCGGCCTCGCCAACATCGCTGCTGCCAGAAGGGTGAAGCTCACCGAGGTTCGCTCGACCGTCACCGGGGACATCGACCTCCTCGGCATCCTGGGGCTCGACGCAGGTGTTCGTAACGGCTACGAGCAGATCACCGTGCGTTTCACCGTCAAGGGCGACGCCCCGGCTGAGAAGCTGCGGGAGATCGTGGAGCAGTCACGCGCCAGGTCAGCAGTGTTCGACGTCATCACGAACGGGGTGCCCGTGACCATCGACGTGGACACAAGCTGACGCAAACCAGAACCCCCACGACGCATCGTCTAGCGGGATGCGTCGCCAGCCCCTTGCTTGGCGCATCCCGCTGGGCGGAAGGACACAGCATGATGCCGCAGCTCGCCACCGCGAGGAGAAGGCCGTGATCATCCGCGTTTTCAGGCCAACTGTCCACCCCGGCAAACAGAGCGAGTTCGAAGCGTTTCTCCGCGATACGGCGATCCCGCTGGTGTCTCGACAGAAAGGGCTAGTGGCGCAACATGTGGGGAGGCCCCGCGATCCGTCCTCTACCGAGTACGTGTACGTGACGTTGTGGCAGGACGTCGAGTCGGTCCGGGCGTTCGCCGGTGAGCGCTGGCAAGAGGCGGTAATCACCCCGGAAGAGGAACAGCTTCTTAGCGACACCTGGACCGCCCACTACGACGTCCTCACCGCCCAGTGAGCAAGAAACATCGCTAGATCCCGCGACGGCCAAGGCCGGGTCAACGGGCTTATGTTGGTGGCTGTCGCGCGGACTTGACGTTGTTCCGTTCAACCATCGTTGCAAGACTGCCAGCCATGGCCCAGTACTCGGTCAATGATCGTGGTGTCGCCCGGGCGCGGCGGCTCATCGATGCCAGACACTACGTTCTCGACAGTGACTGGGGGACGGTGCAGCCTCGCGCAGACGACCAGAATGCCTACC
>DASYTV010000004.1:0-8278 GCA_036001885.1 Actinomycetes bacterium
GAAGTGGCGAGCTCGACTCGGGCGGTGCGCGCGGCCACCGCGCCCAGCCAAGCCCAGACGAAACCGGCCGCGCCGACGTCATCGACCCACGGCGTGAAATGGTCGGACGCGAGCACAAGGTCGAAACCAACCTCTTCGGCCAGCACGGCCTGGTCGACCAGCTCCTCCGGTTGGTACGACTCGTGGCTGCACAGCCAGCCGAACCTCGTCGCCACTGCGCCCCGCCCCCCTTCGCCACCTGCATCTGTGATCTCAGTGCGCGCACCACGCTAGCCCTACCGGTCGACCGCGTAGCGACGCCGCATCGTCGCGGGAAGCAGCGAGCAGCTCACCGCGCGACCGGCGGTCCTCATGGCGGCTGCTCCGACGGAAGGTGGGCTGATGAGGGGGCGTTGCTCGCTCGCGACACCCCTGATCGTCCACGGCTGCAGTTCAAGATCGAAACTTTACCTAGATTTTAGATACGGATCGGTTGCGTATCGAAATACGAGCGCGTAGCGTCGCGTTGTAACGATACGAAACGGACCCGTATTGATTCGGGGAGGAATCTCTTGGAAGCCCAGCTGCAACAGCAGCAGACCGGCCACCCACGTCGCTGGGCCATCCTCAGCGTCCTTGTTGTGAGCCTGCTGGTTGTCGTCCTCGACAACACCGTCCTCAACGTCGCCCTTAAGACCATCCAGGAGGACCTTGGCGCCTCCCAGAGCCAGCTTGAGTGGTCGATCAACTCTTACACCCTGGTCTTTGCCGGGCTGCTGTTCACCTTTGGCCTGCTCGGTGACAGGTTCGGCCGCAAGCGTGTCCTGCTCGCCGGCCTCGCCATCTTCGGCCTGTCCTCGCTGATCTCGGCGTATGCGCAGTCTCCCGGCCAGCTGATTGGCGCGCGGGCGCTCATGGGCATTGGCGCGGCCGCGATCATGCCCGTGACACTCGCCATCATTCAGAACATCTTCCCGCCGCAGGAGCGCGGCCGCGCGATTGGCATCTGGGCCGGTGCGGTCGGCATCGGCATCGTCATTGGGCCGGTCGTCGGAGGGGCACTGCTCGAGCACTTCTGGTGGGGCTCCGTCTTCCTGATCAACGTGCCGATCACCCTGCTGGGCATCGCGCTGATCAGCGCGATCGTGCCGGAGACCAAGAACCCATCGCCCGGGAAGATCGACCCAACAGGTGTCCTGCTCTCCATCGCCGGGCTCAGCTTGCTGATTTACGGCATCATCAAGGGCGGCGAACTGGCCACTTTCGCGGACGCCGCGGTTCTCGTGCCCGTGCTCACCGGGCTTGCCCTGCTGGCGCTCTTCGTGTGGTACGAGCGGCGTAGCGACCATCCCTCACTCGACGTGACGGTGTTCCGCAACCCGCAGGTGTCCACGTCGGTCGCCGCGATCAGCCTCATCTTCTTCGCGATGATGGGTGCACTGTTCTTCCTGACCTTCTACCTGCAGATCGTCCGCGGTTTCTCGCCGCTGCAGGCGGGCTTGTGGTTCCTGCCGTTCGCGGCCGGGCAGATGGTCTTCGCGCCGCTGTCGGCCACCTTCGTCAAGCGGTTCGGTATCCGTGCCGTCTGCACCTTCGGTCTGAGCCTGCTCACGCTGTCGCTGGCCGCGTTCCTCCTGATGGACGCCGACAGCCCAATGTGGTACTTCGCGATCGTCGGAGTCATCCAGGGCGCCGGTGCGGGCAGCGTTATGCCGCCGGCAACCACGGCGATCTTGGCCGGACTGCCCAAGGAGAAGGCCGGCGTCGGCTCGGCCATCCAGAACACGATGCGCCAGGTCGGCGGGGCGCTTGGCGTTGCCGTTCTCGGCTCGGTGCTCTCCGCCCAATACCGGGACCAGATCACGCCGCACCTCTCAGCCCTGCCCGCGCAGGCGCAGGCCGCGGCCGGTGAGTCCCTCGGCGCGACCGTGGGTGCCGCGGCGAAGGCGGGCCCGCAAGCGGTCGCCCAGATCCAGGCGCCGGCTTTCGACGCCTTCATTCACGCGATGCACGTCACCGTGACGCTCGCGAGCTTCGTCGCCCTGCTGGCGACTTTGCTGGCCTTCCGGTTCCTGCCGAGCATGCGCCCGGCCGCGGAAGTGCCCAGCCAGGTTTCGCGTGAGCCACAGGAGGCAGTGGAAGCAGTGCCAGGGCACTAAGGAAGAGCCATGATGACGGACGTGCACGAGCTCGACACGCTGGCTGCGGCGGGTGGCGAGGATGGTCCCGCGTGGACCCCGCCTAGCGCTCGACCGGGTCGGCCGCGCAGCGAGCAGGCCGAGCGGGCCATCGTCGAGGCCACGCTCGACCTGCTCGCCGAGGTCGGCATCGGCGCCCTTTCCATCGAACAGGTGGCCGCCAGGGCGGGCGTCGGAAAGGCGACGATCTACCGGCGCTGGCCCAACAAAGAGGCACTCATCATCGATGCCGCGGCGTCGCTGAAGTCGCCACTGCCGGACGTGCCGGGGCAATCCATCCGCGAGGATCTTAAGATCATCGCGATTGTGATGGTCGCGGACCAGCAGACGGTGCGGGCGCGGGAGCTTTACACCTGCTTCGTTTCTGAGGGCCGGCGGCATCCCGATCTCGCCAAGAAGTTCACCGAGACCGTCATCGAGCCCCGGCGCGAATACATGCGGCGAGTGCTCCGCGGTGGGGTCGCCCGCGGCGAGCTGCGCGACGACCTGGATGTCGACACGATGGTCATCGCGGTCACCGGTTCGCTGATGTACGCCTCGATGGTCTGGCCGCACTTCCGTTTTGTCGAAGGCGGTCCCGAGGGTCTCACCGATCGGCTGGTCGACACGATCCTGGACGGCCTGCGCCCCCGCTGACCTTTCGCATGAAGGGCACCTTCACCCCCTAGGTCGAAGTGAAGGTGCCCTTCATGCGGTGAGAGGGGGCGTTGGGGGCGGCGGCAGGTCAGCTGACAGCAGAGCCCTCGCGCCAGCGATTGGTGATCGGGAGTCGCCGGTCACGGCCGAAGGCCTTGAACGAGATCTTCGGCCCGGGCGGATACTGCCGCCGCTTGTACTCGGCCGCGTCCACCATGCGGATCACCTTGTCGACCAGGTCGGCGTCGAAGCCTGCCGCCACGATGTCCGCGTGTCCGCGATCCTGCTCGACGTAGTCGTCGAGGATGTCGTCGAGCAGCTCATAGGACGGCAGCGAGTCGGTATCGAGCTGCCCCGGCCGCAGCTCCGCGGAGGGCGGCTTTGTGATCGAGTTCTCGGGGATAGGCGTGGTCTCGCCACGTTCCTCGGCTGCCTTGTTGCGCCACTTGGCGAGCCGCCACACGAGTGTCTTGGGTACGTCCTTGAGCGGAGCGAACCCACCCACCGAATCGCCGTACAGCGTGGAGTAGCCCACGGCGAGCTCGCTCTTGTTGCCGGTCGCGAGCACGAGATGGCCGTGCTGGTTGGACAGCGCCATCAGGGTGGTGCCGCGCACTCGTGCCTGCAGATTCTCCTCGGCGACGCCGTCCAGCTTCAGCGCCGCAAGGTACGCGCCGACCATCGAGGCGATCGGCACCACCTCGTAGTTGATGCCGAGCCGGGCGGCCAAGTCAGCCGCGTCCATCTTGGAGTGCTCGGAGGAGTAGGAGCTTGGCATCGACACCCCGTGCACGGCGTCCGGGCCAAGCGCGTCCTGCGCGATGGCGGCGGTCAATGCCGAGTCGATACCGCCGGACAGCCCGATGACGACAGAGCGGAAGCCGTTCTTCCTGACGTAGTCGCGTACCCCCGCGACCAGCGCGGCGTATACCTCCGCCTCGTCGGTCAGCCGCGGCGCGACTCCAGACGTGATCGGGGAGTACGCAGCGAGCGGCGCATTGCTGATCTCGACCCGGTCGATCGCGATTCCGTTGACCGTGCCGGATGGTGAGTTTGCGGCCATCTCCTGGCCGGCCTCGGGCCGCCCGGTAGGGGACGCCTCGGGCAGGTCGAGATCGACGACGAGACAGCCGTCTTCGAACTGCGGAGCACGCGCCAGCACCTGCCCGCCCGCGGATACGACGATCGAGTCGCCGTCGAAGACGAGCTCATCCTGGCCGCCGACCATGTTCACGTAGGCGAGCGTGCAGCCCGCCTCGGCCGCCCGCTGCCGCGTCAGGGCCAGCCGCACGTCGTCCTTGTTCAGCTCGTACGGCGACCCGTTGATCACGAGCAGCAAGCCGGCCTTGGCGATCCCCGCCACCGACACGGGGCCGCCGTCCTGCCAGATGTCTTCGCAGATCGTGAGCGCGACGTCCACTCCGTGAACGCGGGCGATGGAGAGCCGGTTGCCAGGGACGAAGTACCGGAACTCGTCGAAGACGCCGTAGTTCGGCAGGTGGTGCTTGGCGGTCTTGGCCACCACCTTGCCGCGGCGGATCCAGGCCGCGGCATTCTCCGGTGCGCCGGCTGGCCGGCCAACCACGGGCGCCGACGTAGGGGAGCCATCGAGATACCCGGTCACCACGGTGGTTTCGCCGAGTCCATCCGCCGCGAGCTGCGCGGCGAGGCGCTCGAGCATCTTCGTCGAGGCGGTGATGAACGAGCCCCGCAGCGCGAGGTCTTCCACCGGGTAGCCCGTCAGCATCATCTCGGGGAAGACGACGAGGTGGGCCCCCTGCGCGGCGGCGTGCTTCGTCCAGGTCCTGACCAGGTCGGCGTTCCCAGTCAGGTCGCCGACGATGGGATTCACCTGGGCGAGCGCGAGTCGCAGCTGGGCCACACCCCGAGCCTAGTGGTCGCGCCGGTAAGTCCTACGCGGCGTCTGACGGGGTCGAGCGCTGTACCAGCTCCAAGATCCCGAGTTTTGGTGGGTGTGTGCGGCGCACTGCACATTCTCACCAAAACTCGGGATCACCGGGCGCACGGGCCGCCGGGGATGAGTCCTGGCAGTCACTTCATGCCCGGCTTGGGCGGCGGGTGAGGGCGCCTCGCCGACGACGGCTGTGCGTGCTTGAGCAGCCCGCCCATGTAGCCCGTCGGAGCGGCGGCGAGCGTAACAATCAGGCGTCGGAGCGACGTCGGACCGGAAGACCTACGGATTTCGTTGCCTCTGCGCCGCAAGTCCTTCTGTTTCGGCACGGTAAAGGCTGTTCCGATTTCTTCCCTTCGGCGGTTCCGTGTAGTAAACAGACGATCCCAAGGCTCTGTTACTGACTGACAGGACAGTCAGCGACCCGCGCCTTACGACCCACCTCTGCCGTCGCCCGGCGGTCCCCTTCGGAGGTAAGGATGATCGAAACAGTCGCATCCCGCCCGGCGCGGACGCGGCGACGCCTCGCCGTGGCGGTCGCGGCACTCGGCGTCGCAGTGCTTCCGGCGACTACTGCCGTGGCTCAGAGCTCGCCATCCCCGAGTACCGCCGAGAAGACCTTCACCATCGGATACTCACAGGACATCGACACACTGAACCCGTACGCCGGCTTCCTGACGATCTCCTACGACGTCTACGCAGACGTCTACGACCTCCTGACCGGCTGGTCCCAGAAGGACTTCAGCCCCGTCCCCGGCCTCGCCGAATCGTGGACCGCCTCTCCTGACGGCAAGACATGGACCTTCAAGATCCGCTCCGGTGTCAAGTGGTCTGACGGGCAACCGATGACTGCCAAGGACGTCGCCTACACCTTCAACCGTGCGGTCAACGGCGAGACCGAGAACGCCGCCTTCTACAATTACGTCGCAAACCTCAAGAAGGTCACCGCCCCCGATGACACAACGGCCGTGTTCGAGCTGTCAGCGGCGGACCCGGTCATGACGCACATGTGGGTCCCCATCCTCCCCGAGCACATCTGGAAGAACGTGTCAGAGAAGGACGCCGGCACCTTCGACAACAAGGAGATGGTGGGAACCGGAGCCTTCCAGATCGTGGAGCAAAAGCCCGGCGAGTTCGTCAAGCTGAAGGCCAACAAGAGTTACTGGGGTGGCGCGCCCAAGATCGACAACCTGGTCTACCGCATCTTCAAGAACGACGATGCGATGGCCCAAGCACTCCAGAAGGGCGAGATCGACGCCGTCGCCGACATCGGCGCGAACCAGTTCCTCGCCTTGAAAGACAAGCCGGGGATCACGACGGTCCAGGCGACCGGTGTTAGCTTCTCCGAGATCGGCTTCAACACCGGCGCTGCGACGACCGACAACCAGCCGGTCGGGGACGGCCATCCAGCTCTGAAGGACAAGGCGCTGCGGCAGGCGATCGGCTATGCCATCGACCAGCAAACGATCGTGAACAAGGTGCTGCGCGGCCTCGGCAAGCCAGGGGTCGGCGTCATCCCGCCGGTCTACACCGCCTACAAGTTCGATCCGGGAGCGAGCGCACGGACGTTCGACATCGCCAAGGCGAACTCGCTGCTCGACGCCGCCGGCTATACGAAGGGCTCCGATGGCATCCGGGTCGACCCGAAGTCCGGCAAGAAGCTCGACTTCCGGCTCTTCGGCCGCACCGAGGATGAGAACTCAAAGGGCGTCGTGCCCTACATCCAGGACTGGATGAACCAGATCGGCATCAAGACCAAGGTGCAGTTCGTCACCGATGACAAGCTGACCGACATCATCGCCCACGGCAACTACGAGATGTTCACGTGGGGCTGGGGCGTCGAGCCGGATCCCGGATTCCAGCTCTCGACGTTCACCTGCGGCCAGCGCGACACCGGGACGGCCAAGGATCCCGTGGCTGGCTGGTCCGACTCGTTCTACTGCAACCCCGCGTACGACGCGCTGTACCAGCAGCAGAGCAACCAGCTCGACCCGGCGAAGCGGGCCGAGCTCGTCAAGCAGATGCAGCAGATGGTCTATGACGACGCGCCGTACATCGTGACGTACTACGTCGACTCGCTCGAGGCCTACCGCTCGGACAAGTGGACGGGCGTGCAGCGGCAGCCCACCGATGGCGGCAACGTCTTCTTCCAGTACGGCACGTACAGCTACCGAAATCTCGATCTCGTCTCCGCACAGGAAGACTCCGGCGGCGGTGGCCTCGCCACCGGCGCCATCGTCGGCATCGGCGTTGCTGCGGCCGCGCTGGTGGCCGGCGGGGCGGTCGCGTTCGCTCGGCGCCGGTCGACCGCTGACGAGCGCGAGTAGTAGTCACTGCACCATGGCAATACAGCTCGACAGCATCCGGCCGGAGGAGCGCTTCGCCTCCGGCCGGATGGCCGATCCGACCTCGCGGCCGTCCAGATACCGGGCGGCAAGGCTCATTATCCGCCGCGTGATCGGTGCGTTTTTCAGCCTTTGCGCCGTCGTCGTCTTCAACTTTTTCCTGTTCCGTGTGGTCTCCGGCGACCCGGCCAGGAGCGCAGCCCGTAACCGGCATCTCTCGGCAGAGGGCGTCGCCCACCTGCGGGAGCAGTGGGGCTTGGACAAGTCCAAGTGGGAGCAGTTCACCACCTACGTCGGGCACCTGCTGCACGGCGATCTGGGAACGACCTTCATCGGTTCGCAGCCGGTCTCGTCGGTCATCCGCGACGCCTTTTGGCCGACCATCCTGCTCGTCGGCACGTCGACGCTCCTCTCGACCATCATCGGCACCTGGATCGGCATCAAGGGCGCCTGGGAGCGGGGGACGCTGTTCGATCGGGTCTCGAACGGGACCTCGCTGACTCTGTACGCGATGCCGGTCTTCTGGCTCGGCATCGTGCTGCTCATGCTGTTCGCCGGTAACCAGGTCGGCCTCGGCATCTTCCCGACCGGCGGCATCGCGGACAGCAACGTGGACACGTCGAGTCCCGAGGGCTGGGTCAACGTCCTTCAGCACCTCTTCCTGCCGTGCCTGACGCTGACACTCGCCTATCTCGCGCAGTACTCCCTGATCATGCGGTCGTCCATGCTCGACGAGATGGGTCAGGAATACCTGACGACTGCTCGTGCCAAGGGTCTGCGCGATACCGCGGTGCGGCAGCGGCACGTGGTGCCCAACGCGCTCCTCCCGGCCTTCACCCTGATCTTCTTGAACTTCGGGTTCGTCATCTCCGGGGCGGTCACGGTCGAGTACGTCTTCTCCTGGCACGGGCTTGGCTGGCTGACCCAGGACGCGGTGTCCGCACTCGACTACAACCTGCTGCAGGGCCTGTTTCTGGTCTTCTCGGCCAGCGTGATCCTCTTCAACCTCATCGCCGACCTGTCGCTCGGCCTGCTCGATCCGAGGGTGAGGGAGGTATGACCGCCCAGACCGAGGCCGCCGCTCCGGTCAGATCCGCACGGGCAATCGTCTGGGCCCGGCGCAGCGCAGCGTTCAAGCGGGCGTTCAAGCTCTTCTGGTCCGAGACCGAGGGCAAGGTCGGCCTCCTGCTGTTGCTCTTCTTCATCGC
>DASYTV010000005.1:0-5738 GCA_036001885.1 Actinomycetes bacterium
ATCGGCGCCACCCCCCGGCAGGTTTCGGTGATCTCCGCCGTCGAGTCGACCACCGCCGTCATCATCGGCACCGCTGTGGGCTTTGGCCTATTCTTCCTCTTCCGCCGCCCACTTGCGGCGATCCCTTTCACGGGAGCGCCGTTCTACCCAGGCGATCTCTCGCTGAACGCCGTCGACGTCCTGCTGGTCGCGCTCGGCGTGCCAGCCGGCGCGGCGGTCGCGGCACGCGTCGCACTGCGGCGCGTACGCATCTCCCCGCTCGGTGTCACCCGACGGGTCACCCCACGCCCGCCGCGGCCCTACCGGTTGATCCCACTTCTTGTCGGCGTCGGCGAACTTGCCTACTTCGTCGGCCGACGTCCCGGCACCACGAACGGCCAGGTCGCAGCGTTTCTCCCCGGCATCCTTCTGATCATGGCAGGTCTGGTCATCGCCGGTCCCTGGCTGACCATGGCCGGCTCGAGGATCATGGCCGGGCGCGCCAGCAGACCTGCCACCCTCATCGCGGCGCGACGGCTCGCGGACGACCCGCAGGGTGGCTTCCGTGCCATCAGCGGTCTTGTCCTCGCGTTGTTCGTCACAAGCGTGGCCATCGGCGTTATCACGACGATCGTCGCCAACCGCGGTCCGGACCGCGGTGGCGCGCTGGGCCGCACGACGTTGTCCATGGAGTTCTGGTACGACGTCACGAATCCGGCATCGGCGACGTCGGTCCCGAGCGCAGTCTCGGCTGGCCTGCCCTCGACACCGGGCGTAGACAGCGTGACGGTGGTTCGTAGGAACCCGGCCTATTGGACCGGTGACGGTGCCAGCCCCGCGTTGTTGCCAGGCATAGTCTCCTGCGCCGAGCTCGCTCGTGCCCCGGCTCTCGGTCGATGCCCGAGCGGGGCGGCCGTTGCCGCGGTGAGGCCGGACTTTATGGGCCGCGGCACACCGCCGGTGTCTGCGCCAGTCTGGCCGGCTACCAAGGTGTCCGCTGACGGGCTCAACAAGCTCCCGGTGCTGTCGATCGTCGTGCGAACGGATGGGTCAACGTCGGCGATCGAGCGCGCACGAACAGTACTCGAGGTCGCCTACCCGGCAAGCCCGCAACCGCCGGCCACCGCGGGCGATTTCGAGTCCGACTTCACGCAGACCCTCACCGGATGGCAGCAGCTAGCCAAGGTCGTCATCCTCACCAGCTTGCCGATCGCCGGATGCAGTCTCGCCGTGAGCGTCGCCGGTGGCCTCAGCGAGCGTAGGCGACCGTTCAGCGTGCTGCGATTGAGCGGCGTGCCGCTACGGGTCCTGCGCCGCGTGGTCGCCCTCGAGAGCGCCGTCCCGCTTCTTGTCGTCGCTGCGGTTGCGATCGCGATCGGCTTCCTCGCGGCCCAGCTGTTCCTGAGGGCACAAATGGATTACACGCTTCGACCACCTGGAGTCGACTACTACCTCATCGTCCTCGGCGGGCTCGCAGCCTCCCTCGGGATCATCGCGTCTACCCTCCCGCTCCTCGAGAGGATCACCAGGCCCGAGACTGTGCGAAACGAATAGCGTCGGCGGTCATACGCTTGACCGGTGTCCGAGTCGATCATCGATCGCCTCCTGACGTCGAGTGAGCCGTCGGTCCGGTGGCTCACCCGCAGCCGAGTCGTGGGCGAACGGGTGGACTCGCCACAGATGCACCGCCTCCGCGACGACGTCGTCCGCTCACCTCGGGTACGGCGGCTGCTGGCAGGCCGTCTGGAAGATGGTCGGGTTGTCACCCACGGTGGGCCATACGCTAAGTGGAGCGGCGCACACTGGATCCTCTCCGCGCTCGCCGACATCGGCTACCCGCCTGGTGATCCGGACCTGCAGCCGATGTTCGGGCAGGTGCTTGATTGCTGGCTGGACCGCCGCTACTTCAGGGATGCCGACGTCCAGACCAACGAAGAGGTTCGCCACCGCCAAGCCGTACCGGTCATCCAGGGCCGGCATCGGCGGTGCGCCTCGCAACAGGGCAACGCGCTGCGTTATCTGACCGTGCTCGGCTGCACCGACGGCCGGGTCGGAATGCTCGCCGAGCGGCTCCTCCATTGGCAGTGGCCAGATGGCGGCTGGAACTGCGACCGGCGGCCAGCGGCCCATACGTCATCGTTCGAGGAGACGTTGCTGGCATTGCGCGGACTCGCCGGATACGGCCAGCAGCATGGCTCGGTCGAGGCCATGGCAGGTGCAGCCAAGGCCACCGAGGTCTTCCTGGCTCGACGAATGCTCTTCCGCCGCGCGGACGGAACCCGGATCACCGCTCAGTTCGGATGCCTACATTACCCCCGTTATTGGCACTACGACTATCTCGGCGGGCTGCAGGCGATGGTCGAGGCCGGCGCCATCACCGATGACCGCTGCTCGGCTGCGCTCGACCTCCTGGAGTCGCAGCGCCTTCGTGACGGCGGGTGGGCCACCGTCTCAACGTTCTACGCAACCTCGCCCGGCAGCCGGAAGTCGCTGGACAGCGTCGAGTGGGGCGATCAGGGCACGGGTCGATTGAACGAATGGCTCACCGTTGATGCGCTCGCGGTCCTGCAGGTGGCTGGCCGGTTGAGGTCCTGACCACGGCCATCAGGCAGAGTTGCCAGGACTCGGCCCAGTGACCGGTTATCGTTCGGGGGTGAACGCGGTCGGGCCGAGCTGGGATGCCGGCAAGATCACATTCAGGTTTCCCGACCCGGGCCACCAGCTGGCCGGGGTGCGTCTGGTCCGTGACGCGGGACGGCGGCCGGTCCGGGCCGACTTGACATACGACGGACAGGTCTGGCAGCTCGCGACGCCGCCGCCTCCTGACTCCTGGCGGCTGGAATACCGCCTGGAGCTTCAGCACCCGAACGGCGACGTCGAGCTGGTCTGCGACCCGGCGAACCCGCTGCGGGCCGGCGGCGCCTTCGGCGACCGATCGGTATTACAGCGATCTGACTATGCCGAGCCGCGATGGCTGCACGCAGCGGCAGCCGCCGGCGCCTGGCGGGAGATGGCGATCCCGGCCGCGAGACTGGCCGGCGAGGTGTGGACCCAGATCTGGTCACCGACGACGACGCCGCCCAATGGCGGCGCGATCCTCGACCGAATGCTCGTCGTCAACGACGGCCCTGAGTACGACAAGCTCGCGGACCTCGGCCAGTTCGTCGCAGCGATCATTGCCGACGGACGAGTGCGCCCGTTCCACCTGGTGCTGCTCGGACCAGGAACGCGAAACGAGTGGTATTCGGCCAATCCGGCATACGCACGTGCCCTCACCCATGACGTGCTCCCACGGGTCCGCGTGGAGCTTGGAATCGAAGCGGGTCACCCGGTCATCGGCATGGGGACCAGTCTGGGTGCGCTCGCCATGCTTCACGCACAGCGCACGGATCCTTACAGTTTCGCCGGGCTCTTCCTGCAGTCAGGCAGCTTCTTCCAGGCCAAGCTCGACCCCCAGGAGTCGGCCTTCCCGTGGTTCGCCCGCATCACCCGCTTCACCCGCGGACTCGACCGACCGGTGCGACGCACCGTACCGATCGTCATGACCTGCGGCCTAGCGGAAGAGAATCTCTCGAACAACCAGCAGGCAGCACGCACGCTGAGCCGACATGGCTACCCGGTGGAGCTGCACGAGGTGCCCGACGCCCACAACTACACCGGGTGGCGCGACGCCTTCGACCCCTACCTCGTCGACTTGCTCCGCCGGGTGTGGGCTGCCGACGAAGGCGGACTCTGACATGCGCGTCCGCCGGGTGGAGCTCTACTCGCCGGTCATCGGAGCGGCCGGGAGCGTGCTCTGCTACGGCGAGTGGGGTCGCCCCGTCCTGGCGTTCCCCTCCGAGCAAGGCCGCGCGGAGGATTTCGCGAACAACGGGATGGTGGCCACGGCCGAGGGTCTGATCGCGGCCGGTCGAGTGAAGATCTATTGCGTTGACTCGTACGACAGCGTCTCGTGGGCGGCCCGAGACGTGCCGCTGGAGGAGCGCGCGCGGCGGCATGGTGCCTACGAGTCCTGGATCGCCGACCAAGTCGCTCCGTTCATCCACGAGGATTGCGGAGGTCGCGAGAACACCGGTGACATCGTGACGGTCGGGTGCTCGATGGGAGCGTTTCACGCGCTGAATTTCGCCTTCCGCCGTGCCGATCTCTTCCCACAGGCGTTCGGCATGTCGGGCAACTACGACCCGTCCGCGTGGGACGTATGGGGCGAGCGTGGGGACGCGGCGTATTTCACCAATCCCATCGACTATGTGGCCCACTTGCATGGCGATCATCTCGACTGGTTGCGGTCACGCCTGTGGATCCTGCTGGTGTGTGGGCAAGGGCAATGGGAGGACACGACCGGATCGCTGGACTCGACGCGGCAGATGGCAGGGTTGCTCGCCAGCAAGGGAATCCCGCACGAGCTTGACTTGTGGGGCCACGACGTCCCGCACGACTGGCCCTCCTGGCGGGCACAGTTCGCGCATCACCTGCCACGCTTCTGCTGAGGAACAAAGCACCGCCTGAGGAAGCAGTACGCCCGAGGAACAAGCACCGCCTGGAGACCACGCAGCGCCTGGAGAACACGCAGCGCCTGAAGAACACGCACCGCTTGAGGACGAGCACCGCCGGAGGACCAGTGCCAGACGTCGACCACATCATCGGCCTGCTGTTGGGAACCGAGGAGGACTGGCCTCGCGCCTACGAAACGCTCGTTCGCCGACTGGGACCGGTGACGGACGACTCTGGCACGACACATCGGCTCGACACTTCGCGGGTCACCATCGAACCGTTCAACCTGCGCGACAAGCCCCGGCAGTCGCTGGTCATCGACCGCTTGGCCTACTGGTATTACCACCCGCGCGAGTGGCTGAAGAAGGTGGCGCTCATGAACGACGTCTACCTTCTCAACAGCCCGTTCACGTTCCAGGCAATGGAGAAGCACGCGGCCTACTGCGCGATGATGCGGCTCGGCCTCAAAGTGCCGGAGACGGTGCTCGTGCCCTTCAAGCACCCAGTGGACAACGCGCGCTATGCATACACGTCCGAGCGCTACAACCGGGCGTTCGACCTCGACGCCGTCGCGGAGTCGCTGGGCTATCCGCTCTTCATGAAGCCCTATGACGGCGGCGCCTGGGTCGGCGTCTCCAAAGTCAGAAACAGTGGGGAGCTGCACGAAGCCTACGACACGTCCGACGAACGCCTGATGCATCTGCAGCAGGCTGTCGAGGGATACGACGTGTTCGCGCGGTCACTGTCCATCGGGCCGGAGACGATGGTGATGAGGTTCCGTCCTGAGCTTCCGATGCACGATCGCTATGCCGTGGACCACGACTTCCTGGATGCCGGGGTGGGCACCGAGGTCGTCACGATTTCCAAGCTTGTCAACGCATTCTTCCGCTGGGAATTCAACTCCTGTGAGTCGCTGGTACGTGGCGGAGAGGTCCATCCGATCGACTACGCGAACGCCTGCCCAGACGTCGCGATCACCTCACTGCACTATTACTTCCCTTGGGCCATCAAGGCGCTGCTGCGCTGGACGGCGTTCTGCGTGGTCACCGGACGACGCCTGCGGCTCGACCTGGAAACATCTGAGTACTTCGCCGTCGCGGACCGCGAGGACCTCACCTACGGCGAGAAGCTGGCCGAATACCGCAGGCTCGCCGACAAATATTTCGAGACTGACCGCTATCTCGACTTCTGCGCGTCGCGGCTGCCGCACGTCGACGAGATGGTGTGGGACTGGGTGGGCTCGGATGACTTCGATGCGCTTCTTG
>DASYTV010000006.1:0-11675 GCA_036001885.1 Actinomycetes bacterium
CGGGCGAGGTTAGCCGTACCGCCGAGGACGATCCGTTCCTCGTGCTGGTCGACCAGGGTCTCGAGGACGGCGGCAATGACGGGCTTTACCAGCGCCTGCGCATCCGCCCCGAACGAATCGCGCAGGTCGGCCAGTGCCGCGGCGAGGTCATGGCTGCGCAGGCCCGCGACCGTATGGTTGAGTTGGCTGCGCAGCGCTGCGATCGACTGTTCGTCGACCTGGATGCCGCAGTCGGCGACTCGTTGTTCGACCCGGCCGGTGCTCGTGATTAGAACGATGAGGACCCTGGTGGGAGCGACGGGCAGCAGCTCGATGTGACGGACAGTCGCCCGGGCCAGGGACGGGTATTGCACGACAGCGACCTGGCGGGTCAGCTGGGCGAGCAGCCGAACTGTCCGGTTGATCACGTCGTCGAGATCGACGGCACCGTCGAGGAACTGCCCAATAGCGCGGCGCTCGGCAACACTGAGCGGCTTGATGGCGGACAGCCGGTCGACGAAGAGCCGGTAACCCTTATCGGTCGGCACCCGCCCAGCGCTTGGATGCGGCTGGGCGATGTAGCCCTCCTCTTCGAGGACGGCCATCTCGTTACGGATCGTCGCCGGCGACACCCCCAGGTCATGCCGCTCGGTGAGGGTCTTGGAACCGACCGGCTCCTCAGTCGACACGTAGTCCTGCACGATGGCACGCAGCACCGCAAGCTTGCGATCGTCCAGCACGCGCGCCTCCAACCATCGATCTACGGCCCCGTTCACGCCTGCACACGCGCGACGGGGACGGCCCATCAGAAATACCCTGGGACACGCCAGGACACACTGGCACTCTTCCCTTCTGAGTGCCAGTCTACGGCGCGCACTGCTCTGGGCGAATCTGCCGAGAACTAGCCGTTACGTACGGTACGCGGCGGCTGTGACGTGCCAATGTAGAAATGTGAGCCAAGAGCGACCCGAACCTGAGAGCGAGACTCGATCTCCGTACGCATCGAATGACTCCGACGCGTCCGCACCGAACGGTCCTCCCCGGCGCCCGCCGGTCCACCTTCCCAGCAGCCACCGCCCTCCGACGAGCCGCCCGGGTACACCCCTTCTGGCGAGCAGCCGTCGGAGCAGCCGCCCGGATACGCCCATCCGGGATCACAACCCGCCGGCCAGCCGCCCGGCTACGCCGCCCCTCCCGGATATCCGCCGCCCGGCTCAGCCCCACCGCCCGACGGAACCAGTGGGTACGACGGCCCGAATGCAGGGCCGTCCGGTTACGGCGCCGAACCCGGCTACTACCGGCCGCCTGGACCGCAGCCGATGCGGCCGGATGACGAGAGGCTATGGGCGACTCTTGCCCATCTGTCAGCATTCCTCGGATTCGTCGGTATCCCGGTGATCGGACCGCTCGTGATCTTCCTGATCTTTGGAAACCGGTCTCGGTACGTGCGGCACCACTCTGCGGAGGCGCTGAACTTCAACATCACCATGCTCGTCGCGGCGCTCATCTCTGGACTGTTGATCTTGGTGTTGATCGGGTTCATCCTGCTGCCGATCATCGCCTGCGCCTGGTTCATCTTGACGATCGTCGCGACGATCGCTGCCAACCGCGGCGAGTGGTATCGCTATCCGTTCACAGTCCGCCTGGTCAACTAGCGCGGTTGGGTGGCTCTCCGTAGGGTGCCTAAGTCCTGAGGCCGCATCGGCACGGCTGCACAGTGCTGCGTCGAGTTGCACCGTGCTCGAGCCAAGAAGACGCGTCGGGATCACTACCGCGTGAAGGGCTTGGTGCCTCGAAGCCGGGATGCACGAGGGGCACCCGCCCCCGAACCTATGGAGTGAAGGTGCCCTTCATGCGATGAGGCCGGCCGGGGATCATTACCGCATCAAAGGCATGCCGCCTCGAACCCCGGACGCATGAGGGGCACCTTGACCCGAACCTATGGGGATGAAGGTGCCCTTCATGCGATAAGGCTGCGGACAACGGCGTCGGCCAGGAGGCGGCCGCGGCGGGTGAGGACCAGCCGGCCCTCCTCATAGGCGGCGGATTCGGCGAGCCCGTCGGCGACCGCCCGCTCAGCGGCCGCCCGCCCGGCCTCCGAGAGGTCGCCGAGCGGATGCCCGCTGGCCAGGCGTACCCCGAGCATTACCCGCTCCACCTGCCGATCTGCCTCGACGACCACCTCACCGGCGTTGGCCGGACTCACTCCGGCAGCCAATCGGGCGGTGTAGGCGGCCGGATGCTTGACGTTCCACCAGCGGACCCCACCCACGTGCGAGTGCGCTCCGGGCCCGGCACCCCACCAATGACCGCCCGTCCAGTAGAGGAGGTTGTGCCGGCATCGACCTGCCTCCGACCGCGCCCAGTTGGACACCTCGTACCAGCCGAAACCGGCCGCGGCAAGCGCCTCGTCGGCCATCAGGTAGCGGTCGGCGAGGACATCGTCGTCGGGCATCGGCAGCTCACCGCGGCCGATCCGCGCGGCGAGCCTCGTGCCCTCCTCCACGATGAGCGAATATGCCGAGACATGGTCGGGGCCGGCCGCGATCGCCGCCTCGAGGGACCGTCGCCAGTCGTCGTCCGACTCGCCGGGCGTGCCGTAGATGAGGTCGAGGTTGATGTGATCGAACCCGGCCGAGCGGGCCCAAGAAACCGACTGCTGAGCACGGCCGGGTGTGTGCTGCCGGTCGAGGGTCCGCAGGACATGCGGAGCGGCGCTCTGCATTCCCAGCGAGATCCGGTTGAAGCCGGCGGCCCGGAGGCCTTCCAGGTAGCGCTGATCCACCGTCTCCGGATTCGCCTCCGTGGTCACCTCGACATCGGGGACGAGCCCGAACTCGTCGTCGATCGCGTGGAGCATGAGCGCAAGATCGGCGCTGGGGAGGAGGGTCGGCGTGCCGCCGCCGAAGAACACGGTCTGCACAGGCGGGGCGGGGCCGAGCACCTTTGTGGCGAACCGGACCTCGTCGATCACGGTCTGGGCGTACGTCTCCCGGCGTACGCCCGGCCCGAGCTCCTCCGCGGTGTACGTGTTGAAGTCGCAGTATCCGCACCGGGTGGCGCAATAAGGCACATGCACATAAAAGCCGAACGGCTGTTCGGTGAGGCTGCGCAGCGTATCGGCTGGCAGCGAGCCATCAGGCGGGAGCGGCTCGCCCGCTGGGAGCACCGACGGTGACACGGCCCCAATTGTGGTCTATGTGCGGCAAGAATCCGCTGGCCTAGCGTCTCCAATCCGGACCACGGATCCACACGCCGACGGCTTAGCAGCCGAGGGAGGCGGGCCCCAGTGATGCCGGCCGGGGTGTGGCCGGACATCAAACGAGGGCGACGAAGGAGCGCGAGCGGGCGGGCCGACATCACTCCGGACTGCCGACCGGCACCAGCCCAGAGCGTGCCTGGCGTCCGGTGCAACGCTCGGACGCCCGTCCGCCGGCTAGCGCGGAGCCTGGCTGTACATGGCGTCGAGGAGGTCGCGGTACTTCTGCTCGACGACCCGGCGCTTGAGCTTGAGACTAGGCGTAAGCTCCCCTGCCTCGATGGTCAAGTCCGCTGGCAAGATCGTGAAGTCCTTGATCGTCTCCCACCGCGGCAGCCGCTCGTTGAGCTCCTTGATGTGGCCTGCGAACAGGTCCCGCACCTCGGGCCGCTGGACCAGCGCCTCGTACGGCACCTCGCCGAGGCCGTTTTGCTCCGCCCACGGGTGGATCGCCTCGGCATCGACCGCGATGAGCGCGGTGCAGTAGTTCCGCTGGTCGCCGTGGACGACCATGTTGCTGGCGTACGGACAGATCGCCTTGAAGAGCACCTCGATGTTCTGCGGCGCCACGTATTTGCCGCCGGAGGTCTTGATCAGATCCTTCTTCCTGTCGGTGATCCGCAGGAAGCCGTCGTCGTCGAGTTCGCCGACATCGCCGGTGTGCAGCCAGCCGTCGGCGTCGAGCGCCTCGGCCGTCTCGTCGGGCATGTTGTGATAGCCACGCATGATGCCCGGGCCGTGCAGCAGCACCTCGCCGTCTTCGGCTATCCGCACCTCGGTGCCACCGAAGACCGGTCCGACCGTGCCGAACTTCCAATGCTCCGGCCGGTTGACGAACGTGCCCGCCGATGACTCGGTCAGCCCGTAACCCTCGAGGATCAGGATGTTCGCGGCATGGAACCACTCGGCGATGTCCTTGGACAGCGGCGCCGAACCGGACACGAAGAAGCGAACTCGGCCACCGAAACGGTTACGCAGCTTCGAGAACACCAGCCGGTCGGCCAGCCGGTATTGCATGGCAAGGAGCGCATTGGGTTGGCGTCCGGCCCGAACCTCGGCCGAGTGCTGCTTCCCCACCGAGAATGCCCAGTTGAAGATCTTGAGCTTGATGCCGCCTTCCTCCTCGACCGAGGTGAGCACGCGGGAGTACACCTTCTCGAAGATGCGCGGCGCACCGGCCATGAAGGTCGGTCGGACCACGGCAAGGTTGTCGACCAGGCGGGGGATGTCGCCATCCACGGCAGAGGACATGCCGACCGCGAGCTGCGCCGCCAGGAGCACCTTTCCGAAGGAGTGAGACAGCGGAAGCCAGAGATATTGCAGGTCGTCAGCGCGAAGGATGCCCGTCGATGCAACGGCGACCCCCTCGTACACCCAGCAGTCGTTGACCAGCCGGACGCCTTTGGGCCTGCCTGTGGTGCCTGACGTGTACATGAGCGTCGCGAGGCTGTCCGGGCCGACCGCGGCGCTCGCCGCGTCGACTGCGTCAGGTCGCTCGGCCAGCAGCTTGCGGCCGCGCTCCGCGAGATCGTCCAGGGTGATAACCAGGTCTCCGTCGGCCATCCTGTCGAAGGTGACCACCTTCTCGAGCGCCGGCAGCGTTGCCCGGTGCTCACGGATCTTGGCAATTTGCTCATCGTTCTCTGCGAACACCACTCGAACGCCGGCGTCGCCGAGAATGTAGGCCACGTCACTGGACGGGGTAGTCGGATACACCGTCGTAGTCGCCGCGCCGGCACACATGATCGCGAGGTCGGCGAAGATCCACTCGACGCGGGTCCCGCTCGCGATCGCCACCCGGTCCTCCTGCCGAATCCCGAGCGAGAGCAGTCCGGCGGCTAGCTCGCGTACCCGGTCACCTACCTCCCGCCAGCTGTACGAGGTCCAGCCGTCGGCGGTCGGCTTGCGGAAAGCCTCGAGGTCCGGAGTCGCCGCGACCCGGTCCCAGAACAGCTTCGCCACCGAAGGCGGACGATTCTCGATGAGCTCCAGGTTCTCGGCCACGCTGCCACGACTCCTATCCGTGCGCCCGGCGGGCGCAACCTTGCGACGCCGAAACTACCTCGGGCGCTCACCACGACGGCGAGCCTGACCGGTCTGCCGTGATGTTACGGAGCGGTAGCCGACCTGGGAAGGGCTGTGACAGCTTGGGAGGCGGCGCCGAGGATCTTCCGTGCGTACGCCCGCGCATCCTCCTGGAGCTCAGGCGCGACGAGCAGCAACGGCACGAGCTCGCGATGACCGGTCAGTGCACGGAAGACCTGTTGCAGGGTCACGCCGTGGTCCGGCCGATGCTCCACCGTTACGTCGTCGCCGGCATGCAGCTCACCCTCGGCGAGCACCCGAAAGTAGCCGCCTGGCCTGCCTTCCACGGTGAACCGCTTGACCCACTGCGGCTCGTCCATGAAGCCCTGGAACACCGAGCATGGTATCCGTGGGGCATTGAGCTCGATCAGGACTGAGCCGATCCGCCAGCGTTCACCGATCGTCGCGTGGGTCAGCTCGATGCCCTCAACGGTGAGATTCTCGCCGAACTGGCCGTTATGCAGCTCGCGGCCGAGCATCGCCCCCCACCGGTCGAGGTCTTCTCTCGCGTACGCATAGAGGGCCTGCTCGGTGCCGCCGTGGTCGGCATGGTCGGCCTGCTCGTCGGACACCAGCCCCAGCGTCGTCACCTGGATCGCTCCAGCATGCGGCTGCTTGTCGATTGCCGAGCGCTTCAGATTCCCCCACGGCACCGCCTTGGTGCGGCCGGCGTTCACCGAGATCAGCCGTGCAGTTGTCACATCCCGACACTATTGCCGACGCCAGGATCGATCGACCCGTTTAGTGGCTCAGCTCCTGAGCTTGGCCGGCTCGGACTCGCTGGCGAGCGCTGCGATGAAGGCTTCCTGTGGCACCTCGACCCGGCCAACCATCTTCATCCGCTTCTTGCCTTCTCTCTGCTTCTCCAGCAGCTTCCGTTTGCGGGTGATGTCACCGCCATAGCACTTGGCGAGGACGTCCTTGCGCAGGGCGCGGACGCTCTCGCGGGCGATGATCCGCGACCCGATGGCGGCCTGGATCGGCACCTCGAACTGCTGGCGCGGGATGAGCTCTTTGAGCCGTTGCGCCATCGCGACGCCGTAGGCGTACGCCTTGTCCTTGTGGACGATGGCGCTGAACGCGTCGACCGGCTCACCGTGGAGCAGGATGTCGACCTTCACGAGGGCGGCCTCCTGCTCGCCGGTCGGCTCATAGTCCAGCGATGCGTAGCCGCGCGTCTTGGACTTGAGCTGGTCGAAGAAGCCGAACACGATCTCGGCGAGCGGAAGGGTGTAACGAATCTCGACCCGATCGGCCGACAGGTAGTCCATGCCGAGAAGTGCGCCCCGTCGGGACTGAGACAGCTCCATGATCGCGCCGACGTACTCGCTCGGCGCGAGCAGGGTTGCCCGAACGACCGGCTCGTAGACCTCGGCCACCTTGCCGCTCGGGAACTCCGAGGGGTTGGTCACGATGTGCTCGGTCCCGTCCTCCATCAGCACTCGGTAGACGACATTGGGCGCCGTTGAGATCAGGTCGAGGCCAAACTCGCGCTCGAGCCTCTCCCGAACGATCTCCAGATGGAGCAGACCGAGGAAGCCGCAGCGGAAACCGAAGCCGAGGGCTGGCGAGGTCTCCGGTTCGTACACGAGAGACGCATCATTAAGCCGCAGCTTGTCCAGCGCGTCCCGCAGAGCCGGGTAGTCCGAGCCATCCATGGGATAGAGCCCGGAGAACACCATCGGCTTGGGGTCCTTGTAGCCGGCGAGCGGCGTCGCAGCCGGATGCGCGGCCGACGTCACGGTGTCCCCGACCCTGGACTGGCGAACATTCTTCACGCCCGTCATCAGATAGCCGACCTCGCCGACACCGAGCCCGTCCGCGCGGCGCGGCTCAGGTGAGATGACGCCGACTTCGAGCATCTCGTGCGATGCCCGGGTCGCCATCATCAGCACCCGTTCACGGGTGGACAGATGGCCGTCGACCACTCGGACGTAGGTCACCACGCCGCGATAGCTGTCGTACACCGAATCAAAGATCAACGCCCGGGCAGGCGCGCCCGGGTCTCCGACGGGCGGCGGTATCTCGGCGGCCAGATGGTTGAGCAGGTCCTCCACACCTTCGCCGGTCTTCGCCGAGACCCGCAGGACGTCATCGGGCGAGCAGCCGATCACGTGGGCGAGTTCGGCAGCGTACTTGTCCGGCTGTGCGGCGGGCAGGTCGATCTTGTTGAGGACCGGGATGATGTGCAGGTCGTTCTCGATCGCGAGGTAGAGGTTGGCGAGCGTCTGTGCCTCAATGCCCTGCGCTGCGTCCACCAGCAGGACGGCTCCCTCACAGGCGGCCAGGCTGCGTGACACCTCGTAGGTGAAGTCCACATGGCCGGGTGTGTCGATCATGTTGAGGATGTACGTCGTGCCGTCCGTGGCGGTCCATGGCAAGCGGACGGCCTGACTCTTGATCGTGATTCCCCGCTCGCGCTCGATATCCATCCGGTCGAGGTACTGAGCCCGCATCTGCCGTTCGTCGACAACGCCCGTGAACTGCAGCATCCGGTCGGCGAGCGTGGACTTGCCGTGATCGATGTGGGCGATGATGCAGAAGTTGCGAATCACCGCCGGGTCGGTCCGGCTGGGCTCAGGGATGGCGGGCAAGGGTCGACGTCCTAGGGCGTGTCTAGAGCTGAACGATGAGGTCGGCCCCATGGTCCCACAGCGGCGCCACCGACTTTCCCGGCGCGATCTCTCCCCCGCACTGTCTTCCGCAGGCTGGACTTAGCTCCGCGCCGCATCATCCCGAGCCCGAAATGTCCGACTCCCGAGTGCATACGGGGCGCGAAGTGATGCCGGAAGGCACGATGTCTCTGCGTGTTGGGCACCGAGCCGACTGAGGCGCTGGGCGGCAGTCCTGCCACATCCGCAGGCGTTGCGTTCGGTCTCTGAAGCCCGAGTCGCTAACGAGAGCTCAAACCCCCGATGCCCAGCACGCGGGGATCTTCAGATAAGTCAACGACTCGACCTACGCGGGCATCCGGCATGAGTCAACGCGCAACTTGGAGCTGGCAAAGGAATCTTGCTAGGCTGAGCGCTCGTGTGTGGCGCATCTGTTGCTGCGCGTCCACCCAATCCTTTTCCAATGACCTAAGGCACACCTGTGGCGAATATCAAGTCCCAGATCAAGCGGAATAAGCAGAACGAGGTCGCTCGCCTGCGGAACAAGGCCGTCAAGTCGTCGCTCAAGACTGCTATCCGCAAATTCAGGGAGGCCACTGACGCCGGCCAGACCGATGAGGCTGCCGTTCTGCGGCGCGATGCGTCGCGGCAGTTGGACAAGGCGGTCAGCAAGGGCGTGATCCACCGCAACCAGGCCGCCAACAAGAAGGCCGCCATGGCCAAGGTGGCCGCCCCCGCTCGCTAGCCGGACGCGCGCAAGGTCGTCAGCCGCGCACCGTCGTCGTCCGCGGCACCGTAGCCGGCAGTCCGCGGGGAGCCCGATCAGCCTCGTGCCCGCGCAACGGCAACGATCGCGCGCTCGAGCGCGTAGTCCGCGCTCGTCCCCGCACCCTTCACGGCCATATCCGCCTCGGCGACCGCCCGCATTGCGACCGCGACACCCTGGGGAGTCCAGCCACGCACCTGCTGGCGGAGCCGATCGACCTTCCACGAGGGCAGGCCGAGCTCGCGGGCGAGATCTGCCGACCGCAGGCCTCGCCGGGCACTGCCGATACGCGCCAGATTTCGCAGGCCCATCGCGAGGGCCGCGGTGACCAGCACCGGATCCACGCCGGAGCCGAGCGCCCAGCGCAGGTTGGCGAGCGCCTCGCCCAGCCGGCCCTCCACGGCGTTGTCGGCGACCATGAAGCTGGTGACCTCGGCCCGGCCCGCGTAGTAACGCCGAACCACTGCTTCGTCGACCACCCCGGTGGTGTCGGAGACGAGCTGACTGCAAGCGTTGGCGAGCTCGCGGAGATCGCCCCCCACCGCGTCGAGCAGCGTCCGCGCGGCGCCCTCGGTCAGCTGCCGCCCCGCAGCGCGTACCTCTGAGCGGACAAAGGTGATCTTGTCCGCGTACCTTCGAAGCTCCGCACACTCGAGCACGTCAGCGCCTGCCGCCCGCGCCGCATCGACCAACGCCTTACCCCTGGCGTTTCCTTTGTGTACGAGAACCAGGGCCACCGACGGCACAGGATCGGCCACGTAGTTGATCAGCTCCGCCACCACATCCTGGCCGAGATCTTGTACGTCTCGCACGACGAGGGCCGACCTGGTCGCGAAGAGCGACGGGCTCGTGAGGGTGGCCAGCATGCTCGCTCCGAACGAATCCGCCGACAGGTCGTGCACGTCGGCCTCACCGTCAGCGGCCCGCACCCCGGCGATCACCTGGGCCACAGCCCGCTCCGCCAGAAACTCCTCGGGCCCGATCACCAACGTGACGGCCGGGGGTTCGGCGGCCATGGGCACAGCAGGGGTGGACATCGCGCCCAGCATGTCACGGCGCTCTGACAACCACGCCCGAACGTGACTGGCTGCTTCCTGCCCTCCTACGCGGGGCTGGAGATCCGGCCATTCCTGGGCTCGGCGCGGAGCCACGCCGTGGATGTCCGCGCGGCCCCACGGCACGAGTGCGGCGATCCGGCGGCGCGGACCGCGGCGATCCGGCGGCGCGGACCGCGGCGATCGGGCGACGCCGGCGCGGGGATCCGGCGGCGCGGAGTGCGGGGCGATCCAGCGGCCTGGAGTGCGGCGATCCGGCGACTGCCAGATAGAGCCCTGTCAATTACCACGGACGTTGTCCGTCGGACATTGAGCAGCGCCATCTCGCTCCGGTGTGCCGTTTCAGGCTCAGGGCGAACGGCCACGGGCGATGGCACGGAGAGCCTGTCCCGCCGCGACGACCGCGACATCACCGCGCTCATCGGTCCGGAGAACGGCAGCGCCAGTGCCCTCCAGCGCGCCCACAGTGCTCGGTGCCGGCTGACCGTAGTCGTTGCCGGCGCCGACGCACACCAGCGCCACCCGCGGCCGGACGGCGACCAGCAGACGACTGTCCTGATAGGCCGAGCCGTGGTGCGGGACCTACGCCCGTAGGTACCAAGTCCCATTAGGCGGGACCGGACGGAGCTAGCACTCCGCTGCCCGGTCCCTTGACGGACTCTGGAGGTCCGCCCATGGCAAGCATCCCGCTCTCTGGCCAATGGTCAATGACCAGACCCGGGCTAGTCGATCTGGACATACCGGCTCCCGCGCGGATGACTTTGGTCATCGATGACCGAGGCTCTCATCTATCTCTGTCGCTCAACCGGCAGCAAGCCGAGCAAGCCCGAGCACTCCTGGACGAGTTGCTGAGCGAGTAACCCCTTCCCTCGGAGCCTCCCGTTCCCTTCGTGGTGCGGGAGGCTTCGTCGTTGTTCCGATGCTTGCTCGTCATGCTCCGTCGCGGCTTTAACCTATTCGCATGGCGAGCACTGAATGCTGGGACTGCGGTGAATTCAGCCGGATGCTTCCAGTTCCAGGTTCCGGCGGGGGCATGGACGACGAAATCAGCCGCTACGCGACCTTCAGATGCGCAGACTGCGGCGCTCTTAGCGTCGGTTTCTTCGAGCGCGATCGCGAGGGGTGGGGCACAACCGTCGCACGGTGGATGCCGCTTCCTGGCACGCAGCAGCAGGAGTCCTTCTCGGACGTACCGCCGTCCGTGGCCGATGCCGCAGCAGAGGCCGTGCTCTGTATGCAAGCGCGTGCCCCACGGGGCGCGATCCTGCTCGCCCGCGCGGTGATCGAGGCCACCGCGAAAGACAAGGGCGTAACGGACGGAACCCTGTCGGAGAAGATTGATCAGTTGCACGAGGGCGGGTACATCCGGGCGTATCTGCGGGACGGCGCACACGAGGTCCGCTATACCGGCAACGACATGGCGCACGGCGACTTCCCTGCCACAATCTCGGAGGAAGACGCCGAGGTGCTGCTGCAGCTCATGCGCGAGGTGCTGATGGAGGTCTACCAGGACCCGGCCCGCCGCGAGCGCCTGGTTCGCTTGGCCCGCAATGCACGCCAAGCCAGGGAAATGGCGGAAGATCCCTGGGCCGACGAGCCCCCCTTCTAAGGTGCGGGAGCTTCACTTTCGGTTGTAGTGGTAGGGGTCTCTTCCATCGTCCGAGAATCTTGGGCCGTAATCGATCGATGTCTTGCACGGCTCGTCTCTTCGGTGCCAGCTCTTGCGGCATTTCTCGCAGTAAACCTCAGCCACCGACATGCTCATGGCAGGGAAGCGCAACGGAGGATTATCGAAGTGCATAAGTTGTCTGACGTACTGGTCGAGAAGAATCCCGTCCAGCTTCGCAGTCATCGCAGCGACCCACTCGTGCGTCTGATGACCGTTCAGCCCGGCCAGCTCGGCAGCGTGACGCTGCGCG
>DASYTV010000007.1:0-1548 GCA_036001885.1 Actinomycetes bacterium
CAGTCGCCGCCACGGCACCCAGATCGCGGTCAGGGCCTGGAACGTGACTGCGAGCAGCAAGAGGTTGACGAGGAGGGAGCCGGCAAGCGGAGAGACTCGGCCGATGACGCCGGACCTCGAGGTGCCCACCCCGGCCAGGCCGGTGGCAGCCACGATCGCGACAGCGAGCAGCAGGAGAGAGCCCAACCCACGCGCCAGCCGGAGCCAGAAGCCAGGGCGATCCTTGCGGGGGACGTTCCACACCGCATTCATCGCATCCTGGGCGCTCTGAGTGATCCCCAGACCACCCCACAGGGTGCCGAGTATGCCGACAATCAGGCCGATGCCCGAGCCCTGGATGGTCTCGATACTGTTTTGAAGCTGTGGGCCCAACACAGGGAACTGGTCGATAGCGGTGTCAATGACCCGCTGCCGCAGCTCGGGGTCGTTGGCAAGCACGTACCCGATCACGGTGATGAACACGAGGCCGAGGGGGAACACGGAGAAGAACCCGTAGTAGGCGAGGAGCGCGGCGTACTTCCCTGCCCCGTCATCGCCGAACTTCTTGACCACGCCGATCGGAAAGCCAAGCACGCTGTGGCGTTGCTGGAACCGGTCGACGGCCCGCAGCACGCGTTCGATCCGGTTCACCGCCGCCCTCCGGCCCGCTCGTGGCGTCCGTGGCCCACGGCCCAGGATGCGCCATAGACGGCACGTCGACAATCAGCCGGCCTGATGCTTCCCGCGAACCCGCGTACGTCGAACCTCCATACTGGGGGGAGAAACAGCGTCCTGCCGGGATATCGCGGCTGTTGCACCTCGGGCACCGACTCAAGAGGGAATCATGGAGCCTCAAGTATCCGAATCATCTGGGCAGCGGCCTGCGGCCTACACCGTTGCGGACGTCATGCGTCCGGCTGCGACCACGGTCGAAACTCACGCGCACCTCGCCGCCGCCGCGTACCTGATGAACCACGCCGACCAGAGCGCGCTCGTTGTCGTCGACGAAGCCGACCGGCCGATCGCGCTGATCACGGAGGCCGACCTTCTGCGCGCAGTCGCACATGGTGCAGATACAGGACGGGAGCGCATCTCGGACTGGATGGACCGCGAACCGCAAAAGGTCAGCGCAGACACAGTGGTGATGGAAGCCCTACGGATCATGGTGGCAACGGGCAAGCGGCATCTGCCAGTCATGTCGGATGGTCGGCTGGTGGGCATAGTGGCCATGAGCGATCTCGTGGACGCTGTCGCGCACAGCGTCAGGCTTGCCGCCGCGGTGGTGTTCGTTTCCGACCTAGCCCGATCGCTGAGCTTCTACCAGCAGCTGGTGAGATTCCCGATCACCGTCACCGACGCTGACGCCGCATTGCTTACTGGACCGAACGGATCCCAGCTCTACCTACGCCAAGCAGGGGACCTATCGACGCGCCGGGACGGTTTTGGCGTGCAGTGGGTCGGATGGACCGCAGGTGACGCGGACGATCTGGACCGGTGCAGCTGGGTGCTCAAGGAACGCGACGCCTACGTGGGTCGCGAGACCAGCGAAGGCATCACGTTGCTGGAGGG
>DASYTV010000008.1:0-46528 GCA_036001885.1 Actinomycetes bacterium
GCGGGTGCAGCAACTGCTGGCCGACCTCGACTCTGCCCAAACGGATGACCGTGAGGCCGAACGCGAGACGGGCGACATGGCTGATCCGGCGCAGCCACTGGCTGAACAAGGCGTCGACGACGCCGTGGCCGCTGGTCTGCGGGACCGACTCGCGGCCCTCGATCGTGCTCTCCAACGGCTTGAAGACGGCACCTACGGCCGGTCGATCCGCACCGGCGTGCCCATCCCGGACGAACGCTTGGAGGCAGACCCGGCGGCCGAGCTCACCGTCCAGGAGGCCGACAACGACCAAGCGGCCGACCGATGGTGAGACTGGCCGCCTAGTCCGCAACGCGTCGATACCCGCCGCTGACCCAGTCGGCGACCAGTCGGCCGTATTCCTCCGCTGCTTCTTCCCACGCGAAGTGGCCGGCGTCGAGAGGATGTATCTCGCTGTTGGGGAGGAGGTCGTCCAGGTACTCGCTGTTCGACCACGGCACGAGGTCATCGTGGCGGCCCGCCACGATCTGGGTCGGCGTGGTGATGGACGGCAGCAGATCATGCAGCACCGGGTTCTGCTCGGGGTAGGTCCGCACAAACCGCGCCGACTCTGCGAAGCGCCCGAGGTCGTAGGCGCTGACGTAGTCCTCGTGGACCTCCGGCTCGCTGACGCTCGGGGCGGCCGGCTCGACCGCGTAGCCGATATTCGTTCTGGCGTCGAGAGCGCGCACGTCATCCAGAGTCGGCGCTTCGATGATCTCCTTGAGCGCGCCGCCCGCGTCGATCGGAAAGCAGACCGCACCGCCGCCGATGGTCAGGCTCGTGACCCGCTCTGGAGCCTTCGCAGCAAGGAAAAGCGCCGCGGCCGTGCCAACGTCCGGGCCGACGACGTGCGGAGCTCCCAGGCCCCATTCATCGATCAGGCGGGCCAGGAACGCTCCGGAGCGGTCCGGGGCGATCAACTCCGGGCGACCATCTGAGTGGCCGAATCCCGGCATGTCGATGGCGACCACCCGCCCGACTGCCGCAACCCGGTTCCAGATGCGGCGGAAGGCCCAAAGGCTTTCCGGCCACGGCGCCAGCAGCAGCATGGTGATGTCCGAGTCTGCCTTGTTGTCCGCGAACCTCACACGCACCCCGTCACAGACTCGGAAGTACGTGCTGATCGTCGGAACCGCCTCGGCACCCATCTGACAACTCTCTTCGTTGAACCCGCTATCGGCCGGATCGCCCACCTGATCTGTCCCGACACGCTGCCTGGAGCGATCGCTCTAGTAGTTTCTAGACCAATCGCTCCAGTAGTGTCAAGGCTGTGGTGCGCGGTCGTGACACTCGGGCGGAGCTGGTGCAGACAATGGCGGGGTTGCTGCGCGCCCAGGGGTACACCGCGACCGGACGGGCACAGTTGCTGGCGGAAAGCGGCGTCTCCAACGGGTCGCTGTACCACCATTTCCCGGGCGGCATGGAAGAGGTGGCCGAAGTTGCCCTCGAGGCGTCCGGCTGCTTCGTTGCCGACGCGCTCCGCGAAGCGTTGGACGGGGCACCCAACGCAGGGGCAGGCGTCGCCCGATTCCTCGACATCGCGCAGGAAGCGGCGATCGACGAACAATGCGTCGGTTGCCCAGTGGCGCCGACCGCACTCGAATCACCCATTATCAGCCCCCGTCTCCGGGCGGTCGCAGCGCGGTGCTTCGATCAATGGGAGGCACTGATCGCCGCGCGGCTACGCGCGGACGGATGGCCCGAAGACTCGCTCTCGACGGCGGCCTCGGCGGCCCTCGCCCTCATTGAAGGTGCGCTCCTGCTCGCTCGGGTGAGCGGGCAACTGAGCCACCTCGCCCACGCCAAGCACGCAGCACTGACTCTCCTCGCCGCGCCACCCGCCCAGGACGACAGCTGAACCTATCGGCGCCGCAGTACCACTTCACAACCCGTCCTCACATCGGCATCACGTGGGGATCCGTGTCAAGTGGATCATGATGCTTGGTTCTCGTTGAGTCGTCCCCAAAACTTCGAACTGTCGGCCTCGCGATCCTCCTCCGCCGGCTTGACCAGCTCGTCGGCGGCTGCCGATCGACAAAACGCAGCGCACTCGGATGGTGGAGATCCGCAAGCCTTCGCTTGCAACGTGTGTCGGCTAACCCTTCACGGCCCCCAAGAGCTGACCGAAGGTCAGCTCCCGACTTCTCAGCACTCAGTCGACCCAGAAGATCTCGGCGAGGACTTCGACCCGGAGTACTTCGCTGAGTCCGAGTACGGACTCCAGCACTAACCCGGAGCAAGATAACGGCTCTCCTACGCGACAAGAAACTGGCCAAGCGGTCGGCCGTACTGTGGGCGGCAGAAGAGTGCTTGCTCGACGATGTCCGCGATGGGCCTGTATCTTCCGCCATCCGCGGTGGTCGATGACGTCGAGGCCGTCGGAACGCTCGCGGGCGTTCTCGAAGGGCTACTGTTTCGTGCCATGAGCATCGACGAACCTCCGTCGGGCCAAGGCTCGCCACCGCCCCCCGAGACCTCAGGGCCGCCCCCCGAGACGCCAAAGCCGCCCCCGCCACCGGCGCCGCCCGTCGCGCCGGCCCAGCCGTGGCGGCAGGTTGGTGTCGTGCCGGAGGGGCTAAGTGACGTCTACTACCGCACCGGCCTCACAATCTTCCTAACCATCATCACGTTCGGGATCTGGGGCTTCTTGTGGACCTACCGAACGAGCGAGGACCTCAAGAGGTACAACGGCGACGGCCTTGGTGGCGTTCTTGGCATCGTCCTCTATCTGTTGATCTCCATCGTCCTTATGTTCACGATCCCGAACGAGATCAAGAACATGTACGAGCGAGACGGTCGGCCGAGCCCGATCACGGCCGTGTGGGGCCTATGGTTCCTGCTCCCGCTTATCGGCAACATTGTCTGGTACGTCAAGGTGCAGCGGGTGCTGAACGAGTTCTGGTTGAGCAAAGGTTCACGACCCGCCTGACGCGGCCCGGTCGCAAGCGCGATGAGCGAGGCCACGCGGCCTGGTGGATGCGCTGGACGCCTGGAGATGATCCACGATCGTCTCCGCCGTCGCTGTATCGACCGAGTCGACGAACATCGTGCGGACTGCCGACCTCGGGTGGTAGCTCTCCTCATCCGGCGGATAGATCTCCGGGTAGGGCATCGGGCGGAGCATGTCGGCGATCGGCGTGGCAAGCGCGCGGAAGGGCGCCATGGCGCGCTCTCCAGCCTCGGGCGGTCCCGCGAAGCACATCAGCGCCAAAATGGAGAGCTGTCCGTGCTGCTCGGCGGGCACGAATGGCATCGGCGGCGCCGGCATGACGTTGGCGATCGTCGACAGCTCGACCGGCGCAGCTTCGGCCTCGGCGATGAAGGACTGGATGATCTGCGGCGTGGCCGGCAGCATGAGCATGCCACCGACGATCGAATCGACCGGGTGCAGCCGGAACTGGAATCGGGTTGCCACTCCGAAGTTGCCCCCACCACCACGGAGGGCCCAGAAGAGGTCGGGATGTGACTCCGCGTCCGCCCGGAGCAGATTGCCGTCCGCGGTGACGATGTCAACCGCGAGGAGGTCGTCGATGGTGAGGCCGTACTTGCGGACGAGGTAGCCGATGCCGCCGCCCAGCGTGATGCCGCCGATGCCGACCGAGCCGGTGTCGCCGAAGCCGGTCGCGAGACCATGCTCCGCGGCTGCCGATGAGTACTCGACCGCCGTTAGGCCGGTCTCCGCCCACGCGGTGCGACCGTCAACGTCGATGTCCAGGGCACGCATATCGGCGAGATCGATCACGATGCCGCCGTCGGTGACGCCATGGCCCGCGGTGCTGTGGCCGCCGCTGCGCACGGCGAGCTCGAAACCCCTCTGTCCGGCGAGCGCCACGATGCGCGAGATGTCCATGGCGTCGGCGACCCGGACGATGGCGGCCGGTCGCCGATCGATCCCGCCAGGGAAGACTGTCCGCGCGTCGTCGTAGTCGGCGTCCTCAGGGCCGATCACCCGACCCTTCACCTCGCCCTGAAGCTGCGGGATCGAGATGGTGGCGCTCTTAGAAGGCATGGATGTCACAAGGAACCCCTTTGATGGTCTGTGGTTTGCGATCAACCGCCTGGCGGCATCGCGTGACTGTTCACGCGTCGGCGGGCATAGGTGCGTGTGCCTGAGCGTACGAGGGACAAGGGACCAGTACGAGAGCCAATTTGGGCCGGACCTACCAGACCAATTCAGTTTTACGCAACCTGGCCGCGGTCGAGCTGGGCCACGAACTATCCCGCCGCTTCGAGCACCGGCTCGGTGATCGCTGCCTCCTCCGGCCGCAGATCGCGACCCCGGACGAGGAAGATCGAGACCAGGATGCCGGCGAACGCGATGACCGCACCAGCCCAGAACGCAGCCTGGAAGCCGTCCGTCAGCGCGAAGCGCAGGTCGTCACCGGTCGCCAAGCGATCGTCTGTCGTCGACACCGCGATGGTCGAGAGCAACGCGATACCGACCGCGCCGCCGATCTGCTGACTCGTATTGATCAGCCCGGATGCGAGACCGGCTTCGTGCGGTTTCGTTCCGGCGAGTGCCGCGATCGTGATGGGGACGAACGCGAACGGGATCCCCACACCGAGAAGCAGGAACCCGGGGAAGAGATCGGCCCAGTAGGAGCCGTCGACGGATACCTGGGTGAAGTACAGGAGTCCGGCGGTGAGCAGCGTCATGCCGAGGATGAGCGCCGGCTTGACGCCGACCCGATTCACCGCGGCCGCTGCGACGTTCGCCCAGATCACGGCAGTGCCCGCGACAGCGAGATAGCCCACGCCGGTCTTCAAGGCGGAGAACCCGAGCACCTGCTGCATGTACAGCGTGAGCATCAGGAACATCGAGAAAAGTGCCGTGCCCATGATGAAGCCGGCGATGTTCGCCGCTGTCAGCGTCCGCAGGCGGAAGATCGAGAACGGCAGCAGCGGATCCCGCTCTCGCTGCTCCCAGAGAGCGAAGGCGACGAGGAGGACTGCCGCGGCGGCGAACGTACCGGCCGTCTTCAGCGACCCCCAGCCCCACTGCTGGCCCTGGGTGATGGCAAGCACCAGGAGGCTGAGCCCGCCGGTGACGAGTACGGCTCCGGGCACGTCGTGGCTCTGGCCGTGCGCATCGCGGCTCTCGCCGAGCAGGATCGGAGCGAGAACGAGCCCCGCAACGCCGACAGGAACGTTCACGAAGAAGATCCATTCCCAGGAAAGGAGGTCGGTGAGAATGCCGCCCATCAGGACACCGGCGGCTGCGCCGAAGCCTCCGACCGCCCCCCAAGCACCGAGCGCGATGTTCCGCTCCCGGCCCTCGTCGAAGGTCGTCGTCAGGATCGAAAGCGCAGATGGCGTGATCGTTGCGGCACCGAGGCCTTGGATGGCGCGGGCGCCGATCAGCGACGCCTCATTCCAGGCGAATCCGCAGAGGAGCGAGCCGAGCGAGAAGACGACGAGACCGGCCATGAAGATCTTCCGGCGCCCGATAATGTCCGCCAGCCTTCCACCGAGCAGCAGAAAGCCGCCGAAGACAAGGGCGTACGCGCTAATGACCCACTGCAGGTTCTCCTGCGAGAAATGCAGATCCACCTGGATCGACGGAAGTGCGACGTTCACGATCGCAACATCGAGCACCACCATGAACTGAACGGCGCAGAGCAGCGCCAAAGCAAACCATTTCATCCGTCCCGAGCCGCTCACCGCGATCCCGGAGCCGGCGCGCCCTGGCCGGCCACGCGTGTCCACCATGTCGTCCTCCTAGAGCTGGGTCCTCATGACGACGAACAGTAGGCGCGGGCGGGGACACTTTCGGCGAGATGTGCCGACCCCTACTGACTGACTTCTGCCACGCGGCGACGCAGGAAGCGACGCTCGTGTTCGCTGCGCGCAAGCTCGAGCGCACGCTCGTACTCCAGGCGCGCCTCTTGTGTCCGGCCTACGCGGCGGAGCAGGTCAGCGCGCGTCGAGTGGAAGTATTGGTAGCCGTCCAGGTCGAGCTGATCGATGAGGGCGAGAGCCGCCTCGGTGCCGTCCGCGTATGCAACCGCGATCGCCCGGTTCAGCTCGACGACGGCGGAGCCGGTCAAGAGCGCGAGCTCGCCGTACAGCGCCGCGATCTGCGGCCAGTCGCGAGGCTCCTCGGTATGCAGCGACGCGATGGCTGCCTGGATCACATATGGTCCGCGACCCTGCAGGGCGAACGCACGGGCAAGCGCTTGACGACCGCGGGCGATCTGGGCGTCGTTCCACCGCGACGGGTCCTGGTCGGCAAGGAGGACAAGCTCCCCGTTCTCGAACCGGGCATCGCGGCGGGCATCGTTGAGCAGCATCAGCGCGTGGAGACCATGCACTTCGGCCTCGTCTGGCATCAATTTGGTGAGTGCGTCTCCGAGCCGGATCGCCTCCGCTGCCAGGTCTACCCGGCCGCCGTACCCCTCGTTGAAGATCAGATAGACGACGGCGAGCACGTCAGCAAGCCGGTCGGGGAGCAGGTGGTCCGCGGGGATCCGGAAGGGGATGCCCGCATCCCTGATCTTGCGTTTGGCCCGCGACAGCCGGCGCTTCATCGTTGGCGCGGGAACGAGGAAGGCACGGGCGATGCCCTCGGTGCTCAGGCCGCCGAGGGCGCGCAGGGTAAGCGCGACCTGGGCATCGAGCGCGAGTGCTGGGTGGCAGCAAGTGAAGATGAGCCCCAGCCGCTCGTCGCGGAAGATCGTCCCATCCATCTCGTCCTCCACGGCTTCCTGGCGGTCGAGCAGGCGGAGCTTCGCGGCCAGCGTTTGGTCGCGGCGGATCCGGTCGATCGCACGATTGCGAGCCGTGGTGACCAGCCAGGCGCCCGGGTTCGCTGGAGATCCGTCACGCGGCCAACGTTCGGCTGCGACAGTGAAGGCCTCCTGGGCGGACTCCTCCGCGAGGTCGAAGTCGCCCAGGAACCCGACGAGGGCGGCGATCACTCGGCCCCACTCGTCGCGGAAGACCTGCTCGAGCGGCGTGCTAGCGCTCAACGATCGGACGCACCTCGATCGCACCGCCCATACGAGCGGCGGGGATCCGGGCCGCAAAGTCGATCGCGGCATCGAGGTTGTCTGCCTCGTAGACGAAATAGCCGCCCAGGGCTTCCTTCGCCTCGATGAACGGGCCGTCCGTCGTCAACGTCCGGCCGTCCTGCACACGCACGGTCGTCGCCGTGTCCGCGGGATGCAGCTGGTTGTTGTCACCGACCCCGGGCATCTGAGAGAGGGCGAGGTACTCGCGCATGATCTGCTCCTGCTCCGCCTCGCTCAGGCTGTCGTAGTGGGCCCAGGCCTCGCCGCCGGAGTGGATCAGCAGCAGATATTTCATGGCCACCTCCTGGAGTCTATTTTCGCCCCTACGACGAACGGCGAAGCCGAAAGGGGACACCTCCCGGACCACAACGATCCCGCCGGCATTCAGCCGCTAGCGCTCGAGTTCCTGGCGCGCTCGATCGACGAGCTGTCTCGACCAGCGCACGGAGTCACGAGCCTTCCGCGGACTTAGAACCATGGCGCCGTAGTGGGCTTCATCCTTGACGTCGATCAGACGAAGGAATGTCGCGGCCACCTTCGCACCGTCCGGCGTGGATTGTTCAAGCAGTGACGAGGCCGCGCGGTGGTCGTCGCCGCGGTGGATCTGGCCAAGTCGACGCGCGCAGATCGCATCCGAGGCCGCTACTCCGGCGAGCACTGCAAGGCCAGCAGCAACGCCACGGAATTCCGCTCGACCCCGTTCGTCGAGAACCAGATCCGCGACCTCAAGGTAAGCCTCCGCCGACCGCAGACGGCCGCGCGCATCGTGAAGACTCGCCGCTCTCGTCTGCTTGCGCTTAGCCATTCGCTGCCTCGACTGCCCGCGAGGACGCCATGGCGTCCGACCTGATGAGTTCGATGCCGTCGCGCTGAATCTCTGCGAGCAACGGCTGATGTGCCTTGGCCCGGTGACGCCACTCTTGGAAGGACAGGTCGACAACCTGGAGTGGGTTACCTGTCCAGCGCGGAACCAGGTTCCTCAAGCGGTCGACCTGACTCTGCCATTGCCCGGCGGCTTCTGGACCGCCGGGCGGAGCGCCGAGGGCATCGGCGAGCTGGGAGACGACGCTGGGCGACAGTCGCGGTGGCTTCTTCTCACCCGCCAAGGGCGGATGAACCAGGAGGAGGTCGATGTCGCTCGTCTCGTCGCCGTCACCTCTCGCGGCGGAGCCGAAGACGCACGCGTACAAGGGCCGCGGCCGCCAACCCGCAAGTTCTTCACGGAATCGCCGCCACAGCTCGGGGCGAAGGTTCGCAAGCATGTCAGCCACACCGGCCGCGACGTGCTCGCGGTTGAGCTCATGGACCAGGTTGCGGCCCATCATTGTGGCGTGGACAATGCCTTGCTCGACCAACCGCGCGAGGCTGCGCCGGATTCCTATTTCGGACCCTCGCACAGCCTGATCGGCGACCTGGCCGACCGTAAGCGGCTTGCCTGCAACTGCGAGCACCGCGAGAACCGTACCGTCCAGGGTAGGGGTGACACTACGTGTCGGATCAGATAGATCCATATCAAATATTGTACGGAGCTATCTTATTAGATACCAGCCTAGTTAAACGTGACGCTATGCGACTTGGCCGAAACCGCACTCTTTGACGGGCTCGCAGCAGGACATCACCCATAGGTCGAGTTGAGATCGGGGAGAAGTCCGAGCAGCTCCTCCATTGCCTGCATGTACTGCTCGGCGCCACGGACAGTCCTCGCGCCAGGCCAATAGCCGACGACGTCGTCGGTAATGATCGACGGGATGTACGTCAAATCGGGGACGCTGGACGTGGGCGTCGGCCAAACCGTCCACCCCGCCGGCCAAACCGCCAGCGTCATTTGTGGCCGGTGTCATTGCAGTCGCCTTTCGCCGCCGCTATCCCTGAGCGCTCCAGCATCGCCCGGCTCCCTCTCACGCCAGGTCGAGCGTCCGATCGACACCTTTTCGCCAGGCGGCGACACCGCGAGCGCGTTCATCCTCGCCCATCTGAGATTGCCAGCGGCGGGTGATCGTGTACTTGGCACGCAGCTCGTCGAGGCCTGACCAGAATCCGGTTGCAAGCCCCGCGGCAAAGGCGGCGCCGGTGGCGGTCATCTCGGTGACGGCGGGGACCGCCACCGGAGAGCCGAGAATGTCGGCTTGGAACTGCATCAGCAGGTCGTTCTGGGTCATGCCTCCGTCCACGCGCAACTCCCCGAGCTGCGCGAGTCCCGTGTCGGCGAGCATGGCCTGCGCCAGGTCATACGTTTGGTACGCGGTCGCCTCCAGCGCAGCCCGCGCAATGTGTCCCTTGGTGGCGAAACGCGTCAGGCCGACGATCACGCCGCGCGCGTCGTCGCGCCAGTACGGTGCGAACAAACCGGAGAAGGCAGGAACGAAGACCACGCCTGCTGAGCCATCGACCGAACGTGCGAGGGCCTCGACCTCACGAGCGTCGTCGATGATTCCGAGGTTGTCACGCAGCCATTGGACAAGCGCGCCGGCCATGGCGACCGAGCCCTCGAGGGCGTAGACCGGGTCCGCATCGCCGAGCTTCCACGCGACCGTCGTGACCAGGCCGTGCTTGGACATCAGCGGTTCGTTCCCCAGCGTGAAGAGCAGGAAGGCGCCGGTGCCGTAGGTGTTCTTCATGTCGCCGTGGTCGAAGCAGGTGTGCCCGAACAGCGAAGCCTGCTGGTCGCCGAGGATGCTCGCGACAGGCACGCCGGCCAAATCGCCGACCGCCGTGCCGTACACCTCGCTGGACGAGCGGATCTCCGGAAGACCCTGACGCGGGATCTCCATCACGTCGAGGAGGTCTTCGTCCCATTCGAGCGTCTGCAGGTTCATCAAGAGGGTCCGGCTTGCGTTGGTCGGATCGGTGGCGTGCACCCCTCCCTCAGGACCCCCTGTGAGGTTCCAGAGGAGCCACGAGTCCGGCGTGCCGAAGAGAAGCTCCCCGCGT
This sequence comes from Actinomycetes bacterium, assembly GCA_036001885.1. GTDB lineage: Bacteria > Actinomycetota > Actinomycetes > JAKEEW01 > JAKEEW01 > DASYTV01. The sequence continues at coordinate 9,963 of DASYTV010000008.1, forward strand.
CTGGCCGCCTCCCGCCTGGTTGGGTCTTGGTCGAGCAGCCAGGCAAGCTTCAGTGCAGACGAATACGTCGAGATCGGCAGGCCGGTCCGCTGCTGGAACCGATGGATGCCTCCGTCGGCCGCGAGCGCGTCGGCCGCGGCGGCCGTACGTGTGTCCTGCCAAGTGATAGACCTGGCAACCGGGCGTCCCGTCCGTCGGTCCCAGAGGACAGCGCTCTCGCGTTCGTTCGTGATTCCGATTCCCGCCACGTCCGCCGACGAGGCGCCCGTCGAGCCGAGCGCCTCGTGGATGCACTCCTGGGTTCGCTTCCAGACCTCGTCCATGTCGAGCTCGACCCACCCCGGCCTTGGGTAGTACATGGTTTGAGCGCGTTGAGCAGTCGCGATTGGGCGGCCTTCCCCGCTGAAGAGCATGCAGCGCGTGCTGGTGGTGCCGTGGTCGATCGCTGCCACGAACTTGGCGGCCATCGCTCAGGCATCCTTCTGGATCAGTTTCCGGGCCGGTGTGGCTCGGGCCGCCTCGCCGTCCGCAGTCGGTGTCGCCGCAGAGGGCGCCTCCGATTGCAGTTGCACCTTCGCGGCATTGAGGTCACGGAGTGCATCGTCGCTGAGGGTTGGGTACTGCGGGTCGATGTCGATCAGCGTGTGCGCAATTACTGCGCCGGCCGCGATGCGCGCAAACCACTTGCGGTCGGCAGGGATCACGTACCAAGGCGCCCACGCGGTGGCGGTGTGACTGAACATCTCCGAGAACGCCTCCTGGTAGGCATCCCACGACCGGCGCTCCTCCACGTCGTGCGAAGAGAACTTCCAGTTGTGGTCGGGGAGATCGATGCGCCTGAGGAAGCGGAGGCGCTGCTCCTCTTTCGAGAGATTCAGGAAGAGCTTGACGATCCGGAACCCGTTCTCGGACAGGTACTGCTCCCAGTCGTTGATCGCTTCGTACCTGCGTTTCCAGACATGATGTCCGCGTGTCTCGGCCGGGAGCTTTTGGCGCAGGAGGTTCTCCGGGTGCACCCGGACGACCAGCACCTCCTCGTAGTGCGACCGGTTGAAGATGCCGATCTCGCCGCGCGATGGCAGGCGTTTCTGGTAGCGGCGCAAGAAGTCCTGGTTGAGCTCGAGCGCCGAGGGGACCTTGAAGCTCTCGACCCGCACGCCCTGCGGGTTGAGGCCGCTCATCACATGGCGGATCGTCCCGTCCTTGCCCGCCGCATCGAGCGCTTGAAGCACAACCAGGACGCCGTACGTGTCCTGAGCAGCGAGCCGCGCCTGGTAATTCACAAGGAGCTCGATGCCCTCGTTCAGCAGTGCGACCCCGTCCTTCTTCCTCTTGACCCCTCCTTCGAACGCGGGATCGAAGTCCTTCGCCAGATTCACCCTCGAGCCAGGGCTGACTCGGAACGGTTCGATAAAGCGCGCGATTCGACTCGATGCGTCGTCGATCATGCGTCAACGCTAGCGCTGGTCGATGCTGTGCGAATCGGTGCAAAGTGCCGAACAGTTGCGGAGACCGCGCGTCGAATCGCCTCGCGAGTTCAAAACCCGACGAGATCGACCTGCACATCGCGCCGGTGCTACTCGGCGATGGGATCCGGCGGTTCGACAACCCCGGGCCCCGGCGACGTCGGACGCGTTAAGCGCTGGGCTGGCGTTATAGCAGGTTCGCGCGTCGCAATCGACGCCCCGCCCACAGCCCGACCGGCAGCGGCAGCCAATACGTCGCCGCCCGAAAGATGATCACGGAGAGCAGCGCGGAGCCCGAACTGTACCCCCCGAGCACCAACCCGCCGATGAGCGCCGCCTCGGTGACACCGAGGAAGGGTGGCAATGGGGTCGCGCCCCCGGCCGCGGCCGCGACCAGGTAGATCGCCACCAGCGCGCCGGCGGGCAACGCAGTCATGGCGTGACCCCAGACGTCGACGACGGCGACGAACCCGGCACTCATCGCCACCGTGGTGGTCATCGATGCAGCGGTCGCCGCAATGACCCGGCGTGGCCGGACCGCAAGGGCGCGCATATGCGCCACGGCGTGCCTGGTTCCGCGAGCAATACCGGCCATCGCCCGTCCGCGCGAGCGCAGGAGGACAACGGTGGCCAGCACGGCCACGGCTGCCACCAGCACCCAGGGGTTCCGCTGTCCAGCACGCAGCCCATCCGCGGTCAGAGCGTGTAGTTCCCGAGTGGCCCCGGCGAGTCCGATCGCTGGACCAATGGCGGTGACCGCACCGACGCACAACGCATCGGTGGCAGCCCCGACCACACCGAGTGCCGCCACCGCACTCGTGGCGGCGCCGGGAGTAAGGCCGGCCCGCAGCAGGTACCGCAGGTTGACCACGGCTCCGCCGATCCCGTTCGGCACCATCCGGTTCACCGCGCCGGCGGCGAACTGCACGAACGTGGTCGGCCCAAGCGGGAGCCGTTCGTCACTGACCGCGCGGAGCGCGAACGCCGCGCTGATGTAGTGGATCGCAACCACCAGCGGCAGCAGCAGCATCGCCGAGATGGCCGGCCATGGCACGTGCGACAACATCTCTGTGGTGCTGTCGGCGCGATCTTCGCTAACCACCGTCCAGACAGCGAGCGCGGTGGCCGTGATGAGGCTCGCCGTCAGCACGGATTCGGGGCGTGCGGCGACTCGAGCTGCCTGGCTCCCCCGCATCTGCTCTCCCAACGCGATTAGCAGTCTGCGGTGTAACTATGTCTGCTCAGCCTGAGAGAAACCTGTGAGACGACGGCTTACTCCTGGTGGCAGCCGTGCTGGCTCCTAGGCGAATACGAGGGGTAGCGCGAGCAAGGCGCTCGCACATGGCCTGCGTGCCCGGCTGCCTCCGAAGCGCCCGTGGCATCCGGTAAGCAAAGCCCCCTCCGGTCAGGGAAGGGGCTCCCGACTTGGTAGCGGGGGTGGGATTGAACCCGCGACTGCCCTAGGGCCAGATCGGCATGTGCACCGATCCTGCAGTGGGAGGCCCGTCGGGCGGTGGGCGCGGGCATGGCGCCTTACAGGCCGGTTTGCGCGGTTAGCCGGCCCGAGTTCACGGCCGCGGTGAACGCGTCGTAATCCCGCTCGTTCTGGTCGGCATAGGCCGCGGAGAAGTCCGCGATCGCCTGGTCGAAGGCATCTCCTTTGCCGAAATATGAGGCGATGGCGATGCGGTCACCCCAGCGGGCGTGCGCACGGGCGAGGGTCGCCCCGCAGATGCGCGCGTACAGGGTGGCTCCCGGCCCCAGCAGATTGTCCACCTCCGCGCCACCTTTCCAGTCGTGGAACTGCCGCACGTAGTAGTCGCGGGTCACGCCGTCTAGCCCCTTGATGCGCTGCCAGCCCAGGAAGATGTCAGTCGCGGCCTGCATCAGCCGCTGGCCCGTCACGACCCGCTCACCGTGGTGGGCATACCGGCTCTTGCCGACGAACCGCTCAAGCACCGAGGCTTGCGCCTCTTTCACCTGCAGGAATAGCGGGTCGGCGTGGTCGCGGCCGAGCAGCAGCAGGATGTAGCAGCGGGTCCCGACGCTGCCCACGCCGACGACTTTGCGGGCGGCGTGGACGTAACTGAACTCCTCCACCGGATGGCCATGGCGGCCAAGGGTGCGCCGGTAGGAGGCGAGCAGCTTCTTGATCAGCGGAGCTGGGTCCTCCCACTCCGACCCCCGCGCGATGATGTCCTCGATCGGGACGATCAGCGGCGGGTCGGGCACGATCCGCAGCTCACCGCCGGACTCGCTGGCCCGCTTGGCGAACACTCGGGTGCTGTCGCGGGTGTAGGCCTCGGCTACGCGCCGCCTGGCCGTCCGCCGCTCCCTCTTGCTCACTCGCTTCACCCGGACCTCCTGGCGGACCAGGTTCAGCAGCACGCCTGCTTCGAGCTGGTCGTACCATGCGTCCAGGGTCCCCATTCCAGCGGCCTGGCGCATGCGGCCCCGGTACTCGGCGACCCCAGCCATAACCACGGCCCGCCGGTCGGCGGGCGAGAAGCCCCGGGCACGGCCCATCACCTCGAAGCTCGCCGCCATCCGCTTGATGTCCCACTCCCACGGGCCGGGCAGAGTCTCGTCGAAGTCGTTGATGTCGAACAGCATCCGCCGTTCCGGCGTGCCGAACAGGCCGAAGTTCGACAGGTGAGCGTCCCCGCACAGCTGCGCGGTTATCCCCGACGCCGGGGTCCCCGCTAGGTCGGCGGCCATGATCAGCGCGGCGCCCCGGTAGAACGTGAACGGCGAAACCAGCATCCGCCCATAACGGATCGGGACCAGCTCGGGCACCCGGCTGGCCGCCTGCTTTTCCAGCAGAGCGATCGGGTCCGGACGGTCTGGCGCGGGCTCCCACCGCCCGTGCGCCGCCCGTGGCACCTGCGCGCGGGCCTCCTTCCCCCTGGCGACCCGCTCCGCCACCGTCAGGTGCTCACGCCTCCACCTGGCCATGGACGGGGAAACCGGGGGGCCAGCGGCCCCCGCCTGGTCTGTCCCGGTCTGGTCCGCACTTATCACCATGTGTGCCTCCGACCGCCGCCCATGCTCCCCTCAGCCGCCGCCCGGCGGCCCGGCGGTCGCAGCACCGGGGCTGAGCCCGAACACAGCGCGGTCGCCAGCGCGCAGTTCGCGAACGTCGCCGGGGACTCCGGCCGCGATCGGGCGGCTCACGCTCTCGGGGTGGACAGCCAGCGTCAGGTGTTCGCCGGTGACGGTGACCAGTATCGGCGTCTCCCGGAACTGGATCGGGAACGACAAGCCATCCAGCTGACCCGGGAGACAAGGATCGAAGTACAGCACATCGCCGCGGACCTGGGTGCCCGCGTAACACCGCTGCATGACGTCGAGTGTCCCGGCCATGACACCGACGTGGATGCCTTCCTTCGTCGTGCCGCCCTGGATGTCGTCGGCGTCGCTGCCGAGCGCGACCAGGAATCGCTCCCACGAGCTTTCGGGGTCGAGCGTGGCGAGTACCCCCGCGTGAGTGACAAAGCTCAATGTCGAGCCGTGCGAGGTGCGCCGGTCGTAATAGGCGACGTTCCGCATGGCGGTGTCGTCGCCATAGTCATAACGGAGCCGCCCGAAGATCTCGCGGAGCTCGTCGTGCGAGAACAGGAAGAACAGCATCACTGTGTCGGCCTGCTTGGTGATCTTGTACCGGTTCGGGTCGTCACCATCTGCACGCAGGATCCGGTCGAGCCGCTGGATGTTGCCGTATTTCGCGCGGTATGCGTCCCAGTCGAGTTCCTCCAGCTCGCCGTAGCCCTCGAACTGGCTGATGATTCCATCGCCGTGGAACGGAACGAACGTCCGGCGGCTCATGTCCTGCCAGAGCGCCAGTTCGTCGGCGCCGATGCCCAGCCGTGCACGCAGCGCCTCGACACGGCTGTCAGGCAGCAGCGTCAGCAGCTTGCCGGCGATATCCCACAGCCACGCCACCATGATGTTGGTGTAGGCGTTGTTGCGCAGCCCGCCCTCCGGCGCATCCGGGTATTTCTCATGGAACTCGTCGGGGCCCATCACGCCGTGGATCTCATAGCGCTCCCGCTCGGGGTTGAAGTGGGCGATCGATGCCCAGAAGCGCGCGATCTCGAGCATCATCTCCGCGCCGTAGCGGTCGAGGAACTCCAGGTCATTGGTTGTCTGGAAGTAGCGCCAGATGCTGTAGAAGATGGCGGCGTTGACGTGCCGCTGGTTGTGGCTGAGGTCAGGCTCCCAGCGGCCCGACAGCGGGTTGAGGTGGACGCGCTGAGTTTCCTCGGTACCCTCGCTTCCGCTTTGCCATGGGAACATCGCGCCCCGCCAGCCTGCCTCCCGGGCCGCTGCCCGCGCCTCCCCCATCCGGCGGTAGCGATACATCAGCAGCCCTCGCGTGACCTCGGGCAAGCGGAAGTTGAAGAACGGCAACGCATAGATCTCGTCCCAGAACACGTGCCCGCGGTAGGCCTCGCCGTTGAGTCCGCGGGCGGGCAGCCCCGCGTCCAGGTCGGCGGTGTGCCGGGAGCAGACCTGAAGGAGGTGCGCGATGTGCAGCCGGAGCAGCAGTTGCACCCCACTGTCTCCAGACACGCGCACGTCGCACACCCGCCACAGTTCGTCCCACGCCGCACTATGGCGCCGGAACGAGGCGGCGAATTCGTCGTGCCGGGCCGCCGACGTGGCCGCTCTCACCAGCGTGTCGCTGACCGCCGGATCCCGTGAGGTGTAGAACGACACCATCTTCTCGACCCGGATGGCCGCGCCCTGATGGACGTCGAAGGCCAGCACCTGCTGGACGTAGTCCTCCATTTGATAGAGCGTTCGCCTTACCGGCAGCTGTTGGCCGCCGCTGAACACGCGGGTGCGGGTCGCCTGGCTGATGTACAGATTCGACTGCCGGGTCTCGGCCTTCAGCGCGATGACCTCGGGCCCGAACGTCCGCGGGGAGACCGGGCTCAGGTGGCGGCCTTCCAGCTGCTCGTAGCGCGCGACGCCGCGGTTGCTCACCCGGCCGTCGAGTGCCGAGATCACCTCGACCCGGCCCGACCAGTTCTCCGGGACGAGCGTCCACTCGATCCCCGCGTGGTGAACGTCAGCCATGCTGACGAACCGGCGGCTTTTCAGCGTTGTCTCCCTGCCACCGCCATCACGAAACCGGAGCTGGCGGACGAGGGTCACGTTCCGCATGTCGAGCTCATGGCGGTAGCTGAGCAATGTGACATCGGCGAGCCGGATCGCGTCCTCGCCCTCGATACGCAGCTGGAGGACCAGCCAGTTCGGCAGGTTGACCAGGTCCTCGTTGAGCACGGGCTGGCCACCCAGGATCGTCGTCTCACGGTTGTAGCCGCCGTGCGCATAGGTGCCCGGATAGTGCACGCCGTCGGCGTCTTCCCACTCCGCCGCGCCACGTGTGCACAGGTAGCCGTTGCCCGTCGAGGTCAGCGCCTCCCGCAGCCCCTCATTCCCGGGATCGAAGCCGTCATAGGCGAGCAAGAAAGCGTCCACGGCACCTCCTGCCGGCGCGGCCGACTTTGCGGTCACCGACGGCGGACCGGCCGCGTCGAAGGTGTACCCACTCCACCCGTTCTACATGTGCTGGACGGAGGCGCCCACGGCCCCGCATCGCTGTAGGCCTCACCTTGATCGGCACGCCACCGAGACGGGTGTTCAGGGAACTTCCTCCTACGATCGAGGGCCGTACGCCGCGAGGATCTGCCGCTCCGTTTCCTCTCGTGGCAGGTAGACGTTCAGATCCGTGCCGGTACAGCGCTGAGCGCCCATTGCATTCCCGTACTGGCAGGCCACGACGTAATCCCGGTACGCGAGGTAGCCGTAGGCCAGTCCGCCGGCGAACGAGTCGCCGGCACCGGTCGTGTCCACGACGTTCTCCACCTCGATGCGATCGACGAACTCCTCGGCGACCCGGCCAGAGCCGTCCCGGAAGAAGACTACGCAGCCACGCTCGTCGAGGGTTACGCATACCGCCCCGACACCGCGGTCCAGACAGTGATGCCCCAGGTCGCGCAACTGTTCATCGCTCAGCCTCGGCGGATCAGCCGTCATCTCCGCTGACTCACCGAGCCACGTCGAGTTCGCTTCGTCAAGGTTCATCTTCAGGATGTCGATGTACGGAAGCCATACGTCCTGGTCAGCCCACACCCTTGGACGGCGCTCGCCGCTACGGGTCAGCGTCGTCGCCGGGCCGTGGGCATCCAGCACTACGGTTGCGCGGCTGTGCTCCTTGATGTGCCGCAGCGTTGGCTGTCCCACCTCATAGTCCGTGATCGGGACACAGACAAACACGTCGGCATCGAGCACCTTGTCGAGGTCGGCCGGCAGGACCGGGCTCATGAAACTCGTCTGCCGCTCGACCCGACGATTCTGGTCGATATAACGCAGCTCGACGACGTCCCCCTGGTCAGCCAGCGACGTGATACCGGAGGTGTCGATATTCGGGAAGGACCCCAGGATCTGCTTGATCGGACCCTCGTCCTGCCTACGGACGTGTGAAATCGGGACGATCGTGTCGCCAACATCCAGCAGAGACGAGAGGGCAGCCGCCGTATACATGACGCATCCGTACTTGTGGAACCGCTCACCGGCATGGGTCACGATCTGGTCGCTCGGGATCGGGCCCAGCACCGCAACTTTGCGACTCGCCCGGCTTTTCATGTCATTCATCACGAACACCTCCGGCGCCTATCGGCATCGCACCACGCGATGCAAGGCCAGTTGCGCTGTGGGGCTTGCCGGCTGTGCCGCATGGGCTTGTGGCCACCAGCGACCGCTCCTTTGATCGAACCGCTCTGCGGGACCACCCACGTTACGTCTCCAGCCAACCTCCGATGGGCTCATGACGCTAGGCGGTGTCCTGTAGATCATGGTAGGTCCCGGAGGTGGTCTTTCTGGTCTTCTTTGACCGGGATGACCGCCCTGATGCCGCGGGTGGTGCGGTAGGCGCAGTTGACCGCGGGTGAGTAAGCCTTCTCGCCCAGGGCCGCACCGGCCGGGTGCGGGGTCGGCACTCGTCCCGCCGTACGATGTGGATCCGGCTCATCCGGCCAGGGGCTGGTCCCCGCCGAACAGGACCTGCGTGAAGCCTTCCGCGGTTTCCTGGCGGGCCCAGTCCCGCTGCAGCTCACACCCGACCTGGGTCACGCTGGTCGGTTGGCCGCCGGCCTGGGCGATGCGGCCCAGCCCGGCCTGGTGCGCCTCGGGCGATGTCCCGCCGACGGCGTCGGTCACCGGGTAGGTCTCAAACCCCTCGCGCATCGCATCCAGCGAGGGGAAGGTCAGGCAGGCCTCGGTCCACAGGGCGGCCATGAGCAGCTTGCGGCGGGTCAGGCTCGAATGGCCGGCCACGTCGATCTCATATCCTCGGATGGCCTCGCTGGTGACAGGTCAGTAGCGGCGCATCAGCTCGTGATCGCCTCAGCGGGTTCAACCTGTCCGTGGTTCGGAGCAATGCCGTTTCGCGATCAACAGCGCCGACATCGTGGCGCAAAGCAGCAACAGCCAGATCAGCCACGCGGTGTGAGTGGCCAGTCCCGCGCGGGAAAGGTCGCCCACAAGCAAGCGGTTGGACGGTTGGTCAAACCCCCTACGCGGCCCGTCTCCTGCAGCGACTGGGTCCAGTACCGTGACACCGCGGGCAAGCGCATAGCGTTCGCGGCTGTTATCGCCGCCGCGAACAGGCCGGCCAGACCGGCTACCCGCACGCGGCCGCGCAACAGCGCGACGCCGCCGATGAATGCCGGAGTGATCAGTGCAGCGGCCGCTCCTTACCGGCGGTGAGTGCGATGTCCATTCCTCGTCGCCACCCACCGGCTGGAAGGTCAGGACTGCATCGCACGCTCGACGTCCTCGGCGATCCGCTCGATCGACGGGATGACCAGATCCTCCAGCGAGTCGGCGGAGGGAAGGGGGACGTGTGGGGTCGTGATGCGGATGACGGGCCCGTCGAGGTGCCAGAACCCCTCGTCGACGGCGATGGCGGCGATCTCCGCTCCCCACCCGAGCAACCGGGGATTCTCCTCGACGGTGAAAAGCCGGCTCGTGCGACTCAGCGATTCGAGCACCGTCGTGACGTCGAGCGGAACCAGTGACCGGAGGTCTAGCACTTCGCAATCGATGCCGCGCGAGGCGAGCCGCTCCGCTGCTTTGAGAGCGCGGGGCACCATGAGCCCCAGGGCGACGATCGTGGCATCGGTGCCGGGCCGGCGGATTCGCGCCTTGCCGAGTTCGTCGACGATCGGTCCGTCCGGCACCTCGTCCTTGGTGGCGTAAAGGCCTTTGTGCTCGAAGAAGAGCACCGGATCGTCGCAGCGGATGGCGGCGGCCATCAAACCGACCACGTCGACCGGTGTCGAGGGTGTCACGACCTTGAGGCCAGGAACCGCCATCGCCCAGTTCTCGACGGACTGCGAGTGCTGGGCGCCGAATCGCAGGGTCCCGCCGTTGCCGCTCTTCACCACCAGCGGCAGGCTTACTTGGCCGTTCGTCATGTAGCGGGTTTTCGCCATCTGGTTCGCGACCAGATCCCAGCAGACGGCGAAGAAGTCGGAGAACATGATCTCGCCCACCGGCCGCAGCCCGGTCATCGCCGCTCCCATGACCGCCCCGAGGATCGCCTGTTCCGCGATGGGTGTATCGATGACCCGTTTCGGGCCGAACCGCTCGAGCAGGCCCACGGTCGTCTTGAACACGCCACCCGCCCCCGCCACGTCTTCGCCGACCAGCACGACCCGCTCGTCGCGTTCCATTTCTTGCGCGATGCCATGCGCAACGGCGTCGCGGTAGGTCATGACCGCCACGAGGAGCCTCCGTCCGCCCAAACCTCGGTGAACGCGGACGCGGGGTCGGGCAGCGCTCCGTTCTTCGCGGCGTCGGTCGCCGCGTCGACCGCCTGCGCCACCTCCGACTCGATCCGGTCCAGTTGCGCCGCCTCGACACCCAGCCGCTCCAGCCGTCCCCGGTAGACCTTGAGCGGGTCGTATGCCAGCCAGGCCTCCAGCTCGCCCGGGGGTTTGTACTTGCCGGGGTCGGCCCGGGAGTGGCCACCGTGGCGATAGGTGAGCGCCTCGATGAGCACCGGCCCGGCGCCCGAGCGGGCGCGCGCCAGCGCCTCCTCGGCTGCGAGGTAGCAGGCGTCGGCGTCGTTGCCGTCGACCTCGACGGGGTCGAGTCCGTACGCGGCGGCGCGGTCGGCGGCCGGGCGCCGTACCGCTGTGATGTCGGAAATGGCGGTGTACTCCATGTAGAGGTTGTTCTCGCAGACGAAAACCACCGGAAGCGCGAAGACGGCGGCGTAATTCAGCGCCTCGTGGAACGCCCCTATATTCGTGGTGCCGTCCCCGAAGAAGCACACCGCGACCTGCCCGCTGCCCCGGTACTGCGCAGACCAGGCAGCCCCGTTCGCGATGGTCAGGTGCGCGCCGATGATCGCGTAGGAGCCCATGACCCCGTGCTCCACGCTCGTCAGATGCATCGATCCGCCCTTGCCGCCCAGCAGTCCGTTGCTGCGCCCGAGCAATTCCGCGAGTACCGCCTCCATCGGCACGCCGCGCGCCAAGGTGTGCGCGTGGCCTCGATAGGTCGCAAACGTGTAGTCGTCGGACCGCATCGCCGTGGCGAATCCGGCGGCGATCGCCTCCATGCCGAGCGACAAATGGGAGGTGCCCTTAACCAGCTGCTGCATGAAAAGGTCGTAGGCGCGCTTCTCGAACTGCCGCAACTCATGGAGCACGCGGTACATCCGCAGCCGCACGTCGAGCGGAACGTCCGACTGGTCGTGCGCCGTGGGGTTGTTCGGTGGCATGACGACGTCGTGTTCGCCGTACGGATGCGTCTCCAACGGCAGCGTCATGCCGATCCCTTCCTGGTCATTTCCGGTGTTATTTCCCGTCCTCCGAGGGTGGCTCAACCGACGTCCGCCCGCGGGTGTTGATGTGCGACTGGCTATCCCGCTCGAGGGTGAGCGGGCCGGCGGTCGTGTAGTAGCGGCGCCCGGCCACGAGCAGGTCCTCGGCAGGGAACTTCGTGATCACCTCCGCGCCGTCCGCGGTCACGATCACCTCCTCCTCGATGCGCGCCGCGCCCCAGCCGTCGGAGGCCGGCCAGTAGGTCTCCAGGGCGAAGACCATGCCCTCCTCGAGCACCTCCGGCGCATCGAAGGAGGTCATCCGGCTGAAGATCGGCCGCTCCCAGATCGACAGGCCGACGCCGTGCCCGTACTGCAGGGCGAACGCGGCCTCCTCATCGGCGAAGCCGAACTCCTCGGCGCGCGGCCACAGCTCGACGATGTCCGCAGTGGTGACGCCGGGCTTCACCATCTCGATGGCCTTGTCCATGTACTCGCGGCAGATCCGATAGGCATCGCGCTGGGCGCGAGAGGCGCTGCCGACGGCGAAGGTCCGGTAGTAGCACGTCCTGTAGCCCATGAAGCTGTGCAGGATGTCGAAGAACGCCGGGTCCCCTGGGCGGATCAGCCGGTCGGAGAACACGTGCGGATGGGGTGAGCACCGCTCGCCGGAAATGGCATTGACGCCCTCGACGTGCTCCGATCCCAGGTCGTAGAGCACCTTGCTGACCAGTCCGACGCACTCGTTCTCGCGGACGCCCGGCCTGAGGAACTCGTACAGCTCTTCGTAGGCTGCGTCGACCATCGAAGCCGCCTGCGTGAGCAACCCGATCTCGTCGGCGGTCTTGATGCGGCGAGCCCCCAGGAACACCTGCTGCCCGTCGGCCACGGTGATGCCGAGCTCCTGGAGGGCGAACATCACCGGCGGCTCGATGATGTCCACCCCCACCGGTTCGTTCTGCAGGCCGTGCTCGGCCAGCACGGCATGTACCTTCGCGGCGACGTCCTGCGCGCGCCCGGCCGAGGGCGAGATCGCGCCCCGCAGCGTCGAGATCCCTGCGCGCGCACCGTAGTGCTGGCCGCGCTCGCCCGGGTGAGCCTCGTCGAGCCACGGCGTCTGCAACTGGTGGTGCCGGGCAGCGGAGCCGAAGTCCCACAGCACCGGGTCGCCGCCGCGCGGCAGCACAGCGAAGCGGATCATTTTGTCCATCGCCCAGGTGCCGATGTGCGTCGCCGTCATGTAGCGAATGTTGTGGAAGTCGAAGGTCAGCAGCGCGCCAAGATCGGAGCGCTCGAGTTCGGCCTTCAGCCGATCGAGGCGTTCTCGGCGCAGTCGCGGCATGCTGAGCCGGTCCTCCCAGTCGACGCCGGTGACTCCATATGTGGGCGAACCCATCGGGACCTCCGTGAAAGGCGCTGCTCGGCAGAGCAGCGGTGGACGTTCGCCGGGCCCGCTGCCGGGACCGGCCCGGCTCCGGTTTCAGGCGAGCCTGGCCTCGATCTCTTCCAGTCGAGCGCGGGTGCGGAGGTACTCCTCCGCTGCCGCCTCCCGCTTTTCCTTTTCGTAGTAGGCAATCTCCACCAGCTCCAGCGCAAGGCCGTCCGGGTCGCTGAAATAGCACCAACGCCAGCCGGCAAGCGGCCCGTCGTCGATGACGTTGACATCCGAATAGAACTGCACGCCCTTGCTTTCCAGCTCCGCCTTCCTTGCCGTAATGTCGTCGACCAGCAGGCAGACGTGAGCGGCGCCCAGGTAGTTGTTCGGGACCGGCTCGGTGCTCGATTCTGGCCGGTTGGCGTACTCGAGCAGCTCCAGGGTGGAATGCTCGCCCACCCAGAGGCAGACCTGCCGCAGCTCGGCGCCCGGCACGCCGACGCCCTTTTCGAGCTGGGGCCCGGAGAACCACGGCGTCGGCTCGTTGGCGAACGGCAGCCCGAGGATGTCGTGGTAGAAGTAGATCGATCGGTCGAGGTCGCGGATCACCAGCCCGGCATGGTGGATCGCTTTCGGCGGCGGCTGCATTGATTGCATCCTTCCTGAGGCGCTACGCAGCGGTGGGGCTGATCAGGACCTTGAGCTGATCGCCCTTGGGGTCGACGAGGACCTCGAAGCCCTTCTCCACGACGTCCTGCAGCGGCACCCGCGCGGTCACGGCCTTGGTGACCGGATAGCGGCCGGTGGCGACCAGTCGGATGACCCGCGGCCAGTCGGTGAGCCCGTAGCACCAGCTGCCGTAGAGCGTGGCGTCCTTCTCGGCGAGCGTCATGGCGTCGAGCTGCGCCGGCTTGGTGTGCAGCCCGGTCTGCACGATGGCTCCGCCGCGGCGGACGTGCGTCACGCAGGCGCCGAGCCCGGGGCTGGTCCCCGAGCACTCGACCGCGAGGTCAACCCCGAACCCGTCGGTCAGCTCTGCCAACAGGTCGCCGAATCCCTTCCCCGTCGGATCGAGCACCGGGCCGACATCCAGCTCACGGGCCAGCGCGGCCCGGTTCGGGTTGGGCTCTGCGATCACGACGGCGCCCGCGCCGATCGCGCTTGCGTAGAGAGCGGAAAGCGCGCCGATCGGACCGGCTCCGGTCACCAGCACGATGTCGCCGCCGGAGATGCCCGCTCGCTCCACGCCGTAGGCCGCCACCGCTGCCGGCTCGATGAGGGCGCCCTCGAGGTCGGACACCTCATCCGGCAGGCGATTCACCTGGTACTCCTTCAGCACGGCGAATCTCGCGAGCCCGCCGGTCGATGCCGACAGCCCCGTGCAGGCCATGGTCACGCAGAGGTGGCCCTGCCCACGCCGGCAGTAGCGGCAGCGGCCGCAGATGATGAGCGGCATGACGGAGACCCGGTCTCCGATGCCGGCATCTCTGACCTCCGCTCCGGTCTCGACCACAGTGGCCGAGAATTCGTGGCCCAACGTCTGGGGCAGGCTGGCGCCGGTGAGGGGGTGCGGCTTGACGGCGGTGACGATCGGCCCGACGGAGTACTCATGCAGGTCGGTGCCGCAGATGCCGCACCAGTGCACCTCAACCAGCAAGTCGTCGGGTGCCGACAGCTGGGGGGTGGGCACCTCCTCGACCCGGATATCCTTCTGGCCGTAGAACCGTGCAGCGAGCACGTCCTGCTCCTATCTGCCTTGGGTGAATGAGACGCGGGTGCCGCGCACCTGGCTGTAGAGGACGGCAGCCACGACGATGAGGCCGCCCTGGAAGATGTACTGCCAGGTCTGCGTGAGACCCAGGAACGTCGTGGCGTTGAGCGCCTGGACGATGAGGCACGCGCCCAGCAGCGTGCCGATGAACGTCCCGCGGCCGCCGAGCAGGCTAGTGCCGCCGAGGACGACCGCGGTGATGCTGCTCAGCGTGTAGGTGACGCCCTGGGCCGGGTCGCCGATCCCGAGCTGGGCGAGCAGCACGATCGCGCCGAGGAAGGTGAACAGCGAGCTCAACACATAGGCGAGCACCACGGTGCGGTTGATCCGCACGCCGACCGCCCGTGCCGATTCCTCATTCGACCCCGCGGCGCGAAGCCGGTGACCCCACTCGGACCGGCGCAGCAGCCATTCCATCGCCAGTGTGATGACCACCAGCACGATGAAGGCCCACGGGATCGGTCCGATCTTGCGGGTGATGAAATCCGTGACGCTCGCCCGGATGATCCCCTCGGGCGCGTCGCGCAGCAGGAAGCTCAGGCCCTGCAGGCCGATGTAGGTGACCAGCGTCGCGGCCACCGGCGTGAACCTGCCGAACCGGATCAGGGATCCGTTGAGCGTGCCGACCGCCGTGGCCGCGACCAGCATCAGGACGAGACCGAGGATCACCACCCCTGCGGATTTGTCGTCGTTGACGAAGAACGACGCCAGCACCACAAGGAAGCCGGCGAGTGGTCCCACGGAAAGGTCGATGCCCCCGACGAGCAATGCGACCGTCTGTCCCAGGGAAATGAATCCCAACGCCGCGACGAGCAGCATCATCGAGGTGATGTTGAAGGAATTCAGGTACCTGTCATTGTGCGCGTAGACATACGCGCCCAGCCCGACGATCATTGCGGCGAGAACGGCGACCGGCGCGTAGTCGCCGGCCAAGAATCGGCGCAGTCCGGGACGCATCCGCGTCGCGGTGCGTTCTGCTGCCTGCCTGGTATGCCGGGTGGCGGCCACCGCGGCGCGGATCATCCGCTCCTCGGTGACATCGTCCCCCGTGAGCTCCTCCACGACGTGTCCCCGCGACATCACGACGACCCGGTCGCACAGGCCCTCGAGCTCCTTCGCGTCCGACGAGGCGACGACCACCGGCACGCCGCTGTCCGCCACCTCCCGCAGAATCCGGTATATCTCGGCGCGTGCTCCGACGTCCACACCTTGCGTCGGCTCGTCCGCCACCAGGATCGCCGGTTTGGACAGCAGCGCGCGCGTCACCACGACCTTCTGCTGGTTACCGCCGGAAAGCGCGGTGACGACCGCCTCCATTGTCGGCGCCTTCACACCCAGGCTGCTGAGCTCGCGGCCCACTGCCGAAAGCTCCCGTGGCCTGCTGAGCAGCGGGCCGCGCGCGAAGTCCCCGAGTGCCATCACCGCGGAGTTCTCCCGGACCGACAGCGACATCATCAGCCCCTCGCGGTACCGGTCCGCCGGCAGGTAGGCCGAGTCACGCTGCAGCTGCCGTGAGCTCCTCGCCTTCCCCGTGACGAGAACCTCACCGTTGAACGGCTTCAGGCCCGCGAGCGCCCGTAGGAGGTCGCTCTGCCCGTTGCCGACGACGCCGGAGACCCCGAGGATCTCGCCCTTCCGAGCCGTGAGTGTGACATCGGAAAATCCGTCGCCGCCCAGCTCGCGGACCGTGAGCGCGTCGGGATCGCCCTCTGTCGGCTCGTGTTTGGGAGGGAACGTCGACTCCAGCTGCCGGCCGACAATGAGCGCCAGCAGCTCGTCGTCGGTCACCTCGTCGACGCTCATGGTGCCGCGCAGCCGACCGTCGCGGAGCACCGTGACGCGGTCGGCCAGGACGCGGACCTCGGCAAGGCGGTGAGTGATGTAGACGACGGCGGTGCCGGCGCGAGTGGCCGCTCGCACGCGATCGAAAAGCAGGTCGACGGACTCGGGGCCGAACGGCGCCGTCGGCTCGTCGAGGATGAGCAGCTTGGGTTCGAGCGCCAGCGCCTTGGCCAGCTCGAGCAGATGTGTCTGGGCGACGCTGAGATCGCTGACACGGTCTTCAAGGTGGCGCCGGAATCCCACGTCGTCGAGCAGCGCCCGCATCGACGATTTCTCGTCGCCGGCGAACCTCAGCCGCTCCCTTGGAACGGCTACCCGAAGGTTCTCCGCGACCGTCATGTCCGGGAGTACAGCCGGGTGCTGGTGCACGATCGCGATGCCGAGTTCGGTGGCTCGCGCGGGGGTGAGACCGTCGATCTCCTGGCCTTCGAACTGCATGGAGCCGCCGTCGGGGCGCGTCGTGCCCGAGGCGACTGCCATGAGCGTGGACTTCCCGGCGCCGTTCTCACCCAACAGCGCATGCACCTCGCCGGGCACGACCTCGAGCGACACATCTGAGAGCGCCCTGACGCCGCCGTAACTCTTCGAGATACCGGAAAGCACCATGGTCGGCTGCTGGAGGGCAACCTTCGTCGCCTCTGTCACTTCGTCGTCCTTCATCGGGCCCAGGGTCTCTCCGCTCGCCGGGTTGGAGGGCGGCCGGCCCGCGACGTCAGCTCCGGCCGCCCTCCACATCGACTACTTCTTGATGACCTTTGCCTGCTGCTCGGGCGGCATCTGGGCCGAGAGGTAGATGTCCCCAGGAAGATCCTTGCGGCATTCGACCTTGTTGGGCTGCCCGCTGACCGAGTTCTCGAACGGCGCGTGCTTGTGGACCGTATCGGTCGGGACCTGCCCGCCGGTGGCCTCCGCGATTGCGTAGTCCATGGCAGTGCGGACGTGGTCGTTGCCGGTCGCGATCGTGTACAGCTTGAAGTTCGGGTTCTTCGCCTGGTTGTCCTGCCAGAAGCAGCCCAGGACATTGCCGTCAGACGTGGCGATCGGCGGGATGGACCGCCCGGCTTTGGTGAAGGCGGACAGCGCGCCGACCAGAGAGGGGCCGAAGTCGGAGGCGATCACGTCGATCTTGGAGTTCTTGGCGATGGCCGCGGTAAGCACCTGCTGTGTCAGCGCCGGATCCCAATTGGTCACCTCGAACGGCTTCTCACCGATGAAGGTGTACTTGCCCGTCGGGTCGAGGACCTCGTGCAAGCCCTGCGCCTCGCCCTCACCCTGGCTGTTGCCTTTGGGACCACTCAGGAAGAGAACATTGCCGCCGTTGGGCACCACTTCCTTGATCCAGTTCGCCCAGTTGTGGCCGTCGTTGACCGAGTCGAGCGCTATGTATTTCGTGTAGTCCTTGCCGTCCTCACCACCGGGAAATACGCGGTAGGGAACCGTGACGACGCCGGCCTGGAATGCCGAGCGCAGGGCGGGCAGCATTGCCTGCCCGGCATCAGGGAATACCACGAGCGCATCGACGCCCTTGGCGGCCATGCCCTGGATGTCGGAGATCGCCTTCTGCGTATTGCCCTGGCCATCGGCGTACAGGAACTCCTTCACGCTCGGGCACTTCGCGGCCTCTTCCTTGCCGGATGCAGTCGTGATCAAGCGCCAGCTGTTGCCCCCGAACCCATCGGTCATGCCGAGAGTGATCTCCTTGGGTCCGCACCAGGCGGGCACGTTGGCGGCGCCGGAGGCGCTGCCGGACGGTTGGCTCCCCGAAGCTTCGTCTGAGCCGCCTCCACAGGCGGCCAGCACGAAGGTCGCCGCGGCGACGCCCGCAACCAAGCGTGCGAGCGAAAGCGGTCGGATCATTGAGGTTTCCCTTCTCGCGTCGTCGGGTTGTTGTCGAGGACTTGCACTCGGTCGTGCCGCCCGGTCAGGTGCTTGCGGCTAGGTGCTGGAACCGGGCGACGGCGCTGGCGCGGCATTGACCAGCCGCTGTTTGATAGCCCGCCAGTTGACCGAGTACAGGGCGACACCGACGGCGAGCGCCCCGGCCTCGACGAGACTGCGGACGGCGGTATCCACACCGAGAGCCAGTACGAACTGCTGCAACTGGCTGAGGAACAGAGCTGCGACAGCGGTCGCAACCAGAAAGCCGCGGCCCCCGAGCAGCGACGTGCCGCCCAGGACGACCGCTGCCACAGACGGCAGGAGGTACGCATCGCCCTGGAAAGCAGTGGGCTGGGCGAGAATGCCGGCGAGGAGGACGCCGCCCAGCCAGTAGAACACCATCGCCCATACGTAGGCGGCCGCGCGATGGCGCACCACGTGCAACCCGGCCGTCCAAGCGGCCGGCGGACTCGCGCCGACGGCCTCGAACCGGCGCCCGACCGCGGTGAGCTTCACCGCGACCGTTACGATCACGGTGGCGGCGACCGCGAAGTAAACCGAGTTCGGAATCCCGAGAGTCGTCCCGCCGGCAATGTCGGCCAGCAGATTGGTCGTGCGCCTGGGGGAGCCGCCAGAAATGCCGAGAACACCGGCGTAGAGCAGGGCGCTCATGCCCAGCGTTGCGACGATCGGATTCAGACCCAGCCGGCCGATGAGAATGCCGTTCGCCAGGCCGGCGACAATCGCCACGACGAGGGCCAGGAGCACCGCGCCGAGCAGCTTGCTGTCGTCCCCGTTCGGTTCGTGGCTGACGATCACCACCATGAGCGAGACCGCACCCGGCACTGAGAGGTCGATTCCGCCCTGTTGCACCACGAGTGTCTGGCCGAGCGAGATGATCGCGAGTACCGCCGCGAACGGAAGCATTCCGAGGAGCGCGCCCTTGCTGACGCTGGTCGACGCGAACAGCCAGCTCGCCAGGAACAGCGCCACAGTCGCGACGGTGATGGTGAGCAGCCCACGGGAAACAGTGATGCGGGGGCCCGGCCGGACCACCGTCCGCTCGGGTGCAGTCACGGCCATCACGCCTCCACAGCACGAATCGGGCGTCCAATCCGGGTCGGTCCGCACGTCGCGTTCCTGCCCAGCCGCGTTGCGCGGCACTGTACAAGCGACCTCCAGGTGTTCACAAGAGGTTCACATCACATTCGGGCAACATCGCGGGATCAGGCTCTGCGGCGCGGCCGGCTTGGCCCGTGAGCGAACACTCAGCCGCGGCGGGGGTCGACCAGGATCTTCCCGGCCGCCAGCCCGGCGACCAGCGGCTCGAAGCCCTGCGTGACGACGTCCTCCAGCGGCACGATCCGGTCGAGCAGCCCGGAAAGCGAGCCGCCGGCCAGTCGCCGCAATGCCTCCGGCATGTCCTGTGCGCACACGTGCGCGACCGTCGTTATCAGGTCGACCTCGCGCAGCACGACCTCCGCGAGATTCAGCGGCTGAGGCGTCTGGTTGAGCCCGACCTGCACGACCGTGCCGCCTGGTGCCGCACCACGGAAGGCGCGTGCTGCCGCGCCCGTCACTCCGGACGTCTCGAACACCACGTCCGCGCCACCCGGCACGACGTCTCGCAGCGCGTCCGGACCGGCGTCGCGCGGCAGCAGGATGCTGCTAGTGGCGCCGAGGCTTTCGGCGACGACCAGCCGGTCCTGGTCGATGTCGGCGGCGATGACCGGGCCGTCGTGACTACCCAGGCCGGAAAGGATGAAAGCGCCGATCGCCCCCGCACCGGCGACGACCACGGTGTCTCCCGGATGAATCCCGGCTCGCCGGACGGCGTGCAGGCCCACTGCGAGCGGCTGCGCGAGGGCGGCGTCCGAATCGGCACAGTCGTCGGGAATGGCCACGCACGTGCTAGCCGGCGCGGCGACGAATTCCGCCAGCCCGCCGTGCGTATTCAGCCCCAGGGTGTAATAGGCGGCGCAGAGGTTGGTGCGTCCCTGGCGGCAGCGCCGGCAAGAACCACAGGAAACCCCTGCTCCGCTTGCTATTCGCTGCCCGACCAGATGGCGTGCATCGCTGCCGGCGTCGACCACGGCGCCGATGAATTCATGGCCGAGCACGGTAGGCCCGACGTGGCCGCTGCCGGGGTGTCGGCGATGGAGCGGAACCATCATCGGGCCCTTGGCGTACTCGGTGGCATCCGTCCCGCACAAGCCGTTGTAGGTCACGCGGACGACGACATCGGCCGGGCCGGGGATGGGTTCGGCGCGTTCCTCGACTCTCAGGTCGCCCTGGCCGTAGAGGACACCAGCTCGCACAGCAGCTCCTGCGGGGTCAGACGGCGACGTCGGAGGTGATGTGCACCTTCACCTGCGTTCGATCGTCTAGAACGGTGCGGACGGCCTGGTCGGCGAGGGCCAGCGGGAACGAGGCTGTGACGAGCGGGGTCAGATCCAGCCCGGTCCGGGCCAGGAACCGCAGGGTCCGCGGCCAAACGCCGGGGGAACCGATGATTCCGCGCAACTGCAGTTCCTTCGATTGGATGAGCCCCAATGCGGCCGGAGCCCGGCCGCCAACGTCGATGCCGATGTAGACCAGCCGAGCCCGGAAACTGGCGATCTCCATGGCGCCGGCCATCGCTGCGGGCTTGCCGCTGGCCTCGAAGACCACGTCGGCGCCGGCGCCGCGCGTGCTTTCGCTCACACGGTCGTGGAAGTCCGGCTGTGTCGGGTCCACGACCTCGTCGGCGCCCAACTGCCGCGCCAGCTCCCCGCGGTCGAGTGCCGGTTCCGCCACGATGACGCGCGCGCCCTTCCCCGCCGCGGCGGCCACCACGCCGAGCCCGATCGGTCCGGCGCCGAGTACCACGACGGTGTCGCCGGCGTCGAGATCGTCGGCCCGGATGGTCGCGTAGTAACCACAGCTGAACGGCTCGACCAGTGCACCCTGGGTCCAGCTGAGGTCGTCGGGTAGCTGGTGCAGCCAGGATTCCTTCGCGACGAACAGTTCTGCGGCAGCGCCGCTGATGCTGAAACCGAAGTGCTCGGTGCCGATCACGCATTCTCCGACCACGCGATCACCGCGGGCGAACCTCGTCACGTTCCGCCCGACGTCGACGACCTCGGCCGCCCATTCGTGGCCGGGAATGACCGGATACTCGAACGGAATGATGTATCGCCCGGCGAGCAGCTCGATATCGGAGTGGCAGATTCCTACGCTACGCGCCGCGAGCAGGACCTCGTCGTCCTCGATTCCCGGCGGGTCGATCTCCTTGACGGCGAATTTCTCGTCGCCGAGGAACTGCAGTGCTTTCATGGGCCGACCTCGCATAGCTGTTGTGCAGTGAGGAGCATTCAGTGGGCATGGCCGACACACCAGACGCCCCGCGCGTCCACGGTGCCGTGATTCCGGAAAAGGTGTGGCGTGGCTGAATCGAATCCGATCGCGTCGCCTGCTCGGAGCACGAAGCTGTCGAAGCCGACGATCACCTCGAGCTCGCCGTCCAGCAGCCACCCGTATTCGAAGCCTGCATGGCGCATCATGCGGCCGTCGTTCGTGGAGCTGCTGCCGGCGGGGTAGATGATCTCGATGAAGTCCATGTCGTTGGCAGTGCTGACCAGCTGCTCCCAGATGACGCCGGAATCCATCACCAGCCGCGGACGCTTTCCCGGATGAGTGACAGACAACCGCTTGGGCGCTTCACGCGACCACGCGTTTGCCGGGGAACCCAGCTCCGACCTGCTGATCCGGGCTGGTTCACCGGGCGGCATGGGCAGGCCATCCGGCGCTTCGGCCGTTGCCGGCACGATGGCGGCGGAACTCGGGGCCGGGCCCGAGGGTCCGGCGGCCAGATCGAAGAGCTGGTCGATCGACACATCGAGAAGCTGCGCCATCGAGTAGAGCGTGGCCACCGACGGCCGGTTCTTGCCGTTCTCGAGCTGGGAGACGAAAGAAGGGGAAACGCCGAGTTCACGAGCCAGCGCACGCAGCGAGATCCCGCGCTTGACCCGAGCCTGCCGCAGCCGGCCGCCGAGGAGCAAGGCCGCCTCGGTGCTGGCGGCAGTATCCGCCGGGTTACTCGCCACGTTCTTCCTGCGCATTCCTGAGTGCGTCATGACAGGTCGTCAGTCCCGTTGTCCGGCGTCTCGTTGATGACGCCCTAGCCTGTTCAAACGAGCACCATGCCGCCGTCGATCATGATGATCTGCCCGGTGAGGTAGTCGGAATCGTGAGAGGCGAGGTAGAGGGCTGTGCCGACGATGTCGTCGGGCGTTGCCGCCCGGCCGCGCAGAATTCCCGCGGAGAAATCGGCCATGGCCTGCCCCGGCGCCTTCGAATCACCGATCTCGATGAGGTCTTCGTCCAGTTGCGTCCACAGCGGCGTGGCGACGACGCCCGGAGCGAACGCATTGCACGTGATGTTGTGCTCGGCGAGCGCCCGTGCGGCCGCTTGGGTGAGTGCGTTGACGGCGAATTTGCTTGCGCAGTACGGCGTAAAGCTCGGATAACCCTGCCGCCCCGCGATGGACGAAGTGTTGACGATCTTGCCGCTCTTGTTGGGAATCATCCGCCGAGCGCCTTCCTGGATGCCTATCAGCGTCCCGAGCGCGTTGACGTTCATGATCGAGTGCCAGTTCTCCTCGGTCACGTCCATCAAGTGCATCGGCCGGTTGAAACCGGCGTTGTTGAACAGGACATCGAGCCGACCGGCGGTCTCCACAAAAGAGTCCAGCGCCGCAGCTACCTGATCGCGTCGGCTCACGTCAGCGCACAGCGCTATTGCCTTTCCGCCCGCGGCGACGACTTCGTCGCGCACGCCTTCTGCCGCATCGGGCCTCATGTCGAGAACCCCCACGGTCGCACCTTCGCGCGCGAGCGCGAGCACGAAGGCGCGACCCATCCCGCTGCCCGAGCCCGTGACGACGATCGACTTGCCCGCAACTCGTCCCATGAACGTGCGCCTCCTGGACACCCATGGCTGATCTGCGGTACCGGACACGACGCAAGATCAGGGCCAAACGTTAACCAATACTTGACGCCCTGTCCACGGTAGACCAGGATGCGGGCGAACCGCACGCGGCGCGTGAGGCCCGAGCCGCCCGTCGTAAAGGAGCCATGGCCGTGGAACGGACCGCATTGGTCGTGGGGGCGACCGGCATCGCGGGATACAACACCTCCCGCGCGCTCGCCCGAGCAGGGTGGAACACCGTCGGTCTGTCGCGATCACACCGCTACGAGGTGCCGCAGGTGCGGCACGTGCACGCGGACGTGCTCGACCCGGAATCCCTGGCGCGAGCACTCGCCGGCATCGACATCACGCACCTGGTGTTCACGACGTGGTCGCGGCAGCAGACCGAGGCCGAGAACTGCCGCGTGAACGGGGCGATGCTGTCGAACGTCCTCACCGTCCTGGGACAGACGACGAGGCTGACCCACGCGGCACTGGTGACCGGCCTGAAGCATTACCTGGGGCCGTTCGAGGCCTACGCCTCGACGCCCGCGGAGACGCCTTTCCGGGAATCGCAGGATCGGCTGCCGCACCAGAACTTCTACTACGACCAGGAGGACATTCTCTTCGCCGAGGCCGACCGCCAGGGCTTCACCTGGTCGGTGCACCGGCCGCACACGCTGATCGGCTATGCGCTGGGCAACGTCATGAACATGGGCGTGACGCTTGCGGTGTACGGCTCGATCTGCCGTGCCACGGGCGAGCCCTTCGTGTTCCCGGGCAGCCCCCAGCAACTCAACGGCGTGACCGACCTTACCGACGCCAGGCTGCTCGGCCGGCACGTCCTGTGGTCGTCGACCGAGGAGCGCGCGCAAAACCAGGCGTTCAACACCGTCAACGGCGAAGTGTTCCGGTGGCGCCAACTGTGGCCCGAGGTCGCTGCGGGGCTCGGCATCGAAGCGGCGAAGTATCCCGGCTCGCCGACGCCCCTCGAAGGCAGGATGGACCACGCCGACGAGGTGTGGGCCCGGCTCGTGGATCAGCACGATCTCATGCCCTACAAGGCCTCCGAGCTGGCGTCCTGGTGGCACACCGACGCCGACCTCGGCCGCGAGGTGGAGACGTTCGCCGCCATGACCAAGAGCCGCGAGATGGGATTCCTCGACCACCAGAGCACCGTCGCGTCGTTCCTCGATCTGTTCGCGCAGCTGCGCGAGGCGAGAGTCATCCCGTCGCGTGCCTAGGCCGGATGCTCAGAGCGGTTCCGGGTCTGCCTCGAGCTCGTCGCGCACCCACTCCAATTCTCGCGTGACGTACTCGGTGATGTCGCCGGTCTTGAGGTGCGCCGGCAGGACGTCCCAGGTGTAGGTCTCGATCTCGAGCTGGTCGGACAACGGAGTCTCGACATGCACGCGCAGCGCATCCTCGATCGCGAAGCGCGTCGTGCGGAAGGCCCCTAGATCGTCCAGGAAAACCGGCACGTGAAAATGCGTGCGCCATTCCCGCGATCCGCCCGGAGCTTGTTTCCACGCATCGATGGCATCGCCCAGATTGAGAAATCGCGTGAGTTCGCCGTCGCGCAGCTCGGTCGTCTGGCTCACATAGATGGTGTCCGTGAAGCGTTCCAGCTCGTGAACCGTCTCCGGCGTCACCTCCGGGACCCACAGCGCCGACGCCTCCTGCAATTTGAAGATCGGGATGCCGGCAGCCACCAGCAACGCCAGTGAAGCGGGAATGTCCTCGAATTCCACGGCCAGATGGCAGATGTCGAATACCACGCCGAGGTGCCGCCGGATCAGGCCGTGCACCTGCGAGACCGGCAGCCCGGTCAGCGAAGCCAGCCGGGCGGTGCCCTCGGCCGAATACACGCGTTCCTCGAAATACCGCACGGTTTCCCGGGTGGTTTCGAGGAAGCAGTGTGGCTCGGGCTCCAGTCCGAGCTTGACCCGCCGCCCGGTGCGCCGCTCCAGCTCGACGAGGTGAGCGACCACGCGGAACAGGTTCTGGGTGAAGGCAGCGACGTACTCGGGCCCCGAAACCTTCGGTTTGTATGCCAGCGGGGCCGTCTGGATCGCCGGCTCCACCCCGTCAGCGGCGATGTCGGCGAGGACGTCCGCAACGTCCGTCGTGTAGCCGGTCCGCGAGTCGGTCGACCAGTCCGGTTCGTAGACCTCCTCCATCACACGACGACCCTTGAACGGTCCCTGCGGGAACGCGTTGACGGTGTAGACGTAGAGGTCGTTTGTCGCCAGGAACTCCTTGAGCCTTGCTCGCTCGACCGGATCGCCGGCGAGGGTGGCAGCCGAGGCGCCGGACAGGCGCAGGGAGACGCCGAATGGCGCGTCCGGCGAGACGTTCGCCTTCACGGCCGGTGCGTATGTGGTGAGGCTCTCCCACATTTCCGGCCAGGTGTCTCCGGGATGGACGAGCGTGCTGTAGGTCAGGTGGCCGAGCCCGTCACCTAGCTGCATGGGACTTCTCCCGCCTCGCCGCCCTCCGCCCGGGCGGCCGGCGTGGGTGTTCTGTGACAAACGCACACTCAAACACCGGGTCGTCTGCCGGTCAAGGTCCGAGGGACCGGATTCACGACGACAAGGCGGACGTTCCCTCGGCCAGAACGCGCACCCCGAGCTCTGCCAGTGCCGGGGCGGCACCACTCATGTCCACCTGCGTGGCGGTGCCGAGTTGCCGGCCCGAAATCGTGCGGAAATGGATGGACTCAACGATGACCGCGAGCTTGAAGCAGGCTAGGCCGACGCAGGTGTCCAGATTGGCGAGGTCGCGGCCGCTGCTGCGTGCGTAGCCGTCGATGATCTGGTCCCGTTCCCAGAACCCGGGGCCGTCGGTGACGCCGATGGCGACCGGCACCTGCCGGCGCAGGTTCTCACCCTGCCTCGACCAGTACACGAGCATCACCGCGAGGTCGGCGACGGGGTCGCCGAGGGTGGACATCTCCCAATCCACCAGGGCACGGACCTGCGGGGCGTGCTCGGCGAGGATCGCATTGTCGAGCCGGTAGTCGCCGTGCACGATCGACCAGGGCAAGGAGTCGGGCAGCGCCTCGATGCGTCGGGCGAGCGCGCTGGCGAGCGCGTCGAGTGCCGGGAGGTCGCGCGTGCGGCTGTGCTGCCACTGCTGTGACCAGCGCACCACCTGACGGCCGAGGTAGCCGTCGGGCCGGCCCAGCTTTTCCAGCCCGGCCGCTTTCGCGTCCACGGCGTGCAGCGCCACCAGCGTGTCCACTAGTGACCCGCAGATGGCCCAGGCGTCAGCCGGGTCCAGGCTCGCCGCCGCCGCGGCGTCGCCCACGACGCGGCCCTCGACATAGTCCATGAGCAGGAACGTCACGCCGGTGACGCTCTCGTCTGTGCAGAGCAGCACCGGCCGGGGGACCGGGAACCCTACCGAGGCGAGACCGGAAAGCACTCGATACTCGCGGCTCATGTCATGGGCGCTGGGCATGACATGGCCGAGGGGCGGCCGACGGAGCACCCACTTCTCGTCCCCCTGTTGGAGGACATAGCTGAGATTGGAGTGACCTCCGGTCAGCAGCGCCGCGGACAGCGGGCGGTCGCTGTCCAGCACGCCGGCCGACGCCAGGTGGCCGCGGAGCCGCTCGAGGTCCAGGCCGGGTACGCCGGTTGGGATTGTCACCGGGGCCGCCTTGCGGCCTCGCGTAGGACGTTCTTCTGGATCTTGCCGGTCGAGGTCTTGGGGAGATCTCCGAACACGATCTCCTTCGGTGCCTTGAAGCGGGCCAGCCGGGACTTGACGTGCGCCACGAGGTCGTCCGGCTGCACTGCGGCGCCGGGCGCCAGCGTGACGAACGCGACCGGAACCTCGCCCCACTTATCGTCAGGGCGCCCCACGACGGCGGCATCGACGACGCCGGGCACGCTCATCAGGACGTTCTCGACCTCGACCGACGAGACGTTCTCCCCACCCGTGATGATGATGTCCTTCGCCCGGTCGTGGATCTGCATGTAACCGTCGGGATGCCGGACGGCGAGGTCGCCGGTGAGCAGCCAGCCGTCTTCGATCGCTGCGGCGGTCGCCGCTTCGTCGTCGAGGTAGCCCGCCATTACGGTGTTGGACCGCACGGCCAGCTCGCCAACGGACCTGCCGTCCGACGGCACGTCGGCCAGCTTGGCGTCGACGACCCGCACGTCACGCACCGTCAGGGTCCGCACCCCCTGACGGGCCATCGCGGCAGCGAGCGCTTCGTCGTCCATCTCGCTCCACGAGTCCTGCGGCTCGCACACCAGGGACGGCCCGTAGGTCTCGGTGAGTCCGTACAGGTGGGTGAGCTCGATGCCCATCGCCCGCACGCGGGAGATCGTCGACGGGGAAGGCGGGGCGCCGCCGGTCGCGACCCGCACAGGGTGGGAAAGCACGGCGGTGCGCGCGGCGGGATCGTTGACGATCGCGTTGAGCACCACCGGCGCCGCGCAGAAGTGCGTCACGGCCTGCTCGGCCAGGGCTTTCAGCACCGCCTGCGGCTCCGGGCGCAGCAGGCCGACGTGCCGCGCGCCGACTGCCGTGACGGCCCAGGTGTAGCACCATCCGTTGCAGTGGAACATGGGCAGCGTCCAGAGGTAGACCGAGTGTGCGGTGAGGCCGAAGCTGATCGCTGAGCCCAGGGCATTCAGGTAGGCGCCGCGGTGGGTGTAGACGACACCCTTCGGCTTGCCGGTCGTCCCGCTCGTGTAGTTCACCGCGATGGGCGCCTGCTCAGCGTGGGGATCGGCCAGGCCGGGCCCGGCCGGAGCTGCGTTCAGCCAACGCTCATACGCGGTGGCCCCGCGCAGGGTCAGGTCGCGGTCGGTGATCTCCACCACCAGCTGCAGCGCGGGCTGGTCGGCCAGCGCTGAGCGGACCGCGTTGGCGAGCAGACGGTGAACGACGAGGACGCGCGCCTTGGAGTGGCGAAGCATGTAGGCGTACTCGTCCGGGCCGAGCCGCGTGTTCAAGGCGACCAGCACAGCACCCGCACCCGGCACGCCGTAGTGGGCGGCGAGCAGTTGCAAGGAGTTCGGCGCGAGCACGGCCACCCGGTCGCCGCTGCCGACACCCGAGCCGCGCAGCGCGTCCGCCAACCGCGCCGCGTGCGCATGTAGTTCGCGGTAGGTGACGGAGTTGCCGCTCTCCTCGACCAGGCCCACCCGGTCTGGGAAGACGTCCGCGGTGCGGCGCAGGAAATTCAGGGGAGTCAGCGGAACGTCGTCGGCGCGCATCCTCACGGTCCTCCCGGCGGCGTGCCCGCACGAGCGCGTGCGACCACGCGCCGCGCGATCGACTGGCGATGCACCTCTGACGGCCCGTCGTACACCCGGAACGGGCGCACCTCGCGGTAGAGCTGGGACACCACCGCGTCGTCCGACACACCTAGCGCACCGCAGAGCTGGACGCAGCGGTCGACGACGCGGAACACGGCCTCGGCGACGAAGACTTTCGCGATCGAGGTCTCGTGCCGCCCGGGTGCGCCGGAGTCGAGGACCTCGGCAGCATCGCGGATCAGCGCCCGGGACGAGGCGATGTCGATCTCGTTGTCGGCGATCATCTGCTGGGCCATCCCGAGGTCGGCCAGCACAGCTCCCCACATGGGCCGGTCGGCGGCGTAGCGAACAGCCGTCTCGTGTGCCCGTCTCGCGGCGCCGAGCCAGCGCATGCAATGCGTCAGTCGGGCCGGCGCCAAGCGCAGCTGGGCATAGGCGAAGCCCTCCCCGACGGCACCGAGGACGGCGTCGTCGCCGACCCGGCAGCCGTCGAAGAAGACCTCGCAATGCCCACCGGCGAAGACCGTGTCGAGCGCGCCGATCCGCCGGCCGACGCGCAGGCCCGGGTTGTCGGCGGCGACGATGAACATCGTGGCGCCCGGCTCCGTGCGGGCCATCACGATAAGGAAGGCGGCACCGTCCGCGCCGCTGATGAACCACTTGTGACCGTCGATCACCCAGCCTCCGCTGACCCGCTCGGCACCGGTGGCCAGCTGCGACGGGTCGGACCCGGCACCCGGCGACTGTTCGGTCATCGCGAAGGCCGAGCGCACCTCGCCGCGGGCGAGCGGCTCGAGATAGCGCTCTCGCTGCCCCGGGCTCGCGATGCGTTGAAGCAGCACGACGTTGCCCTCGTCCGGCGCGGCGCACAGCGTGGCCGCCGGTCCCAGCAGGCTGCGCCCGGCCTCCTCGAGCGCGACGGCCTGCTCGCGGTGGCTCAGCCCGAGGCCGCCGAGCGCCTCCGGCACGGTCGGCGCGAAGACCCCGGCCCGCCGGGCCGCCGCACGCAGCTGCTCGACCAGCGCCTCATCAGGGCCGTGCGGCGTGGTGCCGGGCGTCGGCTCGGCCGGCACGACCTCCTCGTCGACAAAGGCCCGGAACCGTTTCCTTAGGTCCTCGAGACCCGTCATCCGCGCTACCGCCCCAGGTGCTCGGCGAACCAGCTGCCCGCCTCGCGCGCTGCGGTCTCCAGCTTGTCGCGGTCGCTGTAGAGCGTCATGTGCGTGGTGTGCGGAAGTACGTGCAGTCGCTTCTTGGTCGTCGGCAGCGTGTTGTAGGCGCCGATCTCCAGGTCCCAGAGCGTCAGGTCGTCGCCCTCCGCGACGATCATGAGGGTCGGGGTGTCGTAGATGCGGCGTGCGAACGGGATGATGTCGTAGTTCAGCAACAGGTCCACGGACTCGACCGTGCTGCTGTTCTGGTAAAGCGGTGCCTCCTTTTCCTTCAGCGCCGCGAAGGTGTGGAAGGTCTCGGGGAAGGGCCACGTCGAGAGATCCTTGGCCGGCTCGGCAGTGGCGTGCGGAATGTGCAGGCGTTCGCCGTGCTTTCCGAACCGCAGCGCACGATCTTCGAGAATGCGCGACCACAGCGCCCGGTAGCCCAGGGTCCCGTGGACCCGCCGCATGTTCTCGTATCCGTCGACCACTGGAATCTGGCTGACGATGACCTGGATCCTCGGGTCGATGGCCGCCAACACGACCACGTGGCCGCCCGAGTAGGAGATGCCCCAGGCGCCGAGACGGTCGGGGTCCACGTCGTGGCGGGTTTCGAGGAAGCTCAGCGCGTTCTGGTAGTCGCGGATCTGCATCCAGGGATCAAGGTGCTGGCGCGGCTCGCCGTCGGATAGTCCCAGGTTGCGGTAGTCGATGATCAGGGCCGCGATCCCTCGCGATGCGAATTCCTCCGCGTAATAGGGCATCACCAGCTCGCGCACATAGCACCAGCCCCCCGCAAGGACGACGGCCGCGTAGGGGCCCGGGCCTTCCGGTGTGTACAACCATCCCCGCACGGTCGTTCCCTCCGACCGGAAATCGATGTCCTCGCGTGCCACGGGGCCTCCTCGAGAGACTGTTCGACGCTCCAGGAACCGTAGGCAGCTTTGCAATCGGTTGCAATAGTCTGCCGTCGCTGCTATCCCACTGCTAGATGAAAGCTCGTCGGATGCCTCCTACGATGCGCGAACTGGCCGCGGATCTCGGGTTGGACGTGGCCCACGTCCCCCTGCGCTCGATCCCGCCAAGGCTCACCTGGTAGCGGCGCAAGGTGGAATTGCTCTTCGCGCGCTCCCGCGTCACCGCCGCATTCGCTCACAACGACGACCTGGCTCTCGGCGTACGCCAGTTTCCGAGGGAACGCGGTCTGGACTGCCCGGGCGACGTGGGAGTTTCCGGCTACAACGACACCTTTCTGGGCAGCCACATCACTCCAGCGCTGACCACCGTCCGCTGGCCGGTCGAAGAGGTCGGCCCGTGTGTCGCCGAGCTCGCTTTGTCGGCCGTCGCAGGTCAGCCGAATTCGGGGCCGGAATTGGTGTCCGTCGGTGCCCGAGCTCGTCGCGCGCGTCGACCGATTCACGGCAGACTTCCGGGGCAATAAGGTGGCGCGATGAATGAGCAAGAACTCACCCACGAGGTGACGGCACGAATGGCAACGACCCCCGATGACCGCATTCGGTTCCTGATGGAGGCGCTGGTCCGGCACCTGCATTCTTTCGCATGCGAAGTGCGACTGACCGAAGCCGAGTGGCTGCAAGGGATTCGATTCCTTACCGAAACCGGGCAGATGTGCGACGCGACGCGACAAGAGTTCATTCTCCTGTCGGACACGCTGGGCTTGTCATCCCTAGTCGACATCATCAACCACGGCAATCAGAATCCAGAGGTGACCGCCACGACCGTTCTGGGCCCGTTCTATGTGCCGGATTCACCCCGGCGGGCATTCGGCGCGTCCATGGTCGAATACGAGGACGGAGGTCGGCCGGCGATTGTTGGCGGCACCGTCCGATCCGCCAGTGGCGTGCCGATCCCGGGCGCCGAGATCGACGTCTGGCAGAACGCGGCGACCGGCTTCTACGCGGTTCAGGTACCTGACGAGCAGCCGGCCACGAACCTCCGCGGGATATACAGCACCGACCACAGGGGAAGGTATGAGATTCGGACGGTCCGCCCGGTGCCCTATCCGATCCCGGCCGACGGGCCGGTCGGCCGTAGCCTCGCGGTCACCGGGCGGCACCCATGGCGCGCGGCACACATTCACGCGATCGTCAGTGCCCCAGGTCACGTGACCCTGACAACGCACATCTTCGACAGCGCAAGCGACTACCTGGACAGCGACGCCGTTTTCGGCGTGAGCTCCGCGTTGGTGCGAGACTTCGTCCCCGACCCGACGGGGACTCTCGTCTGTGAGCACGACTTCGTGCTCGACGTGGCTGGAGGATAGGGGTGTCTCGCGGCTGGTGAACCGCAAGGTTCAGGGTTGGCTTCAGCCGCGCGGCACGCTGTCAGCGCACTCGCGAGATTCGGAGGCAAGCCATGAACCGCATGACGCGTTGGACGATAGCGGGGCTCGCCACGGCGATCTCCGTCGGAGCAGGGGCCGGCATCGCCGCGGCACGTCGCGCGGACGCGACCAGTCGACGCGACCAGCACCTTAAGCCGTTCCGCCGGGCGCTGGTGGAGACCGGTCTTATAGTCCCGATGATCACCACGAACCTGTTCTCCAGCCAGTCCTCCGCGACGGCGGGTTCACCAATAACGACCGTGACGTACGCCGGTTCGCGATCCGCAAGGTGTGCCGACAACCTGGATGTGGCCGCCTAGCTCGGGGGCTAACACGTTCGTCGCCTGGGGCTGGCGTGAGGGAGGCGTGATCGCCTCAGCGGGGTTCAACCTGTCCGTGCTTCGGAGCCGCGCCGGGATACCCGGTTGCGGCCCGGCAGGTCCTCGATGTCGTATTGACATGCCCTGACCTGCGCAGTCCGATGACAGGGTCGCCGTATCGGCGGCACGGCCAGGGGAGGTTCTATGAGCTCGTACGAGAACGACCTGCACATCCTCGATGCGGAGCTCCAGGTAGTGGCTCAAGCCTTCGACGAGCTATCCGATGAACAATGGGCGTTGCCGACGCTCTTGCGCCCACTCGACGAGAACCTGCCGAACTGGACACTCTTCGAGCTGGCCGGCCACTTCGACATCTCAATCGGGCTGACTCGAATGCTGATCGCGGATCAGGAGAACACCACCGGCCAGGTCGGCCGCGACCGGGCCAGTTTCTTCATCTTCCCGCGCTCCGAGGTCGCGCCGGTCGTATACGACTACGCCTACACGATGGTCGAAGGAAAAACACCGGCGCAGATGCCCGACGTGCTACGCGAGACGTTCACCCGCACCGTCGAGGAGTCCCGGGAGACTGGCCCGGACAAGATCGGGTCCGGATACTACGCGCTCATGCAGCTCGGCGAGTTCGTGCCGAGCCGTGTCGTCGAGGCGGTAGTGCACGGGATGGATCTGACCGACGCGCTTGGCAAGCCGATCATGGCCACGCCCGAGGGCATCGCTCTTACCGCGTCGATCCTCGACCAGCTGCTGGCGCGCCGGACCGTCGGCGGACGCCCGGTCGATCTGTCCGACGATGTGGCCTGGATTCGGGCGGCGTCCGGCCGTAGCGAACATCGCGATCCGCGGCTGCCCCTGATCGGCTAGGTACGAGTGCGGCCGCTCGCTTTGCGCTCGCTCAGGACACGGCTGGTTGGCGCAGTGCGGCTCGCTGTCCCCCCAGTTGGTGCTCGCGTGTCCAGGACTGGGTCGCCCCCTGCACTGCGTCCCAGGGCGAGCCCAGAGGCGGGCTATAGGAAAGGTCGAGGTCGGAGAGTGCGGCGACCGTCATGTTGTGGAACAGCGCGGCGGCGTAGGTGTCCACTCGCTTGGCGGTCTCGGTGCCTCGCGCTCCGACGAGCTGGGCGCCCAGGAGCCTGCCGGTGGCCACGTCGCCGGTGATGCGAATCGCGATGGGCTGCGCCCCGGGGTAGTACGCCTTGTGGTCGTCGGGAGTGGCCTGCGTGGTCGCTGGTGTGTACCCGGCTGCTTGGGCTTCCTGGTGGCGCAGGCCCGTACGCGCGGCGACGAGGTCGAAGACCTTCACGACCTGGGTACCCAAACGGCCGGCGAATCGGGCGGTCCCGCCCACTGCGTTCTCGCCCGCCACCCGGCCCTGCTTGTGAGCGGTCGTGCCGAGCGGGAGGTAGGTGACGCCGAGGAGCCGGTGATGGGTGTGCACGCAGTCGCCGGCCGCCCAGACGTGCGGAAGCCCGGTGCGCATGGCCTCGTCGACGACGACGGCGCCCCGGGCGCCGGTGCGTGCACCGGCGCCGACGAGAAGGCTGGTGTCTGGTCGGACCCCGACCACCACCAGCACCAGGTCGACGTCCCAGCCCAGCGGCTGGCCGTCAGCACCTTTGCCGTCGACGTGCAGTCGGGCATCTCCCACACCCGTGTGGGCGATCCGCGTCACGCTGGCATGCGTTCGGACCTGAACACCGTTGCGCCGCAGCTCCTCCCGCACCAGCACGCCAAGCTCGGGATCGACGGTCGGCAGTACCTCCTGCAGCATCTCGATCTGGGTGACGGCGATGCCCCGACTGGTCAGCCCTTCGGCCATCTCCAGCCCGACGTATCCAGCGCCGACGATCAGCGCGGTTTCCGGCCGGAGGCGTTCCAGGCTTGCGGTCAGGGCGAACGTGTCTCCCATCGAGTGCAGCAGGTGCACCCCGTCCTCCACTCCCAGTTCGTCGAGGCCGCCGATGGGTGGGTGAACTGGAAGAGCGCCGGTCCCGACGACCAGCTCGTCATACGTGAGCCACTTTTCCGACCCGCCTGGCTCTCGCACCGCGACTCGCCGGCCGAGGACATCGATCGCGGGGCCACCGTGTCCAGGCGCAGGGTCAGCCCGGCCCCTTCGAGGTCGGCGACACTTCGGTGCGCAAGGTTGCGCCAGTGGGTCACCTCGCCGGAGATGTAGTACGGGATGCCGCAGATAGAGAAGTTCGGGTAGGCGTCGGCGACCACGACGGTGACCTCGGCGGTCGGGTCGAGCTCGCGGGCGCGCAGCCCCGCGGAGATGCCGGCGTCGCTTCCGCCGACGGCCACCAGGTGCATTTCGCTCGGTCCTTCCCGGCGTCGGCGATCGCTCTTCCCCGCGGACGTGCAGGTCCCCACCTTGACGGGTCGAGAATTACTCAGTCAAGATTGACACAATGAACACTAAGCAAAGCGGCGCGTTGCAGCGTCGGGTGGCCGTTCATGCAGCCCTGTCCGACCCGGCCCGCCTGACGATCGTCGACACCCTGGTCCTCGGGGACGCCTCCCCGTCGGAGTTGCAGGCCGCGCTGGCGATGCCGTCGAACCTACTCGCCCATCACATCAAGGTCCTGGAGGACGAGGGCATCCTGGTGCGTCGCCGGTCCGAGGGCGACCGGCGCCGCACCTACCTGCGGCTAGTGCCCTCGGCACTCGACGGGCTTGTGCCCGGGGACGTGCAGATCGCGGCCTGTGTGCTCTTTGTTTGTACGGCGAACTCTGCCCGCTCGCAGCTTGCCGCCGCGCTGTGGCGTCGCACCAGCTCTGTTCCGGCCACATCCGCCGGCACCAAGCCCGCGGCCCGGATCGATCCGGGTGCGGTCGCATCCGCTCACCGGCACGGCCTGCGGCTGCGCATCGTCCGACCCCGTCCGATCGATGACGTCCTGACCGCGGACAGCCTGATCATCACCGTCTGCGACCACGCGCACGAGGAACTCGCGCGTACCCCGACCCTGCACTGGTCCGTCCCGGACCCCGCACGGGTCGGCACCGACGCCGCATACGACGCGGCCTTCGACGAACTCGCCCTCCGGGTCAACGAGCTTGCCCCACGCCTGGCCGCCTCCTGATGGGAGCACTGACATGCCCGAGACCTATCCCCGACCTGTGATCACGCTCGACCAGCAGGTGGCGCTGAAGACCGCCGCGAGCCTTCTGACCCGCGACTTCGACGGCACCTTCGGCGTCGAGACCATCGAACGGTTCCTTTACTCCTCCTATGAGCAGTTTGCAGGCGGCGCCACAATCGCGAACTTCCTCCCTTTGCTGGCTGAACGGTTCGCCCGTCAGCGGCTCCAGGCTTTGGCGCGGGTGGAAGGCAAGGGACACGACGGTCGACAGATCGTGCTGTTCCTGTGCGTGCACAACGCTGGGCGATCGCAGATGGCCATGGGGTTCTTCCAGCACTTGGCCGGCGACCAGGCAGTCGCGTGGTCCGGCGGATCGGAGCCGAGCAGTGAGGTGAACCCAGCGGCGGTTGCGGCGATGGCCGAGCGCGGCATCGACATCTCAAAGGAATTTCCCAAGCCGTGGACCGACGAGGTGGTGCGCGCCGCCGACGCGGTCATCAGCATGGGTTGCGGCGACGCCTGCCCGATCTTCCCGGGCAAGCGGTACGAGGAGTGGACCCTCGACGACCCCGCAGGCCAAGGCCTTGAACAAGTCCGTTCGATCCGTGACGAAATCGAACAACGCGTGCGCCGCCTACTCGACGAAC
Source organism: Actinomycetes bacterium (assembly GCA_036001885.1). Taxonomy (GTDB): domain Bacteria; phylum Actinomycetota; class Actinomycetes; order JAKEEW01; family JAKEEW01; genus DASYTV01. The sequence goes on from DASYTV010000008.1 coordinate 45,932, forward strand.
TCCACGTCACCACTGGCTGACTGCGACCAGGAGGTAGGACGGGTGCGGAGGCTCCGCGCCAGGGTGGGGATCATCACCGTCGCAGCGACGAGGTGTAGCCCGAGGAGGGCGGTGATAGTGGCGGGGGCTGCCTCAGAGAGGAGGGGCGGGAGCAACGAGATCGCGGTCAGCGTCACTGCCGTCCGCACGAATCGCTCGGCTGGGCGAGCGCTCCAACGAAGAAGAGCGGCGGCAATGACGATGCCCACGACCGAGAAGAAGCCGGTCACCACGGCGAACCCGGACAACGGGATCGTCTCGCCACCATCGGGGACCTCGAAGTCGACGCCAACGGCCTGGGCAAGCGCAGCGGCGAGGGTGGTGGCGACCATCGCCGCGAGCGCGGCAATGAAGCCGGTGCCGACGAGCCCCCGGAGTCGGTGGGTGTGGCTGGTCTGACCCGATGCCGGGCCTGCGACGACCCCGGTGTCATTCATGCTGTTCATGTCGTTCCTCCATCATTCGGTGACTGGCGTGCGGGGGGTATGTTGACTGGCATGTGACGGTCCTGGCCCCGGGGTGTCATTCAGTCGGGTCGACCGGAGTACGCCGGTCGGT
>DASYTV010000009.1:0-7084 GCA_036001885.1 Actinomycetes bacterium
GCCGCCCGGGTGACCGGCATGCCGCTGCGCCCCTCGGCAGTCGCGCGCACCGCGACGATCTGGTTGACGCCGATCCTGTTCGCCTCGAACGCCAGCGCGGATCCCGCCATGTAGATGCGCCACACGCGGGCCCGGCCAGGCGACGCCAGCCGCACTGCGTGATCCCAGTCGGCCTCCAGGTTGGCCACCCAGCGGCGCAGCGTCCTCGCGTAATGCTCGCGCAAGGACTCCACGTCGCGTACCTCGAACCCGGCCTCCTCGAGCAACGAGACGGTCGTGCCGACAGGAGCCAGCTCGCCGTCGGGAAAGACGTAGGACGTGATGAAGGTCGATCCGCTCTCGCGCGATCCCGGCCGCCGCGCGATCTGATGGTTGAGGAGCCGGCCCGCCGGCTTGAGCAGCGAGTAGAGCGCCGCGGCGTACCGCGAGTACTTCTCCGCACCCACGTGCTCGGCCATCCCGATGCTGGCGATCGCGTCATATGGGCCGTCGGGGACGTCACGGTAGTCCTCGACCCGGATCTCCACCTGCTTTGACAACCCTGCCTCGGCAGCTCTGGCCCGAGCCAACGCGGCTTGCTCGCCGGACAAGGTGACCCCAACTGCGGAGACGCCGTACTCCTGCGCCGCATGAATGACCAGCGAGCCCCAACCGCAGCCGACGTCGAGCAACCGCATCCCCGGCCGGAGCTCCAGCTTGCGGCAGATGAGATCGAGCTTGTCGCGCTGAGCGTCCTCCAGTGTGTACGTCGGGTCATCCGGCGCGGTCCAATAGGCGCACGAGTAGACCAGGGACGGGCCGAGGACGATCCGGTGGAAGTCGTTGCCCACGTCGTAGTGGTGGCGTACGGCCGCGCGGTCGCGATTCCTCGAGTGCCGCCGGCCGGAAAGGGCAGCCTCCTCCGGTGGTGGCTTCGGCTGCGGCCCAACCGCCCCCAGGACCACAGCGGTCTTGATCAGCTCGCCTCGGTCGGCCGCCGACAGCGCATGCCTGCCGTCAGTCTTGCCCAGCAGCGGCGCCAGGAACCGGAGTACCTCGTAGAGGTCTCCCTCCACGTCCAGCTCACCGGCGACGTAGGCCCGCCCGAGACCCAGCTCATTCGGCTGCCAGAGCAACCGCCGCAGCGCACGCGGGGAGCGTACGAGGATCGTCGACGCGCCGGTCGGACCGGACTCGCTGCCGTCCCAACCGCGTACGCGGATCGGCAGCGAGTCGCCGACCACGCGTTCAAGCAGCGGTACGAGCCGGTCCGCCACACCGAGGTGGGTAGCCATCCGCGCACTCCCTTCTATTTCCTCGAGCCCCATCCGTCTGGCCCGATGGCGACCGGGAGCTGGAGTCCACGCTTGGGTCAGCGGGCGGTGCTGCTCGGTCCGGTCGAGTTCCCACCATTGTCCGCATGGTGGAGCGGATTGTCCGCTGCCGCCGCCGGAACGGCGGCTTCCCTGAAGACCTCGCGCGGCATCTGCAGTGAACCGAGGGAAACCACGTCACGCCTGAAGAACAGCGCCAGTGTCCAGTCGAGCACGATGCGAATCTTGCGGTTAAGCGTCGGCACGCGGCTCACGTGATAGGTGCGATGCATAAACCATGCGGGCCAGCCCCGCAGCTTGAAACCGTAGATCTGCGCGACTCCCTTGTGCAGGCCGAGGCTGGCCAGTGAGCCAATGTACTTGTGCCGGTAGTCCCGCAGCGGCTTTCCGCGCAACGCACGCCCGATGTTTCTGGCCAACAGCCGTGCCTGGCGTACGGCATGCTGGGCATTCGGCGCGCAGAACTCGCCCGGATTGGTCAGGTCGGGTACGGCGGCGCAGTCACCCGCGGTCCAGGCATCGTCGTACCCATCTACGGTGAGAGACGCCCGCGCACGCAACCGTCCCTTCTCATCGATCGGCAGGTCGGTGGCGTTGAGCACCGGACTTGCCTTCACGCCGGCGGTCCAGATGATCGTGCTCGCGTCGAACTCGTCGCCGTCGGACAGCACGACATGAAGATCCACACAGGATTTGAGCAGCGTCTCGAGCTTGACATCGATACCGCGATCGCGCAGCCGGTGGACCGTATAGCCACCCATCTCCTCGCCGACCTCGGGCAGGATCCGGTTCGACGCCTCGACGAGCACCCAGTGCAGGTCGGACGGGTCGAGCTTCGGATAGAGCTTCAACGCGTCCTGACACATGTCCTCCAACTCACCAAGCGCTTCCACGCCGGCGAAGCCTCCGCCCACCACGACAAAGGTCAGCGCTCGCTTGCGAACCGCCGGGTCGGCGGACGACTCGGCGAGATCGAACATGTCAAGGACCCGGTTCCTGAGGCTGATCGCCTCCTCGATCCACTTAAACCCGATGCCCTCCTCGGCGAGGCCGGGTATCGGGAGGGTGCGCGAGACCGACCCGAATGCCACCACGAGGTGGTCATAGTCGATCTGCTCGACCGGGCCGGCCTTCGTTGCGACAAAAGCCGCCTTCCTCGCATGATCGATCCTGGTTACCCGGCCGTTGACGATGTCCACCCCGGGCAGCACCCGGCGCAGCGGCACGATCACGTGCCGCGGCTCGAGCGAACCCGCGGCGGCCTCCGGCAGGAACGGCTGATAGGTCATGTACGACAGGGGATCGACCAAGGTCACCCGGACCCTCTTGCGGCGCAGCATGCGCCGCAAACCGAATGCGGTGTACAGCCCCACATAGCCACCGCCCGCGATCAGGATGTGCGGCCGCCGATCGTCGCTCATGGTTGCAGTACCCTCTCGCTGAGTCAGGACAGGCCGGCGCGCGCCGCCGCCCGGCGCAGCGCCGTGTCGAGCATCGTGGCTGTCAGTCTGCCGGTGAACGTGTTCTGCTGGCTGGGGTGGTAGGACCCGATGAGCAGTACCTTCTTGCCACCCGGCCCGTCCAGCTCAGCCTCGGCGGCATGGCCGAAGGCCGGCCGCGGCACGGGCAGGACGTAGCCGATGTGCCGAAGTGCCCGCAGCGCCGCCTGCCACGCGTACTGTCCGAGGCCGACCACCGCCTCGATCGTCGGTGCGGCGAGCTCGAACTCGCGCAGGAGCCACGGCTGGCAGGTGTCGCGCTCCGCGGGAGTGGGCTTGTTGGCCGGCGGTGCGCACCGAACGGCGGCGACGATCCTGGTTCCCCGCAGCCGCTGCCCGTCGCCCGCATGAGTGCTCTGCTCCCTCACCGCCACTCCGATCCGGTGCAACGACGCAAACAGCCAATCGCCGCTGCGGTCGCCGGTGAAGATCCGGCCGGTGCGGTTGCCTCCATGCGCTGCGGGCGCGAGCCCAACAATGAGCAGCCGCGGCTGACTGTCGCCCCAGCCGGGCACCGGCCGGCCCCAGTAGGTCTGGTCGGCGAACGCCCGCCGCTTGTCGGTGGCGACCCGCTCCCGCCAGGAGACCAGCCGCGGGCAGGCCCGGCATACCGACTGGCGCGCGGCCAGCTCGCTGAAATCCCCGGCTGCGGCGGCGAGCTTGAGGACTCCTTCGGCGTCCTGGGCCACCGGCGTACGCGGCGTCGCCGGATCCTCTGGCCAGCCGCCACCCGGTGGCACCGGACCCGGGGAACCCCGCGCTCCGCTCGCGGGATGGGGGACGCGTCGCAACGGTTCGGCAGCCACGCCCGCCACGCTATCGGGGCTGCTCAGTCCCGTCCCAGCGCACGCAGCAGCTTGACGAGGCGCGACCTTCGCCGGCGGGTCTCGAGCGACCGGTGACGCGAGTGCTGGGGCGGGTAACCGGCCGCGGCCCGTAGAGCCGCGCCATAGACCTGCGCCGACCCGTACTCCATGGCTACCTGCTCGTCGAAGTCGGCGAGCAGTTCGGCCTGGGCGTCGGCCGGGAGATCGTCAAGCGCGGCACGCAGCGCCTCGAGGTAGGACTTCGAGTGAGCCACGCCGACCTCCGAAAGACGGACTGCGAAGCGCAATGTAGCGCCTCCCCCGCAACTTGTCCGAGGTCGCGCGGTCATCCGCCGGCGAGTGCCCAAGCGATACCGTCCAGGATGTCGTGCTCGCTGACGACCACCTCGTCGACGCCCACTCGGTCGACGATCTCGGCGAGGATCAGTGCACCGGCACCGATGACGTCAACCCGGCCGGGATGCATGACCGGCAGCGCGGCCCGCTCCTGGTGGGTCATGCGGAGCAGTTCGTCGCTGACCCGGCGTACATCGGCGGAACTGATCACCGAGTGATGGATGCGAGCGGGGTCGTACGTGTCGAGGCCGAGAGCGATGGCGGCCACCGTCGTCACTGAGCCCGCCAACCCGACCAAGGTCCGCACGTGTGCCAACGGCACGGCACTGGCCGCCTGGTCGATCGCCTGGGCGATGTCGGCACGGGCGGCGGCGACCTGCGCCGTGGTCGGCGGGTTGGTGCGGAGGTGGCGTTCGGTGAGCCGCACGCAACCGATATCCACCGAGCGTGCCGCGTGGACCGCGTCCTCACCGAGGACGAACTCGGTTGAACCGCCGCCGATGTCCACCACCAGGTAGGGGGGTGGGTGACCAGCCGCTGTGGCACGCAGGGACCGAGTAGCGCCGGCAAAGGAAAGCCGCGCCTCCTCGTCCCCGCTGATGACTTCGGGGGTGACACCGAGGATCTCCCTGATGCCCGCAACGAACTCGGATCGGTTCTCCGCGTCCCTGCTGGCGCTGGTGGCGACGAATCGCACCCGCTCGACGCCAAGCTGCTCGATCTCCTTTGCATAGGCGCGGCAGGAGGTGAAGGTCCTGGCGAGCGCCGCCGGGTCCAGCCGACCGGTCTTGTCCACTCCTTGGCCGAGCCGGACGATCTCCAAGCGTCTGTCGATCTCCGTCAGATGGGAAGCGTCGACATCGGCCACGAGCAGCCGGATGGAGTTCGTCCCGCAGTCGACGGCTGCCACCCGGGTCATCGGCTTTCCTCGGCCGGCACGCACGGGCCGGCCGCCCACCACTGGGGGAGCATCGCGAGTGTCTCGTCGCCAAGCGGGTTCACCTCGGGCCCCGCGGCCAGGGCATGTGCAGCGAGGACGTGCAAGCATTTGACCCGGCCAGGCATCCCTCCAGCCGACGTTCCGGCTATCTCGGGAACATCCGCGATCGCCTCCCGCCGGGCGATGTAGTCGCGGTGCGCCTCGGCGTGGCGAGCGGCGAGATCAGGGTCAGTGCTCAGGCGTTCGGTCATGGTGCGCATCACCCCGCTCGCTTCGAGCCGGCCGACCGCCGAGCAGGCCCGCGGGCAGGTCAGGTAAAACAGCGTGGGGAACGGTGTGCCGTCCTCGAGCCGAGGGCTCGTCTCGACGACATCGGGCAGGCCGCAAGGACACCGATGCGCGACGCCACGGACCGCCCGTGCCGGCCGCCCAAGCTGAGCGGCGACGGCGGCACGGTCGCTGACATCCATTCGGCCTCCTGCGAACGCGATCGCCTCCCGCCGAGCTCGTCGGCGAGAGGTTGTCGGGTGTTTGCCAGGCTACGGCGTGGCCTCGTCTGGGGCGGTCCGCGGCAACGAGATCACCGCGCGAGGATCGTGACGGACGCCGCGCATCGCTCTGACGATCACCTACCCGGCCGGAACGGGGCCGACCAAGACCGCCCGCGACCTAGACAGCCCCCCAACCGTCCAGGTAGTCCACCGACGATCCAGCAACCAGATCATCGGTGGGCGGTTGAGGTCGAGGGCTGACCCGAGGGCTAATCAGCCCGGGTGGACTACGGGCCGGCGGGGGCCGACTGTCCAGCCGTCGAATTCCCGCGCGGCCCGTGGGACGAGCCGCTGTCGATTGTCACGTAGCACGTTTCGCCCGGCATGCAGAAATGCAGCCGCTTACGTGCCTGCGCCTTGATATAGGCCGGATCGTCCCAGCGCTCCCGCTCGGCCTGCAGCTCGACGACCCGTCGCTGCTGCTCGTGGACCTGACGGCTGAGTCGGTTGATCTCGGCCCGCTGGACGAGATATTGCCGCAGCGGGTAAGTCACCGACAAACCGAGGACCGCTAGCGCGACTGCGAGGATGGCGGCTCGGCCAGTGAGTGCGGTCCGTCGCGCAGCTCGCCTCCTGGCCCGCAACTCCGGTGGCGATTCGGCACCCCGCGGCGCTCGGGAACGCACCGGCAAAACCCGTCTGGCTGCTGGCCGTGCGATGCTGCGCCGGTCGGGACGGGCCCGGCTCGGCACGGACCGAGTAGGTCGGCCTGGTCCAGCCACCGAACCGCCTCCCCAACTCGTACCCTGCGCCCGGCCTGGGCGCCTAGAAGCCCTCTGATTTGCTCGCCCGGCTGCGCGCCCCGGACAACGATCGGCTCCGTTCTGCCCGGGCTCGCGCAACGCCGCTACGAGGGCTCGCTGGGGCCTTGCCGGACCGCCGCCCGCGACAGGTGAGTAGACCATCGCGTTCCTAGTCGCCAGAATGCCGGATTCTTGGCCCCAATCGGGGGAACGCCACGGCGCGTCCAACAAGTCGGGCGTTGGCCATGTGGGGTGTCCCGCGGTGCCACCGGTGCGGGGCAACGGCCTCGCGAGGTGGCGGATGGCCGGAGCCGGTGCGTCGATCGATGGGGCAGGCGCACGCATGCCGTACGGAATCGCCGATCCCACCAAGCTATGCGCAGCCTGGCTGATCTTCCCTGCTTTGTCCGTGCGATTGATCAGGCGGAGTGCGTGCGGCATGAGTTTTCGCTGATTCGCGATCGGGCCGTGTGCTCGCACCATGACGCCAGAGCCGATTTCGTCAGGATCCGCGCACTGTGGCTGATCCCGTTGGATCTGAAAGTCAGGGTTACGGCACACCGCTTGATCGCGGAGCCGCTGGATGGCGCATGACAAGGTCGCCGGTCGGTGGAGGATGGATGATCCCTCCTCGGGGCCAGGCAGACGCCCCTCGGCGGCCGGCCAGAAAGGTCCCCGGGGGGCCGCCCGGCCTACGAGCCACGCCTCGACCGTCGGCGATGGGACTAGCCAGTGAACCTGGGGAACGCACTGGCGCCGGCATAACGCGCGGCATCGTCGAGCTCCTGCTCGATGCGCAGCAGCTGGTTGTATTTCGCGACCCGCTCCGAGCGGGCGGGGGCGCCGGCCTTGATCTGGCCACAGTTGGTGGCGAC
>DASYTV010000010.1:0-4507 GCA_036001885.1 Actinomycetes bacterium
AGTGGCAGGCGGCCGTGCAGCAGGATGTCGCCACCGGAAAAATCTCCCAGGCGCGGATCAACGAGGCCGTCAGGCGGATTCTCACGCTGAAATTCGAGCTCGGGCTGTTCGACCACCCGACCGTAGACGCCAGCAAGGCCGACGCGGCCGTCCAGGCCGGCCGGGATGCCACCCTCCAGGCGGCACGCGAGTCGATCACCTTGCTGCGCAACCAGAAGGGCACTCTGCCGTTGTCACCGGACGCCGATGTTGTCGTCACCGGTCCCAGCGCGGACTCGATGACCAACCAGCTCGGCGGCTGGAGCGTCAGCTGGCAGGGGGTATTCGGCGCCGGCCATGTCTGCTGCATGGGGCCGCCCGACCAGATACCACCTGGTACCACGGTGCGCGAGGGCCTGGAGGCCGCGGATCCCAATGTGACCTTTGCCCCGGACAAGCAGACGGCCGTCGCGAAAGCCGCCTCGGCGGACGCTGTTGTCGTGGCGGTCGGCGAGAAGGCGTACGCCGAAGGGCTCGGGGACGACCCGTCGCCGCAGCTGACACCGGACCAGAAGGATCTGATCAGCGCTCTTGAGGCAACCGGCACGCCGGTGATCGTCGTGGTGATCGCGGGCAGGCCGCTTGGCATCGGCCCAGGGCAGGACGCCGACGCCTTGCTGATGGCCTATCAGGGCAGCACGGAGGCGGGTACGGCGGTCGCGGACGCCATATTCGGCAACATCAACCCAAGCGGCCACCTGCCTGTGTCGTGGCCGTCCGAGGCCGCTGCGCCCGATGGGGACTTCAACACCGGAGCCCCATCACCCCTGGGCGACCAGCCGAAGTTCTTCGACCAGCTGCCCGGCACGAACTTTGGACAGGGCAGCAACTACAACCCCCTCTACCCGTTCGGTTACGGGCTGTCGTACACCACATTCCAGACCAGCGGGCTGTCGGCGACGAGCAGCACATCCCAAACGGGCACGGTGACCGCAACCTTCACCGTGTCCAACACGGGCGGCCGGGCGGGCACCGAGATCGTGCCGGTGTACGTCCACCAGCCGATCAGCGCCGTGGTCGTCCCCCACCAGAGACTGGTGGGATTCGCGCGGGTGACGCTGAATGCCGGGCAGTCCAAGACTGTAAACGTCTCCTTCCCAGCCTCGGCGCTCGCCGTCACGCCCGGTGACATCGAGGCCTCAGGCAGCCCTAGCGTGGCGCTCGGCTCCTACCAGGTGCAGATCGGTACGCCTGCCAGCCTCCATGCCGATTTCACGATCCACCGCTGATTCTGCCCGCACCCTCGCGGGCGACAGCGGTTAAGAAAGGACGGTGACAAGGACGGACGCCCCTGCGGGAGCCGTCGGCCAGCGACCATCGGGTCGTGGTCGCCAATACCGAACGGCTTCCGCGGGGGTCATCTCGTGTCCAGCCCACATCAGCCAGCTGGGCTGCCATCGTGGCTTGGCTCTCAAGATGACCCCCTTGATCTCCTACTCTTTGACCTCTGCAGCCGCGGAGCCAAGCACCGCTCGCGTTTCGCGAGAACCGGACGTCGGCGAGGCGGCAATGACCGCGCGGCTGGCGCTCGTAACAGCCTGAGCACTGGCACCGTCACCGGCGGTGCTCGACCGCTCGGAGCGGGCCGCTGCCCGCCCTCCACCCGACCGGTCGAACCGTGCTCGGCGGCCCGATCAACGAATACCGAGCAGCAGCATGACACCCGCCGGGAAGGGGCCGGACGGACGCGCGGCCTACCCGGCCTCGACGGCGGCAGCGAACGCCTCCATCGACGGAAACTCCCAGTCCGGGGTGACCGGTGCCGACGGCGCCGGGGTGGCACCCCATCCGGGCCGCGCGTGCCGCCGGTTGATCCACACAGTCCGAAGACCGGCCCGCTTGGCCGGGACATGGTCATGGAACAGGCTCTGTGCGACGTGCGCCAGCTTGCCCGGTGCGACGCCCAGCCGGTCGACCTCCTCGGCGAGTGCCTCGAAATTGCGCCGCGCGGGCTTGTACGAACCGATATCCTGCGCGGTGAGCACGCTGGTGAACTCGACGTTCAGCCGCCTGCTCGAGCCGGCGAACGACACCCGGTCGACATTCGACAAGACGATCAGCTTGAACCGCTTACCCAGAGCGACAAGAGCGTCGTGAGAGTCAGGGAACGCCGGCCAGTCGGGCACCGAGGTCGCCAGCCGAGCCGCGTCCGCGTCGGTGACCTCGACCCCGAGCTTGTCGCCCAGCAGCCGCATGGTGCGGCCAAGAACATCGCGATAGAGGTCGGTCGGGTGCGCCTGCTCGACCGCGGCTTCGACCGGCGCGTAGGCGGTAAGCAACTGCTCCTCGGTCAGGTCGAGCCCGCGCCCGCGTGCCCACGACACGAGAACGGCGGACAGCCCAGCCTCCCAGTCGATCAGGGTCCCGTAGCAGTCGAAGCTCAGCGCCGCGAAGTCGGTCAGCTTCACCGGTCACGCTCCTGTGGGGCGCCAAAGCCTGTCGAAGGCCCTGAGCTGGGTGTTCATGCTGCTGGCTGGTACTCGTTGATCAGGCCGCCGAGGACGGGGCGGCGGGTGATCCGCTGGGCTGGCAATGCCGGGATGGGCTGGTCGGCGCGTGGCGGCCGTAAGTTACAGCCGCGATGGTCGCTGCCGCAAGATTTCCTCGGTCGGTTCGAGTTCGTCCACGTAGCATGGCGCGCCATGGAACAGCACACGCGCCGTCTTTTGAATGAGATCTCCGAGGCCATGGAGCGGGCAAAGGATGAGGACCGCGAGGAGCTCGTGCGACTGCATCGTGCGGTCGAGAGGCACGTCGAGGGATCCGGCGCCGACCAGGCCGGCCTCGTGAATTCGTTGGAGATGGCCGAGGTCCGGTTCGAGGTAGACCATCCGACGCTGGCCCAGTCGATCCGGCAGGTGCTTGAGTCGCTCTCGTCGTCAGGCATCTGATGCCAGCAGGATTGATCGGTCAAGCAGATAATCGGATCGCAGAGCGATCGAACAAGCGCTGCGACGGACCGAGCAAGGCGTCGGAGATGTTCTCGTGGACCTCAGCGAGCTCGAGTTCATCGATGTGGGCGGGGTGCGCCAGTTGATCGACCACGCAGCCGTGCTTGGTATGGAGGGACGCTGCGCTCTCATGAGGGTTGCGCGTTGTTGTCATCGCTGATCCAACGCACCGACTACCCCACACTGCAGGAGAGCGTCTATCTCAACCAAGCCTCGCTGGGTCTGATTGGCAACCCGGCCGTTGACGCCATGCACGACTTGCTCGATCGCGTCGCGCGCCACGGCAACCTCCACATGTCCGACGAGGACGAGGTGGCCTTCCTTGACGGCCTCCGCGAGCGTGCCGCCCGACTGTTGATGGTGGAGGGCTTCCGCATCGCGATTCTCTCCAGCGCTAGCGAACTGTTGAGCCAGGCTCCTTTCTTGCTGTCGCCGCGGCGGGGATCGAAGGTGATCGCCGTGGCGACGGACTTCCCGGCGATCACACGGCCCTGGCTGCGCATGGCAGAGAGTGGCGAGTGCCTCGTCGAGTTCGTCGAGGATCGCCCGGAGTCCGACCTGACCGCCGATGTCGTCGCCCAGATCGACGCGCGCACGTCCGTGGTTGCGGTCGGATGGGTCCAGTACGCGACGGGGACGGTGATCGATGTTCCCCGGCTCCGAGCCGCCACAGAAGAGGCCGGCGTCAAGCTCGTTCTCGACGCCACCCAGGGGGCCGGCGCGATGACGTGCGATGCGAGCACATGGCGCCCCGATCTGGTGGTGTCCAGCGGTTACAAGTGGCTCGGCGGCCATGGCGGAGTGGCGATCGGAGCGCTAGCCCCCGATGTCATCCTCCAGACTCCGCCCCTGCCGGGGTGGATGGGCGCTCCCTCCCCCTTCGCTTTCGACGCCACAAGGCTGCCGCTGGCCGAGGGTGCCCGGCGGTTCACCCAGTCGACGATGTCCTACATCTCGGTGGTCGGCCTCACCACCGCGATGGATCGGCTCCTGGCGATAGGACTGGACAGAGTGGAGCGACACGCAACGCGGCTACATGACCTATTGCTGGATGCCGCGGAGGACTGTGGCTGGCAACCCTTCCGCAACCGCGCGGATCCCGCAGCTGCATCGCACATCGTCTCCCTCGGACGTCGAGCCAGACTGTCCGCCGAGGCCATGACGAGGCTACGCGGCGCGAAGATCGTGTGCAGTACCCGCGGAGACCGGCTCCGCGTGTCTCTGGCTCCCTACAACAATGAAGATGACATCGGCGCTCTTGCAGGCGCGCTCTCATAGCGAGTCCGGCACTTGCCGAGCCCTCCATCTGGCGCAGTGGCAGGACAACGTCCGCAGGCTCGTGTGAGCCGCAAGTTGACCGAGGAAGTCGCGAAGATCCTCGGGTGTGCTTTTCGAGGTAACCCGTTCAAGATCAAAGAAGGATAGAGGCGAGCTATCTCCTCGAAGACACGGCGGATGGTCCTGCCGATTGCTGCTCGCTCTTGAGCACCGTTGCCGATCCGACCTAGAGTCAACGC
>DASYTV010000011.1:0-8653 GCA_036001885.1 Actinomycetes bacterium
CGGTGTCCGGTCCGCAGCGGCCGCCCGTTCAGGTTCGGCTGTGAAACGGGGGGCCGAGCTGATTCCGCACCATTCGTGGTCGTCTCTTCACGGAACGTGGTGAACGACGGCGGGACCGGGTGAGCGCCGCGCCGCGCCGTCGTTGATCGTCTCTGCACTTGCCCTCGCAACCTTCGCCTCGACCCGGCACACACCGGCAGGCCACACCTCCGCGTCCTCCCGCGGGCGCGGCCGATTTCCGACGGAGCGTGTCAGCGGGCCATTGCAGCACAGCTCGTCCACTTTCTACAACGTCGGGACCGTTTGCAGTCACCTGCCGGTACTATGCGGCGACGTGTCCGTCGCGGCATCTCGCGGAGTGGACCTGCCCATAGCCTTGCAAGGAGAGCTCGTGTCCCGCGTCAAAACGCCAAATTTGGCGCGTCGTGCTTCGATCGCGGTGGTTGCCACCGCGGTGATGCTCGTCGCCGGTTGCAGCTCGTCATCCTCCGATGACACGGACCGCCAGTCCGCCAAGGGCACGATCAAGGTGGGAGTGCCCGCCTCCATCGACGCCGCGCCGATCTACATCGGGCTCAAGCACGGGTTGTTCAAGGACCAGGGACTCGACGTCCAACCAGTCCCGATCCAACCCGGCGACGGCTTGCAGAAGCTTGCCAACCATGAGGTCGACATCCTCTTGACAGACTATGTCTCCCTGTTCCAGGCGCAGGCACAGGGCAAGGATCTGCGGATCCTCGCTGAGGGCTACCAGGCTGGGCCAGGCACTGTCGAGGTCGTCGTCCCTGCTGGCAGCTCCATCACCAAGCCGGCGGACCTGGCCGGCAAGCAGATCGCGGTCGATCAGACCAAAGGCTTTGGTGAGCTCCTCACGACCGCCTCTCTCACAGCGAACAACATCGAGATGCCTCACTACAAGCAAGTGCCGTTCGACGAGATGACCAAGGCGCTGAAGGACGGCTCGGTCCAGGCGGCGTGGATGCCTGAGCCTTATATCTCCGCCGCCGAGCAAGGCGGCAAGGATCTGCCGGCCGTACACCGCCTCATGGACACGGCGGCGGGACCGACCGCAGACGTACCGCTGAGCGGCTATGTTGCAACCGCATCCTGGACAAAGCGGTACAAAGACGTGACTGCCGCGTTCATCGCCGGTCTTACCGCCGCGAAGGATATTGCGGTTGACCGGACCGAGGTCGAGGACGCCTTGATCAACTATATGAAGATCTCGAAGCAGACCGCGGCCCTTGTCCAGATCGGCGCGTTCCCCGACACCCTCGTGCCTGACAGGCTCCAGCGCGTCGCCAACAACATGACAGCGCAGTCCGGCTTCTTCGGTGGCAGCAACACCGAGCTCGTCGTGCAGCAGTACACCCAGCGCTGACCGGAGCTCGCCTGCCTGCCGACGCTCCCCGGGGCACGTCCCGCCCCGATCAGGCCGGGCGGGAACGGCGGAACAGCTGGCCCACGAGAACCAGCGCAAGGGCGACCAGGAACATCAGGCTTCCGATGACGTTCACCTGCGGCGGGACACCGCGAAGCGAGATCCCCCACACATACATCGGGAAGGTCACCGTGGTTCCAGCATTGAAGTTGGTGATGATGAAATCGTCGAACGAGAGGGAGAACGCGAGCAGCGCACCAGCCACGATCCCCGGCATCACCAGTGGCAACGTCACCCGCCTGAAGGTCTGGAACGGCCCGGCATAGAGATCCATCGCCGCCTGCTCCAGTGCCGGATCGAGGGTCGCGATTCGGGCTTTAACGGTCACGACGACGAAGCTGACACAGAACAGCACATGCGCGATGAGGATCGTCTGGAATCCCTGTGTCGCGCCGATATTGATGAAGAGCGCGAGCAGCGAGGAGCCCAAGACGACTTCTGGAGTGGCCATCGGCAAGAAGATCAGCATGTTGGTCGCATTGCGGCCGCGGAAGCGGTAGCGCACGAGCGCGAAGGCGACAAGGGTGCCGAGGATGGTCGACAGGAGGGTCGCGAGTAGGCCGAGTTTCAGGCTTACGCCGACCGCCTCGCACATGCCGGCCGGCCGGCATGGGTGGAGCCAGTTGTCCCAGGTGAACTTCGTGAAGGTGAAGTTGAACTTGCCGGCCGGGTTGTTGAAGGAGAAAAGCAGGACGATCGCGATGGGCAGGAACATGTAAAAGAGCGCCGCAATGGCGGCGAAGACCACGAGGTGCTCGCGCACCCAACGCAGCAGCCTGCGGTCCCATCGTGTCCTCGACCGCAGCGCCCCCGCCACCTACACCAACTCCTCGGTGCCGGCACGTTTGATGTACGCGAACACCAGGATCACGATCGCGATCATCAGCACGAATGACAGCGCGGCCGCGGTCGGATAGTCCACGATGACGTGGAATCGGCTGTCGATCACATCGCCGATCACGGTGTTCTGCGGATTGCCGAGCAGACGTCTGTTGATGAAGTCACCTGCCGCCGGAATGAAGGTCAGCAGGGTGCCCGCGACAACGCCAGGCATCGACAGCGGGAAGGTCACCTTGCGGAAGGCGGTAAACGGTGAGGAGTAGAGGTCCTCCGCCGCCTCGATCAGCCGTGGATCCATCCGTTCCAGCGACGCATAGAGCGGGAGCGTCATGAAGGGCAGGAAGTTGTACGTCAGGCCGGCCACGACGGCGAATGTCGTATTGAGCAACCGCCCATCGCTGAGATTCAGCAGGCCGAGACCGCGCATGACATCGGCGACGAACCCCGTGTCCGACAAGATCGTCTTCCAGGCGATGGTCCGGATGAGGAAGCTGGTGAAGAACGGCGCGATCACCAGCAAGAGCATGACGTTGCGCCAGCGGCCCGCCTTGAACGCGATCGTGTACGCCAGCGGGTAGCTGATGATCAGAGCAAGAAGCGTCGCTATCGCCGCATAGAGAAAGGCGCGAAAGAACTGCTCCCTGTAGGTCCCAAGTGCGTCGGTGTAGTTCGCCCATCGCCAGGTTAGCTGGTAGCCCTGCTCCAGACTGCCGGTCTGCAGCGAGGTGGATGCCAGCGTGATCATCGGCACGAGGAAGAACAGCACGAGCCAGAGCACGCCAGGCAGCAACAGCAGGTAGGGGGTGAAGCGTCGGGTGGTGCCCGCGTCAGCAGGTTCCGGTGGCGGGGTGGGAACGGAGGCGGGGATCTGGGCGACCGCGCTCACGATCGCCCCGGCATTCGGCGCGTCATGATCCGGCTCCCACTGGGTCCGGTCGTTCGGCGGTCTCCTCGAGCTCGACGCCCGCGTCGATCGGCTCGGTCGCGTCGAGGGCGAAGGTGTGGGCCGGCTCCCAATGCAGCACGACGTCGTCGCCAGGACTGAGGCGGTCGTCGCCGCCGGTGTTCTGGCTGAAGACCATGAGCTCCTGACCCCAGGCCGTGCGAACCAGGTATTGCGTACTCACCCCGATGTAGCTGGAGTCGGTCACCACACCGGGGAGCTGGTTGCCTCCGTTCATCAAGCTGTCCATGCTGCTCAGGCCGGTCTCCCCGTCCGCCGCAGAGGGCGGGGAAGTGCCACGAGAGATCCTGATCTTCTCCGGGCGTACCCCCACGTACGCGTTCTTGGTGCGGGCCTGCGATCTCGCGGCCAGCATCGTGACTCGAACTCCTTGCGCGTCGAGCAGCAGTCTGTCCTGTTGCTGCGCAGCGACGGTCGCCCGGATCAGGTTGGACTGCCCGAGGAAGTTCGCGACGAAAGTGGTGGCAGGGCTGTCGTAGAGCTCGCCGGGCGAGCCGATCTGCTCGATCCGGCCCTGGTTCATGACCGCGATCGTGTCCGCCATCGTCATGGCCTCTTCCTGATCGTGGGTCACGTGCACGAAGGTGAGGCCCACCTCGGTCTGGATGCGCTTGAGCTCTATCTGCATCTGGCGGCGCAGCTTAAGGTCTAGCGCTCCGAGCGGCTCATCGAGCAACAACACCTGCGGCCGGTTGATGATCGCCCGGGCCAGCGCAACCCGCTGCTGCTGCCCGCCGGAGAGCCATGCTGGGCGTCTGCGGCCATAGCCCTCGAGCTGCACGAGCGCGAGCATCTCGTCGACCTGACTGCGCACGTTGCGCACTCCGCGGCGGCGCAGCCCGAACGCCACGTTCTCGAAGATGTCGAGATGGGGGAAGAGCGCGTAGCTCTGGAAGACGGTGTTGACCGGTCGCTTGTACGGTTTGCGGTCCGTGATGTCGTCGTCGCCGATGCCGATACGGCCGGCCGTCGGATATTCGAGGCCGGCGATCATTCGCAGCGTTGTGGTCTTCCCGCAGCCGGACGGGCCGACCAAAGCGAAGAACGAACCTTGGGGAACGGTGAGGGATACGTCGTCGACGGCGCTAAAGGTGCCGAAGCGCTTGGTGAGGCCGGCGAGGTGCAGGTCTGCGCCGGTCTGGCCCGCCGAGCTTGTCGAGATGGTCATCACGCTCGATTTCGGTGGTCAGTTGCCCTGAAGCTGCTGGAAAGCCTCGTTGTACTTCGTCTCGGTCGCCTCGTCCAGCGCCTTGAACACATGGCTCTTGGCAAGGGTTGCCTCGTTGGGGAAGATCAGCTGGTTGTTGACCAGCTCGGGGTCGATCTTCGCGGCCTCCTCCTTGGCACCCTGGATCGGGCAGATGTAGTTGACCCACGCCGCGACCTGCGCCGCGACTGCGGGATCGTAGTAGTTGTTGATCACGATCTCGGCGTTCTTCTTGTGCTGCGCCTTGTTCGGGATCATCAGGTTGTCCGACCAGAGCATCTGGCCAGACTCGGGTGTGACGAGCTTGATCGATGGATCGTCGGCCTGCAGCTGGATGACGTCGCCGGACCACGCGAGGCACGCCGCGATCTGCCCGCTCGCCAGGTCCTGCATGTAGTCGTTCCCGGTGAACCCTCGGACCTGACCGGAGTCGACCGCGTCGCCGAGCTTGGCGATGGCGGCGTTGAAGTCGTCGTCGGTGAAGTCTTCTGGCTTCTTGCCCATGTCGAGCATGATCAGGCCCATGGTGTCCCGCATCTCCGTCAGGACCGTCACCTTTCCCTTGAGCTTGGGGTTGGTGAGGAGGTCGTTGACGGTGAGACCTGACGGATCGGTGATCCCGGCGACGTTCTTCAGCGCCTTTCCATTCGTGCCGATCCCGGTGAAGCCGGACTGCCATGGCAGGGACTGCTTCCTGCCCGGGTCGAATCCGACGTTCTGCAGGTTCGGGACGAGATTCTTGGCGTTGGGGATGTTGGTCTTGTTCAGCTCCTGCACGTAGGACAGCCGAATGAGCCGCCCGGCCATCCAGTCGGTGAGGACGATGACGTCGCGTCCGGTGTCCTGGCCCTGGGCCAGCTGGGTCCGGATTTTGCCGAAGAACTCGTCGTTGTCGTTGATGTCCTCGTTGTACGTGACCTTGATGCCGGTCTTCTTCTCGAAGGCCTGCACCGACGGCCGCTTGGTCTCGTCGTCGTTGTAGTCGATGTAACCCGGCCAGTTCGACCAGACGACGCGCTTGTCGGTATCTGACTTGTCCGGGGCAGCCTGGTCCTGCGTGGTCTGCTCGCTCGAGCCTTCGGTGCCGCAGGCAGCGAGCAGCGGCCCACCGACCGCCACGGCGCCGCCGATCCCGAGGGCGCGCAGGACACTGCGGCGGGACATGCCTGTCGGGCGCAGCCCGGGGATCGCGGGTCGATCGTTCATCGTGCTCATCGACGGGGTCCTCTCGAAGGGGCGGAGGCCGCCCTAAGATGTCTGGCGACCGACGATCCTGACATGAGATGAGGCCTTGGACAAGGGATTCCGTAGCCTTGCTCGGTCCTAGGCAACGAAATCGCTACCTAGCCGTAACGTAAGGCCACGGATCGCGTGCGGTAACCCCATTGGCCAACAATAAGCGCAGATCGGGTGCGCAGGATCGAGCATGTCCTCGGGGTGGAGCTCGACTCCGTCGAGTCCTGCCTTTCACTCCACGTCGGCCTGCTCGCGCTGGACTCGCTCAGGAGCAGCAAGGGCGGCGAGTCAGCCCGCTATGCCCGGCGAGTCGCCGGCGCCGGTGATCGGTTCGAGAGCCGGCCGCTTCGGCCGCACGGCGTCGCCGGATGATTGGCCGGTGACGCGGTGCCTGACCCAAGGTCCGGCGTGCTGCCAGAACCATCGCGCGTCCTCCGTGCGGCTCGCGAACCAGCGCACTGGTGGCAGCGGATCCAGCGCCGAGGTCCACGCGGGATCTGCCGTTACCCCGAGGGCGTCCAGGACCTTCGCTGCCACCAACCGGTGGCCGTGGGTGCTGAGGTGGATGCGGTCGATGCTCCACATCCGAGGATCGGCCAGCCGGCGCTCGCCCACGCCCTCGACGACCAGCGCGCCGTGCTGAGCTGCCGTGGTCCGGACGAGGTCGTTGAGCGACTCCAGACGCCGGCGTAGCACCCAACCGGCTGGGAGGCGCTCGGCAAGGTCGGCTGCGGTCGTGAACATCACAAGCGTCGCTCCGGTCGCCCTGATCCTGGCGACCACGTCGTCGAGCCCGGCTGCGACCGCGCCCGCATCGAAATGGCGGCGCATCGCGTCGTTTGCCCCGGCGGCGAAGCTCACGAGGTCAGCGCCCATCTCGAGTGCCGGTGGAACCTGCTCGTCGACCACCGCCGCCAGCAACCGCCCGCGGACCGCGAGGTTGGCATAGGGGAATCCCGGCGCCTCCGCGGCGAGCCGAGTCGCGACGAGGTCGGCCCAGCCTCGATACATGCCGTCAGGCCCCGGATCGTCGAGCCCTTCGGTGAAGCTGTCTCCCAGCGCGACGAAGCTGGTGTACGGATGCATGCGCAGAAGTGTCCCAGAGCGGGCAGCGCAGGCCGCCGTGCGCAGGCGGCAGGCGCGCTCAGATCTCGACGTTGTGCATCACGTGCTTGACCCGCGTGTAGTCCTCCATGGCGTACATCGAGAGGTCCTTGCCGTAGCCGGAGTGCTTGAAGCCGCCATGCGGCATCTCGGCGACGATCGGGATGTGGGTGTTGATCCACACGCAGCCGAAGTCGAGCTGCTTGGCCATCCGCATCGCCCGGCCGTGGTCCTTGGTGAAGACCGACGACGCAAGGCCATACTGCACGCCATTGGCCCAGCGGAGCGCTTCGTCGTCGTCGGTGAACCGCTGCACCGTGATGACCGGCCCGAAGACCTCGTTCTGGATGATCTCGTCGTCCTGGTTGAGACCGGAGACCACCGTCGGAGCGTAGAAGTAGCCCCGATCCCCGACGGTCGTGCCACCGACACCGACGATGGCATGGTCAGGCAGCCGGTTGATGAAGCCGCTCACTCGCTCCATTTGGGTGGGGTTGTTCAGTGCCCCATAGAGCACGTCCTCGTCATCGGGCATCCCGGTCTTGGTGTTCTTGGCCTGCTCGGTCAGCGCTGCCACGAAGTCGTCGTGCACGCTCGGTCCGGCGAGCACCCGGGTAGCCGCCGTACAGTCCTGTCCGGCGTTGAAATAGCCCGCCGTGGCGATCGCCTCCGCCGCGTTCTCCAGGTCAGCGTCGTCGAACACGACGACCGGAGCCTTGCCGCCAAGCTCGAGGTGGACTCGCTTCAGGTCGCGGGCGACGGACTCGGCGACCTCCATCCCGGCGCGGACCGAGCCAGTCACCGACACCAGGGCGGGGATCTCGTGACTGACAACGGCGCGGCCGGTGTCTCGGTCGCCACAGACCACGTTGAACACGCCTGGCGGCAGGAACTCGCCCATGATCTCGGCCATCAGCAGAGTGCTGACGGGAGTCGTGTCCGACGGCTTGAGGACAACTGTGTTGCCTGCCGCGAGGGCTGGACCCCACTTCCAGATCGCCATCATGAGCGGGTAGTTCCACGGCGTCACTTGGGCGCAGACACCGATCGGCTCGCGGCGTACGTAGGAGGTGTGCCCTGCCAGATATTCGCCCGCGGCCTTCCCCTCCAAGACGCGAGCAGCCCCGGCGAAGAACCTGACCTGGTCAACGCTGGGTGGCAGCTCCTCCGACGCCGTCAGCCCGATCGGCTTGCCGGTGTTCTCGCTCTCCGCCGCTACGAGCTCGTCCGTACGAGCCTCGATCGCGTCGGCGATCCGTAGCAACGCTCGCTGCCGCTCGCTCGGTGTTGTCTCCCGCCAGGTCGCGAAGGCAGTCGCAGCGGCCTTCGCAGCCCGGTCGACATCTTCGGCATCAGACACGGGTGCCGTCGCGAAGACCTCGCCGGTGGCCGGGTTGACGAGATCCGATGTCCGGCCGGAGGCCGGCTCGACCCATTCGTTGTTGATGAAGTTCTTGAGCGTTCTCAGTTCACCCACGAGGTCTCCTGGCTGGACATGGTCGACTGGGTCGAGGGGCATTTTCCCCAACCGGGACCCTAATACGAAAAGCAACCCGTGTGGAGCCCCTTCACGAGGGAATCAGTTTCAAATCCAGGTCGATTCCACGGATTCACTTGCTCTAGGACCCACAGACGGGCCAAGATGCCAGACATGGCACGTCGTGGATCCGCGAACCAGGTTCCGCTCGACCACGTCTCCAAGGCGATCATCGAGCAGCTTCAGCAGGACGGTCGGCGACCCTACGCGACGATCGGCCGCGCAGTCGGTCTGTCTGAGGCAGCCGTTCGCCAGCGGGTGCAAAAGCTGCTGGACGCGGGCGTCATGCAGATCGTCGCGGTCACAGACCCGCTCCAGGTCGGA
>DASYTV010000012.1:0-2613 GCA_036001885.1 Actinomycetes bacterium
GGTGCTCCGACGCTTCGTCCCCTCCGCCTACCGGCCGGTGCTCGCCAACCGGGTGTTCCGGCGACTGATCCTCGGCTTCGGGGTCTCATACCTCGGGGACGGGATGAGCTTCGTCGCGGTGGCGTGGCTCGCCATCGAGCTCGCGCCGCAGGCGACCGCGGGGCTGTGGGTCGGCGGCGCGGTGGCCGCGTACACGTTGCCGGGGGTGGTCGGCGCGCTGGTGTTCGGTCGCCGTCTGCGCCGAGTGCCGGCCAAGCGGCTGCTGCTCGCCGACAACGTGCTGCGCGGCGTGTTTCTCGGCGCCATCCCGCTCACCTGGCTCGCCGGGCTGCTTACGCCGTCGCTGTACGTCATGCTGCTCTCGGTCTCGTCGCTGCTGCACGCTTGGGGCAGCGCGGGGAAGTACACCCTGCTGGCCGAGCTGCTGCCCGACGAGCAGCGGCTCGCCGCGAATACCCTCGTCAGCTCGCTCAGCTTCGCTGCCACGATCGCCGGGCCTGCGATCGCCGGTGTGTTGGTGACGTATGTCAGCTCCGCGCTCGTTCTCGGTCTGGACGCTCTCACCTACGTGTTCCTCGCCGTGCTTGTTGCGCGCACCCAGCTGCCGGAGTCGAGGCACGTCTCTCCCGTCGACCAGGCTGCCGCCCGCGGCGGGTTCGGGTTGCTGCGGTCCCATCCCGAGCTGCTCGGGCTGCTGACGCTCACCTGGTTCTTCAACCTGCTGTATGGCCCGGTCGAGGTCGCCCTGCCGCTCCACGTGACCGAGGACCTGCGCGCACCGGGCACATTGCTCGGCGTCTATTGGATGCTGTTCGGCATCGGCGCGGTACTCGGTGGGCTCGCAGTCGGCGCACTGCGTCAGCTGCCGCTCTGGCCTGTGACAGTCCTGATCGTGGTCGGCTGGGGGCTCTCGCTGTTGCCGTTCGGGTTCGACATGCCGACGACCCTGACTGTCGCGTCCTTCACGCTCGGCGGCGTGATCTACGGACCGTTCGTAGCGCTCTCCGTGACCCTTATGCAGGCGAAGTCGCCACCGCAGTATCTGGCTACGATGCTCGCCGCTCGCAGCGCGGTGCTGCTCACCGCATCGCCGCTTGGCACGGCGCTCGGCGGGCCGCTCACCACTGCGCTGGGCCCGCGAGCGACGCTCGGCGGCTCAGGACTGGCCACCGTGGTGCTCGGCGCCGTCGCCTGCGTCCTGCTGCTGGCCCGGCGGAGGAACCAGCAAGCGCGTGAGCCTGGCGCGCTACCCCTCCAGGTGCGCCGCATGGACGACAGCAGTGCGGAGGATCACGTAGAGCATGGCGCGGTCGGGGATCGTGTCGTGCGTCGCGAAACAGGTCATCAGACGATCAGGAATCGAGAAGCGAGAACCCTCGAGCGGCACCTAGCGTGACCGTCATGGACGTCACCATTCACGCGAGTCCGGACTTCCCGCTCGTCTCCTAAGCAGACAGTCCCGACCAGACCCACGACTTCAGGAGTGACCATGACTGGCTCTTCCAATCTGGGCATCAAGACCGTGCTGCATCCCGTGTCCGACCTGGCGACGGCAAAGGCGGTGTACGCCACCCTGCTCGGCGTACCGCCGCAGACCGACGGGCCCTACTACGTCGGCTTTGAAGCCGCCGGCCAGCACATCGGGCTGGTGCCTGGCGGCGGACCGCAGGGCATGACCTCGCCCGTTGCCTACTGGCACGTGCCGGACATCGAGGCGAAGCTGGCCGAGGTGACCGCCGCGGGTGCCACCGTGAAGGAGCCTGCGCACGACGTCGGTGGCGGCCGCCTGGTGGCGACCGTCACCGACCCCGATGGCAATGTCCTCGGGCTCCTTCAGGACCGATGATTGCCGACCCCGCTCCTGCGATGGAGACACGATGAGCATGGCCACGAAGACGGAGACGCACTTGCCTGCGCTGCACGGTGCCGACAGCCACGATCTGATCCGCGTGCAGGGAGCGCGCGTGAACAACCTGAAGGACCTCAGCGTCGAGATCCCGAAGCGCCGGCTGACGGTGTTCACCGGTGTCTCCGGGTCGGGCAAGAGCTCGCTTGTTTTCGACACGATCGCCGCGGAGTCGCAGCGGATGATCAACGAGACCTACAGCGCCTTCGTGCAGGGCTTCATGCCGACGCTGTCGCGGCCCGAGGTCGACGTACTGGAAGGCCTGACGACGGCGATCATCGTCGACCAGGAGCGGATGGGCTCTAACCCCCGCTCCACCGTCGGGACCGCCACGGACACGAACGCGATGCTGCGCATCCTCTTCAGCCGGCTCGGGCAGCCGCACATCGGCTCGCCCAACGCCTACTCGTTCAACGTCCCCTCGGTGAGGGCCAGCGGTGCGATCACCATCGAGCGGGGCGGCAAGACGAAGGCCGAAAAGGCGACCTTCACCCGTCTCGGCGGCATGTGTCCGCGCTGCGAGGGCATGGGCTCGGTCACCGACTTCGACCTGTCTGCGCTGTACGACGACAGCTTGTCGCTCAACGAGGGCGCGCTCACGATCCCCGGCTACAGCATGGACGGCTGGTACGGCCGCATCTTCCGCGGCTGCGGCTTCTTCGACCCGGACAAGCCGATCCGCAAGTACACCAAGAGGGAACTGCACG
>DASYTV010000013.1:0-11439 GCA_036001885.1 Actinomycetes bacterium
CTGTCCGACGTGTATGCGATGGGCGGCACCCCGGTGGTGGCGCTGAACCTGCTCGGCTGGCCGCGTGATGTGCTGGCGGTCGAGCTGGCCATCGACGTGCTGCGTGGCGGTGCCGATGTCGCGCGGGACGCCGGCTGCCACGTCGCTGGCGGGCACAGTGTCGACGATCCGGAGCCCAAGTACGGCATGGCGGTGACCGGACTCGCTGACCCTGAACGGCTGCTCCGGACCAACGGTGCTCGAGCTGGGCAGCCGTTGACGTTGACCAAGCCGCTCGGCATCGGGGTGCTGAACAACCGCCATAAGGCCACCGGTGAAGTGTTCGATCACGCGGTCGAGGTCATGGCCGCGCTCAACCGTGAAGCGGCACGTGCCGCGGTCGAGTCCGGCGCTCGGTGCGCTACCGATGTCACCGGCTTCGGCCTGCTCGGTCATCTCCACAAGCTGGCCCGGGCGAGTGGGGTCACCGCCGTCGTCGATGCCGCCGCCGTTCCGTACCTCGACGGAGCCTGGGAGGCGGTGGCGGCGGGCTATGTCAGCGGCGGGACGAAGCGGAACCTCGCCTGGGTCAGGCCCTACCTCGACCCGGGATCGACCGACGAGGACGAGCTGCTGCTTCTCGCCGACGCGCAGACCTCGGGTGGTCTGCTGGTTGTCGGCGAGGTTCCCGGTCATCCGATCATCGGCGAGACCATCCCGCCTCGCCCCGGCGTCACACTCGTGATCCGCTGACCCGTCGATGTGGGTTAGGTCCGGCGCCGCTCGAGCCGGGCACGCTGCGGGACGATGGTGTACTTGGGATCCGCCGTGGACGCCACGCCCGCGCGGAAGAGGCCAAGCCGCTCGTAAAACCCGCCCGCGAGCAGGGCGGCTCCCGACGTCACCGCGGCCAGCCTGCTCCGTCGGCCAAGCAAGGTGCCGCCGAGGACGCCCGCGATGGTCAGCCAGCGCGCGCGCTGCAGGTTTGCGCCCGCCTCGCCGGTTGTGAACGTCTCGGCGACGAGCCCGAGGCGGCGCTGCACCCTCTCGGAGGCCGCCAGCTCGACCAGCGCTCCGTAGAGCGCCAGCAGGCGCGCCGGACCTGCCTCCGCAGGTGTGGCGGCGAGCATGCCGAGGCCGCCAGCGCTGGCGGCCGAGCTGCCGGTGAAGATGAAGGGGAGTTCGGGATGGGCCTCGTGCCAGGCCGGTACGGCGGTCTGCGACAACAGCGCCGCGGTGTACGAGGCCACCGCGGGTGCGATCGCGGCTGAGGCCAACCCTGCCGGCCGGGCGAGCCCGGCGACGACCCTTCCTGCCCAGGTGCGGCGCAGCCGCGGCGGCATCAACTCACTCGCTGCCGCCACCGCCACGCCCGGACCGAATGCGGTGAGAATCCAGGACCCGAGGTTCATCGGCGAGGTGGGCTTCGCGACCCGGAGCATGTTGACGAACCGTTCCGGCCGGCCGAGGTCGCGGATGAGGAACGAGGTGCCAAGAGCGAGCGAACCAAGCGCGCCTACGCGGCCCGCTCGGCGCAGGCTCGGCCGCCCCGTGAGATCTGCACCGGCCGCGAGGAGGCTCGACCCAGCGGCGAGGCCGCCGAGGAAGAAGTAATAGGCGATGTCGTCCTTCCACGCCGGCGGCTTGAGGACCGGCCTGCCGTAATAGGAGGTGAAGTCCGCCGGAGGCACCATGGCGAGCTCACGCGATCCATCCTGGCCGCCGGGTCGAGGCGCGCTCTGCCGCCGCCCACTACGCACCCATCCGCCCGAGCGAGCGGCGACGTCGTGCGCTCCTTCATCGCTTCGAGACTCGCGCATCCGCCAGTCCCCACCCTGCGTACTCATCGGTTTCGTCCCCCGGCGAAGACCGAGACCGCCGCGGCGAGCAGCACCCCCGCGGCCGCCGCCGCGAAGCCGTAGATATGCGCCAGATCGTGAGTGGGTACCACCGGATCTGGTGGCAGGCCATACACCTCGGGCTCGTCGAGGAGCAGGAAGAACGCGCCGTCGCCGCCGACACCATCGGCAGGATCCTCGCCATACAAGCGTGCCTCAGGCACCCCCGATGAGCGGAGCTGGTCCACCCGGTCCGCCGCCCGCTCGCGGAGCTCGTCGAGCGGGCCGAACTGGATCGAGTCGGTGGGACAGGCCTTGGCGCAGGCCGGCTCGAGACCGTCGTGAAGGCGGTCGTAGCACATCGTGCACTTCCATGCCCGGCCATCCTCTTCACGGCGCTCGATCACGCCGTACGGGCATGCGGAGACGCAGTAGCCGCAGCCGTTGCAGATGTCCTGCTGTACCACGACCGTGCCGAACTCGGTCCTGAACAGCGCGCCGGTTGGGCAGACGTCGAGGCAACCGGCGTGCGTACAGTGCTTGCACACGTCCGAGGCCATCAGCCAGCGCAGCTCGGTCCCCTGCTCGCTGCCGGCGCCAGTCCTGCCCTCGGTGACCGGCTGTGCGTCCGGCGCACCGACCGACGGCATCCCGAGATCGACCGGCTCCCGGCGCATCGGCCGCTGCTGCTCGATGAAGGCGACGTGCCGCCACGAGTTCGCTCCGAGCTGGCCGGTGTTGTCGAACGACATGCCGAGCAAGTTGAACCCGTCATCGGGGATCAGGTTCCACTCTTTGCAGGCCACCTCGCAGGCCTTGCAGCCGATGCACACCGACGTGTCGGTGAAGAAGCCCATCCGTGGCGGGTGAGCCACGAAGCCTGCCTCCGCCGCGACGTCGTGGAGCGGACCGTGAAAGGTCTGCTGGGCGGTCATCGGCTGTCCTCCGCTTTCTCGACATGTGCGACGCCGGCACCTTCCCCGACCGTCGCCACCCTCGTGCCCGTCTCGACCGTCAGCCCGGCTCGCCGCCGGTAACCGTCGAGGTAGTCCAGCAGTGCCGGTCCGCGCGGACGCCGGCCAGGACGGACATCACACGTCGTCACCTTCGACTCCTGGATGAAGACGTTCGGGTCGAGGCTCACACCGAGCAGATCGTTCACCACATCCCCGGTGACCAGGCCCTGGGCGCCCCAGTGGTAGGGCAGCCAGATCTGGTGGACGAGCCGGTTCTGGACGCGGAGTGGCCGCATCCGGTCCGTGACGAAGACCCGCGCCTCGATCGCGGTCCTGCTGGTGATGATGTGGGCCCAGCCGAGATGCTCGAGCCCGCGCTCTGCGGCCAGCTCGGGAGAGACCTCCACGAAGAGTTCAGGCTGCAGCTCAGCGAGATACGGCAGGACGCGGCTCATCCCGCCCGCGGTGTGGTGCTCGGTGAGCCGTGCTGTGGTGAGCACGTAGGGAAAGACGTCAGCGTGCTCCTCAGGAGGCGCCGGGTTCGACGGGTTGTCCGCGCGGCCGTACACCTTCCTGGTCGGGTTGCCCTGCTGGCCGTATAGAGCGTTGCGGAACGGCGACTCGTGCGGCTCGTAATGCGTGGGCAGCGGGCCGTCGAGCAGCCCGCTCGGCGCGTACAGCCAGCCCTTCCCATCCGCCTGCATGATGAACGGATCGTCGCCGCGCAGCGCAGCGGGGCCGACCGCGTCAGGCGACGGCTCGTACGCCGGTGGCTTGGTTTTCTCGTAGTCCGGCACGTCGAGGCCCGTCCACTCGCCCTTCCCCTCATCCCACCAGACGTACGCCTTGCGGTCGCTCCACGGCCGCCCGGCAGGATCAGCCGACGCGCGGTTGTAAAGGATCCGCCGGTTCAGTGGCCACGCCCAGCCCCACTCGAGCGCCGTCGGCCCCTGCTCGTGCCACGGCTTGCGCCGGGCCGCCTGGTTGATCCCACCGGTGAAGACGCCGCAGTAGATCCAGCTGCCACAAGAGGTAGATCCGTCTGCCTTGAGCTGGAGATATGAGTCCAGCAGCTTTCCAGTTGTGAGGTCGTAGCCGTTGATCCGGCGCAGGACGTCCTCGGCTGACGGCTCGCCGTTGCGCACCTCGTAGTCCCAGGCCAGGTCCTGCACCGGGCGGTCGCGCTCGTCCGCCGACGTTGCCAGCCGCTCCTTCAGCCGTTTCCCGAGGTGGTAGAAGAACCACAGATCGGAGCGCTGGTCGCCCTTCGGCTCGACCGCCTTGTCGCGCCACTGCAGCAGCCGCTGTGTCTGGGTGAACGTGCCCTCCTTCTCAACGTGGGAGGCCGCAGGGAAGAAAAAGACCTCGGTGCGGCACTGCTCGGGTACGATCTCGCCGGTCTCGATCTCGGGCGCGTTCTGCCAGAACGTCGCGCTCTCGATCATCGTCAGATCGCGAACCACGAGCCAGTCCAGGTTGGCCATGCCGAGCCGCTGCAATCTGCCGTTCGCGGAGCCGACCGCAGGGTTCTGGCCGAGCAGGAAGTACCCGTAGACTTTGCCGTCGATCATGTCCATGGCGGTGCGATACGTGCCGTGGTCGCCGGTGAGCCGTGGCAGATAGCCGAAGCAGAAGTCGCTGTCGGGCGTCGCCGCATCGCCCCAGTACTCCTTGAGCAGCGACACGATGTAGGCCCCGGCGTTGTGCCAGAAGCCCTTCTGAGCCTTCCCGGCAATGCTCTCGATGTACGTCGTGAGATCGGGATGAGCGGACGCGTTCGGCATCGGAAGATAGGAGGGCAGCAGGTTGAAGAGGGTGGGGATGTCGGTCGATCCCTGGATGCTCGCGTGCCCACGCATGGCCATGATGCCGCCGCCTGGGCGCCCGATATTGCCGAGCAGCAGCTGGATGATCGCCGCGGTCCGGATGTACTGCACCCCCACGGTGTGCTGCGTCCAGCCGACCGAGTAGACCATCTCGGTCGTGCGCTCACGGCCGGAGTTGGCCGTCCAGGCGTCGCACACCTCGAGGAAGAGCTCTTGCGGAATCCCGCAGATTGCCTCGACCATCTCGGGGGTGTACCGGGCGTAGTGGCGCTTGAGGATCTGCCAGACGCAGCGGGGGTGCTGCAGCGTCGGATCCGATGGCGGATGGGGCGCCTCGCCGTGGAGGGCGGGCCCGCCGGCGCCGAAGTGGTCCCCGGTGGTGTGCTCCGTTGTCCCCTGCCCGATCCGGTGCCCGGCGGCCGGCGGCTCCGGCATGCCCTCGTACTGCCACGTCGACTGGTCGTAGGTGGCAGTGTCGGCGTGGTAGCCGGAGAACAGCCCGTCGAGGTCTTCGGTGTCCTCGAATCCCTCGCTCACGATGAACGACGCGTTGGTATAGGCGAGGACGTACTCCCTGAAGTCTCTCTCGTTGCTGAGAATGTAATTGACCACACCGCCGAGGAACGCGATGTCGGATCCCGCCCGGATCGGCACATAGAGGTCCGCATGCGCGCTCGTCCGGGTGAAGCGCGGGTCCACATGGATGACCTTCGCCCCGCGTGCCTTAGCCTCGATTACCCACTGAAAGCCCACCGGATGGGCTTCGGCCATGTTCGAGCCTTCAATGACGATGCAGTCAGCGTTGGCGAGATCCTGCTGGTAGTTAGTGGCGCCGCCGCGACCGAACGAGGTTCCCAGACCGGGAACGGTGGACGAGTGTCATATGCGCGCCTGGTTCTCGATCTGGATCGCCCCCAGCGCGGTGAACAGCTTCTTGATGAGGTAGTTCTCCTCGTTGTCCAGCGTGGCGCCGCCCAGACTGGCGATGCCGAGAGTCCGGCGCAGAATCTGTCCCTTTTCGTCGACGTCCTGCCAGCCCTTGCGACGAGCATCGAGGACACGATCGGCCACCATCTCCATCGCGGCCTCGAGATCAAGCTCGCGCCATTCGGTGGCGAATGGGGCGCGGTAGAGCACGCTCCGCTCCCGGTGCGGCCCGGTTACCAGCTGCTTGCTGGCGGAGCCCTTAGGGCACAGCCGGCCTCGGGAGATCGGGCTGTCCGGATCTCCCTCGATCTGGACGATCTCGCCGCCCTTCACATACACCTTCTGGGCGCAGCCGACGGCGCAGTAAGGGCAGATGGAATGCACCACTCGATCGGCGGTTGCGGTACGGGCCGTCAGGGACGCCGACCGAGCGGACTGAGCGGCACGGCCCCTGCCGAGTGGATCTCCGTCGCTGATCTGCCGCAGGGCCGGCCAGCGCTGGATCCAGGTGCGTACGCCCATGGTGGGTGCCTCCCACGGCGTCGGGTTAAGAAACCTGCGTACTGCCGACGGTAATCCACCTTGCCGCACCGATCATTACCGCCAGCGCGCCTCCCACTACGGTCAGCACCTCTCCCATTACCGTCAGCACCTCTCATTACCGCCAGCGCCTCTCCCATTACCGCCAGTACATCTCCGCCATCCGGTTGCGAGAGCTCGGCGCGGACCGACCAAGATCAGCTCTCCAACATGGCTGACTTGTGCAAGTAAGAGTGGAATGCTTGCCGAACTATCGGCGAGCTAGACATTTTAGGCGACGATGGACCACCCTTTTCACGCCGAGGGAAGCGCGGGGGATGCGCATGAGCCGGCACCGACGTCAAGCGTCTCGATGGATCCCTGTTGCCTTGGTCGCTGCAGCACTGGTGATTGGTACGACAGTCGGCCTCGTCCTGCGCGGCTCGGGCGACGAGCCCACCCGATTAGTGCCGGCGGCTCAATGCCCGGCCAGCTTGCGAATCGTCACAGCCAGCTCGTTCGCACCGGTCCTCACTGAGATCGCACCAACGCTCGAGTCCGGTGACGACTGCGTCCATCTCGACGTGGACGTCGCTGACGGCAGGGTCGCGCCGCAGCGGGTGGCGGATCTCCAGGCCGACGTATGGATCCCCGATGACGCAGCGTGGGCGGGTGCTGCCGACTCCCTCGCCGTTGCCGAGGCGCCGCGCGGCGGCTCGGGAACCGTTCTCGCGACCAGCCCGATCTACATGGTCACCGACGAGGCGACGGCCGGAAAGCTGCAGAGCGCAGGCGGCGGCTGGCTCGGCCTTGCGAAACTGGCGACGAGCGACTCGGGTGTGAAACTGGCGCTCCGTGATCCGGGCGGATCGGGAGAGGGGCTTGTCGGGGCCGGCGACGTCGGGGAGGCGGTGTGGCTCGACGAGGGGATGGACGCATCCGCCGAAGCACTGGCGACGGCTCTGCCCAGGACCCGGACGGTAACCGACGGCCAGGCACTGCCCACCCAAAGCGGTGAAGTAGGGCTGGTCGCGGAGTACGCGCTCGCCAGGCTGCGCGGTGAGGGTGGCGGGGCCGCGCTCGCCGGCTCGCGGATCCTGGCGGGCTCCGACCACACCGCGATCCTGCGGTACACCTGGCTGCCCACGGCTGCGGCGGTCGAGGACCCGATCATGACTGGGCTGCTGTCGCGTGTCCTATCCGCGCTGACCGATCCCGACGCCGACGACGCGATGGCCAAGGCGGGACTGCGACGCCCTGGTGGTTCGCCGCCACCGAGCGAGATCAAAGGCCTGCCCAAGCTGTCGGCTCCGCCGTTCGACATCCTCGGGGGGCATCAGGTCGACCACGTCTTCGCCACCTGGTATCCCGCCGACCGTCGCTCGGACATCCTCCTCGTCGTGGATGTGTCGGGATCCATGCGGGCACTGGCGCCGGGTTCCAACCGGCCACTCATCAGCCTCGTCCGCGGAGGCGTGCTCGAGGTCGGCAAACTGCTGCCGAATAACTCTGAACTCTCCCTGTGGGCGTTCGGCTCGAACCTCGCCCCGCCACGCGATTACAGGACGCTCCTGCCCCGCGGGAATCTCGACTCCGCGCAGCGGCAGCGGCTGACGCGGGCTGCTCACGCACTCGACGCCCAGAACACCGGGACCGGCCTCTACGACACCCTCCTTGCTGCCTACGAGGCTGCAAAGGCGGGATACCGTTCCGGAGTCCCGAATCAGGTCGTTCTCTTCACGGACGGCAAAAACGGGGATGACCCTGGCTCGATCTCGGCCGGCGAGCTCAGCGCCCGGCTGCGCGCCGCCGCGGACCCGAAGCGACCGGTCAATGTAACCGTCATCAGCTTCGGCCCGGAGGCGGATGCCGCGACCCTCGAGAACGCACTCAAGCCAGTCGAAGGCTATGTCGATCCAATCACGACGGCTGATCGGGTACGAGCCGTCTTCATCCATGTTGCAGCGGGTGGCGTCCATCACTGACGGGCCGGACAGCATGATGACCGGAGTGCTGTTGAGGGATACCTGACGATGACCGAGCGCCGGGTGCCACGATGGGCGGAAGTCCGCTCGCTGGTGCGCAGACGGCGGTTCGAACTGAACCTTACGCGGCGCCGGTTGGGGCGAGCGTTGACGATCAACGATCTGCGGACCGTGGCAAGGCGGCGCACCCCGCGGGCAGTCTTCGACTATACCGACGGTGCAGCGGAGGCGGAGATCAGCTTGGCGCGCGCCCGGAGGCTGTTTCGCGACCTCGAGCTGCGCCCGTCCGTGCTACGGGATGTGTCGGCGGTCGATACCACCGCGACCGTGCTGGGTCGGCCGTCACGGTGGCCGTTCGCCTTCGCTCCGACGGGTTTTACCCGGTTGATGCACCACGAGGGCGAATGCGCGGTGGCGCGGGTCGCCCAGCGATTTGGGATCCCATATGCGCTGTCCACCCTCGGCACGTCGTCGATCGAGGAGGTGGCGGCCGCGGCGCCGGACGCACGCAGGTGGTTCCAGCTTTATGTCTGGCGGGACCGCACCGCCGGCGAGGACCTGATGTCGCGGGCCAAGGCTGCCGGATACGAGGCGCTGGTGCTCACCGTTGATGCGCCGGTGGCAGGGGCTCGGCTGCGCGACGCCCGCAACGGGTTCTCCATACCCCCAACGCTGACCGCCCGGACCCTGGTGGACATCGGTATGCATCCCGCATGGTGGGCGAACCTGCTCACCACGAAACCGCTGAGCTTCGCGTCACTGACCACGTGGCCCGGCACCCCCGCGGAGTTGTTGAACAGGCTTTTCGATCCCACCATGACCATCGCCGATCTGGATTGGCTTCGCGGCTTCTGGGACGGTCCGCTGATCATCAAAGGCATCCAAACGGTCGAGGATGCGATGCGCATGGTCGACGCCGGCGCCGATGCCATTGTGTTGTCCAACCACGGCGGCCGGCAGCTTGACCGGGCCCCGGTTCCGCTGGCGCTCCTGCCACAGGTCGTCGACAAGATCGGAGACCAGGTCGAGATCTACATCGACACCGGCGTCCGCAGCGGCGCGGACATCGTCGCAGCCCTCGCGCTAGGCGCCGACAGCGTCCTTGTCGGCCGCGCCTACCTCTATGGCCTCATGGCCGGGGGCGAGCTCGGGGTGCTGCGGGCGGCCGAGATCCTGACCGACGGAATCAGGCGCACGATGGCCCTCCTCGGCGCTTCCAGCGTCGCCGACCTCGGCCCACATCACGTCCGACTGCCCTAGTCCTGATACTCGTGCATGATCACTGACGGTTGGGTGTCGAAGTCCGCTAGCAACCGCCAGTGATCATGAATCCGCCAGCTTCAGCCGACCGGCATTCCCGGCGGGACCTGCAGCACGAGCAGCTGACCACCCTCGACGAGTTCCGGATCGGGGCTGGCCCGGTGATTCTGGACGTCGATGAGGTACTTCCCGTTCCCGAGGAACGGTGCCGGGATGACACCGGAGGACTCCTCGTCCTGGGTGATGAAGGCAGCACCCCCGACGCCGAACCGCTGCGGGTCATGCTGGGCAATCCTGGCCAGTGCACCAGTCGAGGGATCGTACTGGTACACCCCGCCCAGGTACGCGTTGTTACCCACGTCCTCGAGTGAGATCACCTGGCCGCGGTCGTTGACGGTCATGTTGTCGAGCATGCGTGGTCCGGCCTGTTCGGCATTCGACTTCGCGGGGTCGAAGGCAGGGCTGGCCACCGCGATGGTGGCCACTCCGCCGCCGAGCACATCGGCCGGGTCGTCGAAGCGCAGCTTCCAGATCCGGGAGATCCCGTTGAACGCCGCTGTGGTGTTGAAGTAGAAGTTGTGCGGGTCCGACGGGTCCCAAGAGCCGTCCTCGGGCCGGTTCATCCCGGACACGCCCGCAGCGACACTTTGCGATTCCAGTTGGGCGCCGCTGAGCTGCGAGACGTCGCCGAGCGGCACCAAGCTGAAGTGCGCACCGCCGGCAGGCAGCGTGGTCGCGTCGGTCTCCGCGGAGACTCCGTCGATCTTCACGCCGTACAACGATCCTCCGGTGAGGCCGGCCTTCTCGACATCGTTGCCGGTCGCCTTCTTCGTGCCTGCGTAGATGTAAACCTGTCCAGGGGTCGAGTCGTCGAGCCCCGCCACCACCGTGGCCGTGCCTGCGTGCGGCTTGGCGAGCGAGTTCTCCCAGCTGAACTTGCCCAGCCATGGCAGGAGGTAGGTGTTGCCCGCGTCCGGACCGGTGACGACGCTCCCGAGACCGCGGCCCTCAGCGCCGGTCTCCTCGCCGTTCATATAGATCCGCTCGCGGGTACCGAGGCCGCTCGCCGAGTCGAAGAAAGCTGACACAGCGGGCAGATCGGCCGAGCACAGCCGGCTGAGACTCAGCAGTGGTGAGCCGGCCGGGATCTGTGCCCACTGCCCGGCCACAGCGTCCCACTGGAAGATGCGCTTGATGAGATCCTCGCCATGCAGGACCTGGAGGGTGTCCTCGTCGATGATCCACTTCGAGACGAACGCCCCCTTCGCGCCGTGGGCGCGGGTGACGCCCAGCGTGTTGGGGATCTCATGGTTCATCAGGACGGTGAACGTGCCGTCCCCGTTGTCGTACGCGCCTAGGCCATCCGGAATGCCGGCCATCCGGTAGCCGCCGACAGAGTCCCCGGTGGTCAAGACGCTCTTGGTCACCACCCCAGACTGGATGCGCACCAAGTACGGCGTCTGTGAACTCGACGGACCTTGCTCAGTTCCGGGAGCAGCGGAGGCTCCGGTCGCCCAGATGAGCGCCGCCGACGCTACTAAAGCGATGAGTGCTGTCCTTTTCACTTGCGCGTCATCTCCTCGCATGTCGTACCACGGTCAAGAGCATGTTTCGGACGAACGCGACGCTAGGAAGCTTGGATGGCTCCTAAGCGACTCCAAGGTAACTGCCCAACGACGCTCACACGACCCACGGGTGGGCGGGACAGGCGAAATCGACCTGGTCGACCTCCGGTCAGGCGACCAGCCCGGCGATCAGGCTCACCGATCCTGCCACGATCACCACACCGAACACATAGGACAGGAGTGCGTGAGACAGCACAGTGCGCCTGATCCGCGGGCTGCGGACTGTCGTGTCAGACACCTGGTAGCACATGCCGATCGTGAACGCGACATAGGCGAAGTCGCGATAGTCGGGTTGGTCTGCCCTGGCGACATCCTCGAAGTCGATGCCTGCGGCCGCCGATGCGAAGTGCAAGTGGGCGTACCGCAGGGTGAAAAGGGTGTTGATGACAGCCCAGGACAGCACCACCGTGACCATGGTGACGCCGATGAGGAGCGCCTGTCGTCCGCCGCTGCTCTGGCCGGCAATGTTGAGTGCGAACCCCACCCCGAAGAGGCTCGCCGTGCTGGCGCCGACCAGCAGCAAG
>DASYTV010000014.1:0-11138 GCA_036001885.1 Actinomycetes bacterium
CGCCTACCACGGTTTGCAGATCGAGGCGCAGCTCGCCCCCACCGTCGCGGCGCTGCGGTCGAAGGCCGCCGAGGTCGTCGCGGTCGAGCTCAGCCGGCTCGATGGGCGAGTCCCCGAGCTGACTGAGCAGGCCAGAGAGGAAGTCGCGCGGACCGTCCGCCGGGTGGTGGAGAAACTGCTTCACTCGCCGACGGTGCGGGTTAAGGAGCTGGCAACCGAGCCGAACGGCCACGGCTATGCCGAGGCCCTCCGTGAGCTGTTCGAGCTCGACCCCGCCACCGTGGCGGCGGTGACCGGAGCCGACACGGGAGATCCGTCATGACGGCGACCCTCCGGCTCGGCACCCGACGCAGCGCACTCGCCATGGCCCAGGCCCACCTGGTCGCCGACGCCATCCAGGCACTCACCGGCGGCTCGGTCGAGCTGATCGAGATCACGACGCATGGCGATGTGTCCGCGGAGCCGCTGGCAAGGATCGGTGGTACCGGTGTGTTCGTCAGCGCGCTGCGCGATGCGGTCCTCTCCGGTGGCGTGGACCTTGCCGTCCACTCATACAAGGACCTGCCGACGGCGCCTGCCCGCGGGCTCGTCATCGCCGCCGTGCCTGCCAGGGAGGACCCGCGCGACGTCCTCGTCGCTCGCGACGGCCGCAAGCTCGCTGACCTCCCCGCCGGGGCCGTGGTCGGCACCGGCTCGCCTCGCCGCGCTGCTCAACTTCGCGCGACCCGGCCCGACCTCGACATCCGGCCCATCCGCGGCAACGTGGACACCCGTATCCGGCTGGTCAGCTCTGGGAATGTCGACGCGGTCGTCCTCGCGAGGGCGGGGCTAGCTCGGCTGGGCCGGCTCGACGAGGTCGCCCAGGTCCTCGACGTCGACGAGATGTTGCCGGCGCCCGCGCAAGGGGCGCTGGCAGTCGAATGCGCCAGTGGAACCGACCTCGCTGCCCAGCTGGCCGAGCTCGACGACCCCGCTAGTCGGGCGGCCGTCGAGGCCGAGCGCGCCGTTCTCGCCGCACTCGAAGCAGGCTGCTCAGCCCCGGTGGGGGCCTACGCCGAGGCGACCGACTCCGAGATCTTCCTGCGTGCCACAGTCGTCTCCACCGACGGGGCCGTCAGGGTTCGCATGTCCACCACCGGTCCCGTCGCGGATCCGCATGGCCTAGGCAGGAGCCTGGCCGCGATGATGCTCGCCGACGGCGCCGCTGCTCTAGTCGGGGAGCGTCATCAGTGAGCCCCACGCATTCCGTGAAGAGAACCGGCTTCGTCGCGTTCGTGGGCGCCGGCCCCGGTGACCCCGACCTGCTCACGCTGCGCGGGGTCGAGCTGCTGCGCCAGGCCGACGCGGTCGTACTCGACGACCTGGCCAGGGAGCCGTTCTTGCGGCACTGCCGTTCTGATGTGGAGGTCCTCGACGGCGCTTTCGGCACCGACGGCGAGCCGCTCCTTAGCGCTGCCCGCGCAAAGCTGGCGCTCGAGTCGGCCAAGCGCGGCCAGCGTGTCGTCCGGCTGCTCGATGGGGATCCCGGCACCTACGGCTCGCTCGCCGAGGAAGCAACCGCCTGCGCCAAGGCAAAAGTGGCGTTCGAGATCGTTCCAGGCGTGTCGGCGGTGACGGCCGTTCCGGAGTACGCGGGCGTGCCGCTCACCTCGCGCTCCATCTACGAGATCCGTGTCATCGATGCAGTCGAGGATCTGGAGCTCGATTGGGAGCTCTACGCCGATCCGGGGCTGACGCTTGTCCTGCTGAACGGGATCACGTCCATCGGAAGGACGGCAAAGGCCCTGATGGCGGCCGGTCGCAAACCGAGCACTCCGGTCGTCGTCACCTCGCGGGGCGCGACTACCGACCAGCGATCCGTCGCGTCCACCCTGGACCAGATTGCCGCGGATCTGCGCGCGGCCCGGATGACGGGTCCCGCTATGACCGTCATCGGTGACGTCGTCAAGTACCGCGAGTCGCTCTCCTGGTGGGAGACGAAGCCACTGTTCGGCTGGCGGGTGCTCGTGCCGCGGACAAAGGAGCAGGCCGGCGTCCTCGCCGACCAGCTGCGTGTCTACGGCGCCGTTCCCGAGGAGGTTCCCACCATCTCGGTGGAGCCGCCGCGCACCCCGCAGCAGATGGAGCGCGCGATCAAGGGTCTCGTCACGGGTCGGTATGAGTGGATCGCCTTCACGTCGGGCAACGCGGTGCGCGCGGTGCGGGAGAGATTCGAGGAGTACGGCCTGGACGCCCGTGCGTTCGCCGGAATCAAGGTGGCCGCGGTCGGGGAACAGACGGCCGCCGCGATCAGCCAGTTCGGAGTCCAACCGGATCTGGTGCCGTCGGGCGAACAGTCGGCGGCTGGGCTGCTCGCGGACTTCCCGCCATACGACAGCGTCTTCGACCCCATCAACCGGGTCTTCCTGCCCCGCGCCGACATCGCCACCGAGACGCTGGTCGCGGGCCTGATCGAGCTCGGCTGGGAAGTCGACGACGTGACGGCCTATCGCACTGTCAGAGCCGCGCCGCCGCCGGCGCACACGCGGGAGGCAATCAAGAGCGGTGGTTTCGACGCCGTGGTTTTCACGTCCTCGTCGACCGTCAGAAACCTGGTGGGGATCGCCGGCAAGCCGCACTCGTCCACGGTGATCGCGTGTATCGGCCCGCACACGGCGAAGACCGCGGAAGAACACGGGCTGCGGGTGGATGTGATGGCGACCGAACCGTCCGTTTCCGATTTGGCCGATGCTCTCGCGGAGTACGGTGCAAGCCGCCGGCTCGCGCTGATAGAGGCGGGCGAGCCGGTGACCAAGCCGAGTGAGCGGCGGGCGGCCGCCCGGCGGCGGGCTAAATAAGCAGAAGGGCCAGTTGCATGCCATTCCCGGTGGAGCGCCCTCGACGTCTACGGCAGTCGACGGCGATGCGTCGCCTCGTCGAGGAGACCGGGCTCGAGCCGCGCCAGCTCGTGCTCCCGCTCTTCGTCAAGGAAGGCGCGACCGAGCCAATCCCCCTCAGCTCGATGCCGGGCGTCGTGCAGCACACCCGCGAATCGCTGCGGAAGGCGGCCCACGAGGCGGTCGAGGCGGGCGTGGGCGGACTGATGCTCTTCGGGATCCCCCTGGCCAAGGACGCCATCGGTTCGGCCGGCAGCGCACCTGATGGTGTGGTGCAGCGTGCTCTCCGCGATGTGGTCGCAGAGGTAGGTGACGCGACGGTGGTGATGAGCGACCTGTGCCTGGACGAGTTCACCGACCACGGCCACTGCGGCGTCCTGGCTCCCGACGGCTCGGTCGACAACGACGCGACGCTTGCCCGCTATGCGGAGATGGCGCTCGCCCAGGCCAACGCCGGCGCGCACGCACTCGGGCTGTCCGGGATGATGGACGGCCAAGTCGGCTTCGTCCGTGCTGCGCTCGATGACGCCGGCCGAACGGACGTGGTGATCCTTGCCTACGCCACGAAGTACGCCTCCGCGTTCTATGGACCGTTCAGAGAGGCAGTCGAGTCATCGCTGGTGGGCGATCGCCGGGCGTACCAGATGGATCTCGCCAACGGGCGCGAGGCGCTGCGGGAAGTGGCGCTCGATGTGGCAGAAGGTGCCGACATCGTGATGGTCAAGCCCGCCATGGCCTATCTGGACGTGCTCCGCCGGGTGCGTGATGCGGTCCAGGTTCCCGTCGCTGCCTACCAGGTCTCCGGTGAGTACGCCATGATCGAGGCCGCAGCCGCGAATGGCTGGGTCGACCGCGATCGAGTCATTCTCGAGACCTTGCTGTCCATCCGACGGGCCGGCGCCGACATCGTGCTGACCTATTGGGCCAGTGAGGTCGCTCGCCGACTGCGCTGAGGGCCGCGATCCGAGCGGCGCGACGACCAGTTTGTAGCCGGAGGACCAAGATCGCTTGGCCCGGGTCGGCAGTGGGACCCTCGGGTTGTCCGTTGCGCGGCGAGACCTCGTGCGACGGGCGGTCCGTGGGCTATGATTCGAACATGCTTTCGAACACGCGGGTAATGCTTCGCGAAATCGAGTCCGCCGTCGACGCGCTGCGTGATCGAGCTTGGCGACCGTCGGACGCCGTCCTGGCGGACACTCTCTACACACTCGGCGATGCCCTCGCCGAGCTCGACCGGCTCATGCTCCAACTCCACCGCGAGCTCGTCCAGCGACAACCTGCGGACACCCCAGAGGCCGGGTCGTCGCTGCTGCCCCTGCCCAACGGCAGGGATCCAGCCTGATCAGGGAACCCTCGCCCCGCTGAAAGGAATCGGTCCGAGCGCTGAGTGGCTGAAACCGCGCCAGGGCCGGAGTCGGCAGCGGATCGATGGACGGCAGAAGTGGATACAGTGCGATGCGTGGACGGGTCCGATAGTCCGCGCTCAATACGCACGGAAGGCCGCCGGTGAGTGGCACCGCCCTGAACATCTTGCTTGTCCTCGTGCTGATCCTCATCGGTGGCTTCTTCGCCGCCGCTGAGATGGCCCTCGTCTCGATGCGGGAAAGCCAAGTCAAGGCGATGACCCAGGACCCGAAGCGCGCGAGGCGCGCTGAGCGGGTGGCCAAGCTGCACAAGGATCCAAACCGATTCCTGGCCACCGTCCAGCTCGGTGTCACCCTCGCGGGATTCCTGTCCGCGGCTGTGGGTGGTGCCACCCTCGCCGATGACCTAGCGCCGGTGCTTGAGGACTGGGGGGTTCCCGCCGGCATCTCAGGAACCATCGCCCTGATCAGCATCACGCTCCTGATCTCGTATTTCTCTCTCGTTCTCGGTGAGCTCGCGCCCAAGAGGGTGGCGCTGCAGCGAGCCGAGGGTCTCTCGCTGCTCGTCGCGCCCATCCTGGACCGGCTGGCCACGCTGTCCCGCCCGATCGTCTGGCTCCTATCGGCCTCCACCGACGTAGTGGTCCGCCTCGTTGGCGGCGATCCGCGGATCGGGCGTGAGGAGATCACCGAGGAGGAGCTGCGCGATCTGGTCGCCGGGCACCGCACGCTGGGTGAGCGCGAACGTGAGCTGATCGACGAGGTCTTCGCCGCCGGTGAGCGTCAGATCAGGGAGGTGATGGTGCCGAGGACCGAGGTGGAGTTCGTCGACGCCTCTACGCCCGTCTTCAAGGCAGTCAAGATGGCGACCGCCAAACCCCACTCGCGCTATCCGGTCGTCCGTGGCTCACACGATGATGTGCTCGGTTTCGTGCATGTCCGTGACCTGTTCGATCCTGACCTGTCCGGCCGGTCCGTCCGAGTCGGGGACCTCGCCCGAGACGTCATGCTGCTCCCGGCGACCAAGCGTGTCCTGCCCGCCCTCTCCGAAATGCAGCGCGACGGACAGCATCTCGCAATCGTCATCGACGAGTATGGAGGCACCGCCGGCATCGTGACCCTCGAGGATCTCGTCGAGGAGCTGGTCGGTGACATCCGAGACGAGTACGACGTGGGTGGCCAGCAGCCGGCCCGCCGCCTCGGCACCGGCGATATCGAAGTGGACGGCCTGCTCAACCTCGAGGACTTCACCGAGGAGACCGGCATCACCCTGCCTGAGGGTCCTTACGAGACGGTCGCCGGCTTTGTGATCTCCCGGTTGGGTCATGTTGCTGAGATCGACGAGCACGTCGAGGTCGACGGGCATCGGCTCACGGTGATCGAGTGTGACGGGCGTCGGATCTCAAAGCTGCGCGTCTCGCCGCTGCTGCGGGAGCGACCCGAGCCGGTCGTCAGCCCGGTAGCCGAGCCGCCGGCATCCTGAGCCGTCACCGACGGTGAGCCGTCCTGCGCGGCAGGCGCTCGCCTCCTGCGAGAATGCGTCGCATGCCCGCTGCCCGTCCTCGCGTCCTCTCCGGCATCCAGCCCACAGCCGACTCGTTCCACCTCGGGAACTATCTCGGCGCCATTAGGCAATGGGCGGCGCTACAGGAGGATCACGACGCCTACTACTGCGTCGTCGACCTGCATGCGATCACGGTCGAGCAGGACCCGCAGCTACTGCGGAAGCGGACGAGGATCGCCGCCGCCCAATTGCTGGCCGCAGGCATCGACCCGGACCGTGCCACGGTTTTCGTGCAAAGTCAGGTGCCTGAGCACACCCAGCTTGCCTGGGTGCTCGGCTGCATAACCGGCTTCGGCGAGGCCGGCCGGATGACACAGTTCAAGGACAAGTCGAGCCGCCAGGGCGCCGAGCGCGCCACGGTCGGCTTGTTCACGTACCCGGTCCTCCAGGCCGCCGACATCCTCATCTATCGGGCCGACCGGGTGCCTGTGGGCGAGGACCAGCGTCAGCACCTCGAGCTGACTCGGGACCTCGCTCAGCGGTTCAACAGCCGCTTCGGAGCGACCTTCCCGTTGCCTGAGCCGTACATCATCAGTGAGACGGCGAAGATCCTGGACCTGCAGGATCCGACCGCCAAGATGAGCAAGTCCTCTTCGTCGCCAAGTGGGATCATTGACCTGCTCGACCCGCCGGAGGTCTCCACGAAGAAAATCAGGAGCGCGGTCACGGACACCGAGCGCGACATCCGTTTCGACGAGGAGCGCAAGCCCGGCATCTCGAACCTGCTCATGATCTACGCGGCCCTCGATGGGCGCAGCGTCGAGCAGCTCGTAGAGGACTACGCCGGTCGGGGTTATGGGGACCTCAAGAAGGACTTGGCCGAGGTGGTCGCGGATTTCGTCACCCCCTTCCGCGACCGGGTGCTCGCCTACCTGGACGATCCGAGCGCGCTCGATGCGGTTCTCGCAGCCGGGGCCGCAAAGGCCAAGCGGGTTGCCGCCCAGACCCTGACCCAGGTCTATGACCGGGTCGGCTTCCTGCCGGCCCCGGCATGAGTCGGCGGAACATCGGAGTAGCCATCGCCATTCCTGAGCCGTTCGGCGGCCAGCTCCAGCAGTGGCGGGAACGGTTCGGCGACCCGATGGCGTACGCGATCCCGACCCACGTGACGTTGCTTCCGCCGACCCTGGTCCACGACAGTGAGCTGGAGAAGATCGACGAGCACCTCGGCCAGGCTGCGGCGGCAGAGCGCACCTTCGTGATGGGGCTGCGCGGCGCCGGTACCTTCCGGCCGGTGTCGCCGGTCGTATTCGTCCAGATCGCGGTGGGGATCGGCGACTGCGAGCGGCTGGAAAAGCTGGTTCGGTCGGGGCCGCTCGAGCGCCCGTTGCGATTCCCCTACCACCCGCACGTCACGGTCGCGCACGATCTTCCAGATGACGTGCTCGATGAGGCTTTCGTGG
Organism: Actinomycetes bacterium; assembly: GCA_036001885.1. Taxonomy (GTDB): domain Bacteria; phylum Actinomycetota; class Actinomycetes; order JAKEEW01; family JAKEEW01; genus DASYTV01. The sequence goes on from DASYTV010000014.1 coordinate 7,208, forward strand.
CGCTCAGCGGATACTCGGCCGATCTCACCGTCTCCGGCTTCAGCCTCTATGAGCATGGGCGCGACGGCATATGGCGCCCACAGCGTGACTACGCGCTCGGTCAGTTAATCCCAGGGCGGTCGATCTGACCTCAACCTCCAGAGCGAGGGAAGAATTCGACCATCAACGTTCGCAGGAGTCATCGCATGGCCGACCGTGCAGCTTCGGTTGTCTTCGACCGTATTGCCGACGATTACGACGAGACGCGCGGCGGTGAGTCGAGGGCACGGGCAGTGGCCGTTCAGCTGACAGAACGATTGCCGCGCCGTCGGCCGATCCTCGAAGTGGGTGTCGGTACAGGCATCGTGGCGAGGGCGGTGAGCGACCACGGCTTCGAGGTTGTGGGTGTCGACCTCTCGATGCCGATGCTGCGGAAGGCTCACGAGAGGCTAGGAGCTCGGGTGGCCAATGCCGATGCCCTTCGGCTGCCGATCGCGTCCGGCTCTGTACAGGCCGCCTACGCGGTCTGGGTGCTCCATCTGGTCGCGGACGTACAGACCGCGCTCGCCGAGATCGCCCGTGTCCTGGTGCCCGGTGGGACGCTCCTCGTCATCCCCTCAACGCCGCTTGACAGTAGCGCCGACGTCACCGAGCTGAGTCGTTCACTGATCGATCGGCTGCGGGTCCCGCTCGACCGACCGCAGCGGCTCGCCGAACTCGCCGGTCCGTGTGGCTTGGACCTGGTCGGCGATGAGGTCATCATCGGCGAGCCATTCGGCGTAACCCCGAATGGCGATGCCGACCGGATCGAGCGCCGCGTCTTCTCGGCCCTTTGGGATGTCGACGATAAGACATGGGAGACCACCGTCGTTCCGGTCATCGCGGCCCTTCGCACCCTTCCTGATCCCGACCGCCCCCGCCGGATCCGCAATGTCTACCCTCTGCTCACCTTCCGGAGGGCGCGACACTAGAGCCGAACGTCGGGAGTGAGGGGGGTGCCGGCTCCCGCAGGCATGAGGTCAAGCTGATTCACCCGGCCGGCGGCGGCCACGTCGGCGACGACCTGGCGCAGCGGCTCCAGTGCCTCCTCCGATCCGCGGACGATGACACTCGCCACCTCGGTCCGCATCGACACCTTGGCATCGGACTTGGCCTTGCGGATCGCGCCGATGACCGACGACGCGGCAGCGAGCACGGCTGGATCGCCGTCGCCGCCAACTAGGCGCAGCTCGCTGGCGGACGGCCACTGTGCGGTGTGCACGGAGCCTTTTTGCCACCACGACCACACTTCCTCGGTCACGAACGGCAGGAATGGTGCGAACAGCCGCAGCTGCACGGACAGTGCGATCGCGAGCGCTGCCCTGGCCGATTCAGCAGGCTCGAAGCCTTGCTCGCCGTAACCACGCGCCTTCACCAGCTCGACATAGTCGTCGCAGAACTGCCAGAAGAACGCCTCGATTCCGGTGAGGGCCCCGGTGTGGTCGTATCCCTCGAGTGCGGCGGTCGCGGCCCCGACGACCTCGGCAAGACCAGCGAGCATCGCCCTGTCCAGCGGCTCGGTCACCGTCGAGGAGTCCGCGGTAGCCCCGATGCCGAGGACGAACCGCGAGGCGTTCAGAATCTTGATCGCCAGCCGTCGGCCGACTTTGATCTGCCCGACGTCGAAGGCCGAATCGATGCCCAGCCGCCCATTGGCCGCCCAGTATCTGAAGGCGTCCGAGCCGTGCTCTTCAAGCAACGACATCGGAGTGGCGACGTTGCCTTTGGACTTGGACATCTTCTTGCGATCCGGATCCAGGATGAAACCCGAGATCGCGGCGTGACTCCACGGCAGCGCGTTGTGCTCCAGGTGCGACCGCAGCACGGTGGAGAAAAGCCAGGTCCGAATGATGTCGTGGGCCTGCGGCCGCAGATCCATCGGAAAGGCTTTGCGGAACAGCTCCTCGTCCACGCCCCAGCCGGCGGCGATCTGCGGGGTCAGCGACGAGGTGGCCCAGGTGTCCATCACGTCGGCCTCCCCGACGAAGCCATGCGGTTTCCCGCGCTGGTCCTCGCTGAAGCCAGCCGGCACGTCGGAGGACGGATCCACCGGCAGTGCCGACTCGGCGGGCACCATCGGCTTGGCGAAGTCAGGCACGCCGTCGGCGTCAACCGCGTACCAGATGGGGATCGGCACACCGAAGTAGCGCTGGCGGCTGATCAGCCAGTCGCCGGTGAGCCCGTCGACCCAGTTCTCGTAGCGCACCCGCATGTGTGGGGGATGCCAGGTCAGCTCCCGACCGCGCCGAATGAGCGCGTCGCGCAGGTCAGGGTCGGTCCCGCCGTTCTTGAGGTACCACTGTCGGGTGGTGACGATCTCAAGAGGCTTGTCGCCTTTCTCGTAGAACTTCACTGCATGGGTGATCGGCCGCGGATCACCGTCGAGATCGCCGGACTCTCGCAGCATTTCGACGATCCGCTCGCGGGCAGCCGCCGAGGTGAGGCCGGCGAGGTTCTTGTACGCCGTCCGCGCGGAGGTGTTGTCCAGACCCGCCGGTGGGTCGGCCGCCATCCGGCCGTCCCAGCCGATGACCGGCCGTGTCGGCAGGCGCAGCTCCCGCCACCAGATCACGTCGGTGAGGTCGCCGAACGTACAGATCATGGCGATCCCCGAGCCCTTGTCCGGGTCTGCGAGGTGATGGGTGAGCACTGGTATCTCCACCTCGAAGATCGGCGTGCGGACGGTGGTGCCGACGAGATCGCGGTATCGCTCATCCTGGGGATGAGCGACCAGCGCCACACACGCCGGGATCAGTTCAGGTCTTGTCGTCTCGACGTACACCGGTCCTGTGGCGGCATGGAACGTGATGCGATAGAACGCACCTGGACGCTCCCGGTCTTCTAGTTCGGCCTGCGCGACCGCGGTACGGAACGTGACGTCCCACAGAGTGGGAGCCTCCGCTTGGTACGCCTCGCCGCGGGCCAAATTGTGGAGGAACGCACGCTGCGAAACGGCTCGTGCGTGGCTGTCGATGGTCTGATAGGTCATCGACCAGTCGACCGACAGGCCCAGCCGTCGCCAGAGCTCCTCGAACGCCTGCTCGTCGATCTTGGTGAGTCTCACGCACTGCTCGATGAAGTTGCCGCGAGCGATCGGCACCGGCCGGTCTCCCGGTTTTGGCGGTGGCTCGAACTCCGGATCGTACGGTAGCGAGGGGTCGCACCTGACGCCGTAGTAGTTCTGGACCCGTCGCTCGGTGGGGAGCCCGTTGTCGTCCCAGCCCATCGGATAGAAGACGGCCTTGCCGCGCATGCGCCAGAAGCGCGCGACGAGATCGGTGTGGGTGTAGGAATAGGCGCTGCCAACGTGAAGTGATCCGCTCACCGTCGGTGGTGGGGTGTCGATGGAGTAGATCTGCTCAGCCGGTGCCGACCGGTCGAAGCGGTAGATCTGGGACTCTTCCCAGACCGATACCCACCTGGACTCCAGGCCGTCGAGAGTGACCTTCCCTGGGACCTGCGGCGGGGGGGCTGGGTTCATGAGGTCAACGGTATCGACCTGGTGGTGGGCGCCTCTCATCGTCAGGTGGGTACGGCGGCGGCGCAGCCATGGGCGGCGCAGCCTTGGGTGGTGACATCCGGGGTGGGGCCGTTCTCGGAGGGGCCATGGGCGGTGGCACCGTCCGGGAAGGACCCGTGGGATGGCGATCCCACGGCGGCCTCCCACCCACCGCCGGGTGCCGTTGCTGCATGGGATCGGCAGGAGGCGGCGGCGCGAGATCGCCGGGGGGTGGTGGCAGCGGCGCAGGATCGAGGTCGTACAGCCGTTCGCGTTCCGCATTCAGGGCCGTCCAGTGGGCGAGCTCCGCCTCCGTCGCCCGGCGGCGGGCCCGACGAACAGCAAAGCCGACGCACAACAGCAGCAGCAGGGAACCGGCCGCAGCCGCGAGAGTCGTCATCGGCAAGTCGGTGA
>DASYTV010000015.1:0-6864 GCA_036001885.1 Actinomycetes bacterium
ACAACGTCGCGCAGCGCGCCGACTGGGTCGTAGAAATGTCCGCGGTCTTCAACGCCGAAGCTTTCCGCCATCGTGATCTGCACGCATTCCAGGAAGTTGCGGCTCCAGAGAGGTTCCAGGATGGCGTTGGCGAAGCGCAGGTGCAGGATCTCGTCGAGGCCCATCTTTCCGAGGTAGTGGTCGATCCGGTAGAGCTGCGACTCGTCGATGTACTGGTGCAGCTCCTCGGCCAAAGCGTGCGCGGATGCCTGGTCATGGCCGAAAGGCTTCTCGACAACTATCCGCGCATTTGTCGTCAGTCCAGCTTCAGCTAGTCCTTTGACGACCATGCCGAAAAGGAACGGCGGAATCTCGAGGTAGAAGACGGGCAGCTTGGCACCTTTGATAGCCTCACCGACGCGAGCATAGGTTGCAGGGTCGGTGAAATCACCGTGCACATATGACAATCGCTCGGCGAAGCGCTTGAACACGTCGGGATCGAGCTTCTCGCCGGTACCTTCGATCGACTCGCGAGCACGTTCCACCAATTGGTCGACCGTCCAGTCATTCACGGCGACGCCGACGATCGGGCATTGCAGCAGGCCGCGTGCCTCGAGCCGGTAAAGGGACCTGAAGGTCATCACCTTAGCGAGATCGCCGGTGATCCCGAACACCACGAAGACGTCCGCCACCTGTTGTGTTTGTTCCTGGTCCGTCAATGACATCCGAGTCTCCGTCTCATCCGGAATCCGTCACCCCAGCCGTTCGGCGATGACGTCGCCAACTCGCAGCGCGTTCGCGATGGCAGTGAGCGAGGGATTCACCGCCCCTATACTCGGGAAGAAACTCGTGTCCACCACGTACAGGTTGTCGAGGTCGTGCGCCTTGCAGTTCGGATCGAGGGCAGAGGTAGCGCGATCCGATCCGAACCGCACGGTCCCCGCCTGGTGCGCCGTGGCGCCAATCGGCATGCCCTTATGCAAGTAAATGCTGTGGTCGAGCAGATGCCCCTCGTGCATTCCCAGATGCCCCAGCATGCCCTGCAGCTTGTGGCGGAGGCGATTCAACCCGGCGATGTTGTTTTTCTCGTCGAGCACGAGGTGGATGTTGTCGTCCGCATCCACCGTGACGCGGTTGTCCGAAAGAGGCAGATCCTCGCCGCAGAGCCAGAGATCGACCGCATGGTGCGCGAGCACCTCGAACGGCATGTTCGGTGCGGCACGGCCAGCCCATCGCGGAGCCTCGCCACGGATCTGCTCGTCGTCGGACTTCCCCAGCATTTGAATGCCGCCGAGCGGATAGTCCCAGTCGTCCGACCCGAGATACCAGTCATTCATGGCCAATGTCTTTTGGAATTGAGTCGGGTTCGGCTCCTTGGACACCGCCATGAGCGCCAGGTTGTTATGCCGCATGTAGTAGCGGCCAACGACGTCGGAACTGTTCGCCAGGCCACGCGGGTGCGAATCGTTGGCGGAGCGCAGCAGCAGAACGGCGGAGTTTACCGCGCCGCAGGACACAACGACGATATCGGCGCTGAACTCAGCCGTCGATCCGTCACCTAGTGCGGTGACCACCTTGGTGACCGATCGCCCGGACGCGTCGGTTTCCAAACGCCGGACGTAGGCGTTCGTTACCATCTGCACGTTGTCATATGTCAACGCGGGGTCGACGCAGATGACCTGTGCATCGGACTTGCCTTTGACGAGGCAGGGAAAGCCGTCGACCCGGTTGCAGCGGATGCAGACGCTGTCATGAGTCGGCCAGCCGCTTGTGTCCTGGGTCAGGTTGACCCCGATCGGCAAATGGAATGGGTGCAGACCCTGTTTCTCTAGATCGTCACTGAGCTGCTGGATCCGCGGCTCGTGCTGCAGCGGCGGGTAGGGGTATGGCCCGCTGGCCGGTCCTTCGGTCGGGTCCTCGCCTCGCTGCCCGTGCACGAGGTAAAGCCCTTCGGCCTCTGTGTAGTAAGGCTCAAGGACGTCGTACTGGATCGGCCAGGCGGGTGATATACCGTCATGGTGGCGCAATTCTCCGAAGTCCTCCGGGCGGAGGCGGAACAAAGCCGCGCCGTAGAATTTCGTATTCCCACCGACGTAGTAGTTGACCTCGGGAGGGAATTGGTCGCCGTGCTTGTCGTACCAGAACTCGGGCGCCCGGTATTTCCCGCTGACGAATACCGCGGTGGAATCCCAGTTGTCGCGCTCGCGCGGCAGATAGTCGCCGCGTTCAAGGATCAGGATCTGCTTCCCGGTGGCCGCAAGCCGGTGAGCGAGGGTGCCTCCACCCGCACCCGTGCCGATCACGATCACATCCCAGTCCCGCTCACCGACCATGGGACCCTCCTGCCGCACGCAAGACCTACCAATAACCCTCTCGCTGACATGCGGTTGCCCGCATCGCCCACGATGGGTGACCCGCGAGCACAACCGCGATCCTGACGAGCGCTGCACTCAGCGGTGGGCAGTCACCACGCACCCCGTATCTTCGGCAGAGGAGCTCACCCTTCTCGTGCGATGCCGGGGGAGCTGCACCTGCGAGACGATGATTCCGACCGATGGCCGAGACCGGCCCACGGAGGGAGCGTCGGATGAGCCAGCTCGACCTCGCCCGGTTGCAGTTCGCGATGACTTCGATCTATCACTTCCTCTTCGTCCCGGTGACCATCGGGCTGGCTTTTCTCACCGCTCTGCTGCAGACAGCCTGGCACCGCGGTGGGCAGGAGCAGTACCTGCGGCTGACCCGCTTCTTCGGGACGCTCCTGCTGATCACCGTCGCCGTCGGTGTCGTGACCGGGCTCGTGCAGGAGTTCCAGTTCGGGATGAACTGGTCGGCATATTCGCGGACCGTCGGGGACGTCTTCGGCGCGCCGCTGGCGATGGAGGGGCTCGCAGCGTTCTTCCTGGAGTCGACGTTCCTCGGGCTGTGGGTGTTCGGTTGGGACAAGCTTCCCCGCCGGGTGCACCTTGCGACGATCTGGGCGGTGGCCGCTGGCAGTGCCCTATCGGCGGCCTTCATCATGGCCGCCAACTCCTGGATGCAGCACCCGGTCGGCTACGAGATCAATCAGTCGACCGGCCGCCCGCAGCTCAATGACATCTGGGCGGTGATGACCAACCCGGTGTTCCTATGGGGATATACGCACGTGCTGCTGGCCGCGCTGGCCACCGCGTCGGTCGTGATGCTGGCCGTGTCTGCCTGGCATATCCGTCACGGGGCAGAGCGAGGGCTGTTCGCCCCGGCTGCGCGCCTGGCTCTGATCGTCCTGGCCCCAGTGATGGTCTTCGCGATGTTCGTCGGCAGCGAGCTTGGGGTGATCGAGGCGCGGTACCAACCCATGAAGATCGCCGCCGCGGAGGCCCAGTGGAGCACCTGCCAGCCGTGCTCGTTCTCGGCGTTTCAGATCGGCGGCGGCAACAACGACGAGACGCCTACCCAGATCATCGAGATTCCGCACCTGCTGTCGCTGCTGGCGACGAACCACTGGAACGGCCAGGTGGTGGGGCTCAACGAATTGCAAGCGCAGTACGAGCAGCAGTATGGGTCGGGCTACTACGTCCCCAATGTGTTCATCCAGTACTGGTCGATGCGGGTGATGGCCTATGCGGCCGTGGTCGTCCTGCTGGTGGCGTTGTGGGGGCTCTGGCTGATGTGGCGCAAGCGGTTGGAGCGGTCGACGTGGTTTCTGCGAGCTGCGGTGTGGGCCGTGGTGCTGCCGTTCGCGATGAACACCGCCGGCTGGCTTCTTACCGAGAGTGGACGTCAACCTTGGATCGTGCAAGGCATCCAGCTGACCAAGAACGGCGTGTCCCCATCAGTGAGTACGACGGAAGTCGTCATCAGCATCATCGTCTTCTTTGTTCTCTACACCGTGCTCACCGGCATCTGGGCCGTCCTGATGGTGCGCTTCGGCAAGCGCGAAGTCGCCCCCGAGCGACCACCCGGCGAAGAGGACCAGCCGGTTCCGGCGATGACCTATTGAGGCTGCCATGACGCTCGTCACGTTCTGGTTCATCGTGATCGCCATCCTGTGGACCGGTTTCTTCGTCCTCGAAGGATTTGATCTCGGTGTGGGCATGCTGCACGGTGTGCTCGGCAAGGACGAGGCCGGCCGGCGCGCGGTGATCAACACTATCGGGCCGCTATGGGACGGCAACGAGGTTTGGCTGATCGTCGCCGGTGCCGCGATGTTCGCCGCCTTCCCCGGCTGGTATGCCACGATGTTCTCCGCGCTCTATCTCGCCCTCGTGCTCCTGCTATTCGCGCTCATCGTGCGGGGAGTGTCTTTCGAGTACCGGGGCAAGGTCGACAGTCCCCGCTGGCGGCGAAGGTGGGACGGCCTGCTGACCGGCGGCAGCTTCCTCGTCCCGCTGCTGCTTGGTGTCGCCCTCGGTGACCTGTTGCACGGGCTCCCTATCGACAGCCAGCAGGAATTCACCGGATCGTTCTGGGACCTCCTCAATCCCTATGCGATCTACGTCGGGCTGACTCTCGTCGTGATGTGTATCCTGCACGGCAGCACTTTCATCGCCCTGAAGACAGTGGGTGAGCTGCGTCAACGGGCCGGACAGCTGGCCCGGCGGGTCGCACCCCTCGCGGCAGTCGTCGTATTGGTCTTTGCCGGGTGGACGCACGCAAGCGCGGACAAGGGCTTTCTGCCCAACCTGGTCGAAATCGCCGCTGTGCTCGCACTCTTCGCCGCGGCCTGGCTGGTCACCGCGAACCGTGACGGGTGGGCCTTCGCGGCGACGACCTTCGGGATGGCGACAGTGATCCTGTCAATTTTCGTCGAGCTTTATCCGCGGCTGATGGTCTCTAGCACCAACGCCTCCTACGACCTGACCGTGGACAACGCGGCGTCTGGGTCCTACGCGTTGAAGGTGATTACCGTCGTGTTCGTGGTGTTCTTCCCGGTCGTGCTCGTCTACACAGCGTGGACCTACTACGTTTTCCGCCGGCGGCTGCGGGTGGAGGATTTCGTCGACGCGTCCGAACACTAGTGTCGCCGTTCGCTCACGAACGAGGACCGGGTGTTCGGCGACGACTTCCCGGACCCGGTGGGCCGATGCCGCGGCAGCTCCTTGCTCCTTACGAGGCGGAACGCTCGGAGTCAGTGACCTGCGGGGTTGTTCCGGTGTCGAGGTCGAGGACCCGCGCATGCAGCGTGGGGCGCTGCTGGAGCGCGGCTCGGACGGCGCGGTGCAGTCCGTCCTCGAGATAGAGCTCTCCATCCCACTGGACGACGTGGGCGAACAAGTCTCCGTAATAGGTCGAGTCGGTGGCAAGCAAGGTGTCCAGGTCCAACTGGCGCTTCGTCGTGACAAGCTCTTCGAGCCGCACTTGGCGCGGTGGGATCTGCGCCCACTCACTGTGCCTCTTCCCGTGCTCGGGGTAGGGCCGTCCGTCGCCGATGCGCTTGAAGATCACGGCGCCACAGTCTAGGCCTTTGCCGGACGACCTCGCGCCGTTCTGCTCGATCGGCGGGCTCCACCAGACCCGACGCCCGTCAAGCCGCAGTCAGAAGAACAGCGATGGATGCGCTTGCTCGCTGTCCGGCGCTGGGTCAGGTGGGCGGGCTCCGGTTTAACGTCGAGCATGCCCGCGCCGCTGTTCGGGTTGAGCTGGGACCGTCTCGCCCTCCGACCGCAGGGTGACGGCAGTTATCCTCGCCGTTGCGCGGGGCCAACATGCGTCGGCGCCGCCACCACCACCTGCTGCGTAGGCGTCGCCGGCTCGCGTTCGGCCTCGAGACGCATTCCGCGAGGCAGCGGGTGCGACGGGCCCGATTCTCCGGGAGGGGCAGATGACCAGTCGTGGTCGTGGCACCGTCGATGTCGACGAGATCGCCGGGGCGTACGCCTTCGATGGCCCTCTCGTAGAGCTGGGCGCGCTCGTCGTCGACGGGAAGGTCCACTCAAAGGCTCCGATCAGGCTTCCGCTGTCGATGATGAACCGCCACGGCCTGGTGGCTGGGGCGACCGGTACCGGCAAGACCAAGACGCTCCAGTTGATGGCCGAGCAACTGTCAACGGCTGGCGTTCCGGTCTTCGTCGCCGACATCAAGGGCGACCTTTCTGGGATGGCGGTCGCGGGGAAGCTGGATGACAACATCGGCAGGCGCGCGAGCAACATCGGCTACGACTGGACGCCGACGTCCTGTCCGGTTGAGTTCTTCTCGCTCGGCGGCGAAGGCAAGGGCGTGCCGATCCGGTCGACGATGACGGCCTTCGGCCCGACCCTGCTGGCGAAGGTGCTCGGGCTCAACGACGTACAAGAGTCCTCTCTCGGTCTGATCTTCCACTATTCCGACAAGGCCGGCCTCCCGCTCCTTGACCTCAAGGATCTACGGGCCGTCGTGCACCATCTGACCTCCGACGAGGGCTTGCAGGAGCTGAAGGACCTCGGTGGGCTTTCGCGGGCCACCGCTGGCGTGATCCTCAGGCAGCTGGTCGCGTTCGAGGCACAGGGGGCGGAAAAGTTCTTCGGCGAGCCTGAGTTCGACACGGCCGATCTGCTGCGAGTGGCGCCAGACGGGCGCGGGGTTGTATCGATGCTCGAGCTGCCGTCGCTCCAGGATCGCCCAGCCCTCTTCTCGACGTTCCTGATGTGGCTGCTGGCCGATCTGTACGAGAACCTGCCCGAGGTCGGTGATCTCGACAAGCCTAAGCTGGTCTTCTTCTTCGACGAGGCCCACTTGCTCTTCGGTGACGCCTCGAAGGCATTCCTCGACGCCATTCAGCGGACCATCCGGCTGATCCGCTCGAAGGGCATCGGTGTCTTCTTCGTCAGTCACACGCCGCAAGACGTACCGGCAGACGTCCTCGCTGAACTTGGCAACCGCGTCCAGCATGCGCTGCGGGCATTTACCCCGCAGGACGCGAAGGCGCT
>DASYTV010000016.1:0-8799 GCA_036001885.1 Actinomycetes bacterium
AGCGCAACCTGCGTGCCGAGCGTTACCCGCTGCCGCGCCGCCGGGCTGAGCAGCGGCCGCTGGAGCATGACCGTGTAGGCCGGACTGTCGCCGGTTTCTGGCGGCCTAGCCGTCATCAGTAGCCAGCTCGTCCGCGGCATAGCCGACCCCGCGTACCGTTCTGATGACCCTCTGCGCGCCGAGCTTCGCCCGCAGTTGGGCAATGTGGACGTCGACGGTCCTGGTCCCGCCAGCCGCCGCGTAGCCCCAGACCTCTGCGAGCAACTGTTCGCGGCTGAAGACGCGGCCCGGCCGGCTGATTAGGCAGGCGAGCAGGTCGAACTCGGTGGCCGTGAGCCTCACCGCCTCGCCGTTCGCGCTGACCCGGCGAGTGGCCGGGTCGAGGACGACCGCACCAAGGGTGTACGCCGGCGCCGCGGTGGCACCGGCACGGCGTAGGACGGTCTTGACCCTCGTCACGACTTCACGGGGGCTGAAGGGCTTGGTGACGTAGTCGTCAGCTCCCAGCTCCAGCCCGACGATTCGGTCGATCTCGTCATCGCGGGCGGTGAGGAACAGCACAGGTGTCAGGTCGCCGTCGGCGCGCAGCGCTCGGCACACCTCAGCTCCGTCGAGCAGCGGCAGCCCGATATCGAGAATGATCGCAACAGGATGGAGGGTGCGGGCGGCAGCAAGCCCGGCGCGACCGTCCGGCTCGGTGTGGACGCCGAAGCCTTCCCGGCTCAGATAGAGGCGAAGCAGGTCGGCGATCGGCTTCTCGTCCTCGACGACGAGGACGAGACCGCGCTGCGCAGCAGGCTCGGCGGGCGATCCGCTCCGTCCCTCGCCTGCACGAGGCTGCGGCCCTGCGCCCGTCGACATGCCACCGCCTACCTGCCGGGCCCACGCGTCAGTGACGCGCGGCGGGCTGAGGCTTCCCCAACCCCATCATCTGCATGATCTTGCCGACGACCCCGCCGAGCACAACGATGCCGGCGCCGACGAAGGCGAGCCACGGCTGCGCGACGATGACCGCCACGCCGCCGACGACGAAACCGACGAGGACGATGGTGACCGCTGTCCACGCCGCCGGTGTATGCCCGTGTTCAGCCTTCATCTGTGCTCTCCGAGGTCCTGCGAGTCCGTCCTGCTGCACGTAGTGGGCCTAGTGTCCCGTGTCTGAAGTCTCTTGCGTTGGCTGGGTGAGCCCACGTCAACGGACCTCAGACACGGGACACTAGTGTCCCTCGCCACAAATTCGACGCATATCTCCGCGCCCAGGCGGCGCCTCGCGGCGTTCTCGTCGTCGCCGTTAGCGCTGCTAGCGGCCTCCTTCTCGGCCTTGCGATGCATCCGCCTGGACACGAATTTATGCACCGAATTTCTGGCTCGGCACACTAGCCGATCAGTCAGTCGGATCCTCGCCCCGATCGAGCGCGTCCCACATCTGCCGCTGGCCGGTGCCGCCTGGCGCAGCGCGGTCACTGTGGCGAGGTGCGGGCCGATTCTGCTCGGTCGGAACGGGCGAGGTGCCCGGCTGGCGCTGCTCCCGTGCCCCCGCCGAACCGGTCGGAGTGCCCGCGTCCGGGCTGCGCTCATAGCGTCCTGACATGACCGGCCAGCGTCTGCCTCGCAGGACACAGGCAACGCCGGCGAACAGGATCAGCAGCGCGCCAACGGCAGCCAAGACCGGCCAGCCCGTCACCGCGACATCGTCGACCGTCGGGGAGGTGAGACCGGCGGCGGCGACCGCGGCATCATGCACCGCCCCTTCGGGATCAACGGCGGTCTGAACGACACCCGCGAGAATCCCCAGGCCGGCGAGCGCGGCGAGCGAACCGACGATGAGCCGGCCGGCCCGCCGAGTGGCCACCACGGCGACGACGCTGGCCAGGGCGAACAGGCCGAGGCCAGACACCGCCGGCGCGACCGATCGGGCGGCCGGACTGATCCGCACCTGCCCGGGGGTACCGACAACGACCGCATGCACCCACGGGCGTCCGGCCGCGAGCAATACCAAAGCCGCCCCGACAGCGCCGGCGGCGAGCACCACGACATACTCCCGGCGGGTGCCTGTCTCACCGCGCCACCTCAGCGGGCGTCGCTCCGCCTGCTGCTCGCAGCCGCTGAGCAACGAATTGTGGCCTCGATGCTCGTCCAACGGAAACGGCTCCTTGATCGACGGGGAAGGGGTCAGCGAGCCGGGCGGAGCGTCTCCGCGACCGCAATGGCACGCAGCACCGCGGCGGCCTTGTTCCGGCATTCTGCATCCTCGGCAGCGGGATCAGAATCGGCGACTATGCCGGCCCCGGCCTGGACATACGCCATGCCATCCCTGAGAAGCGCCGTTCTGATGGCGATGGCCGTGTCGAGGTCGCCGGAGAAGCCGACATAGCCGACCGCGCCCGCGTACAAGCCGCGGCGGGTCGGCTCCAGCTCCTCGATGATCTCCATCGCCCGTGGCTTGGGCGCGCCGCTCACCGTTCCCGCGGGGAAGCTCGCGGTGAGGACGTCCAATGCGGAGCGATCAGGGGGAAGGCTCCCGACGACGGTCGAGACGATGTGCATCACATGGGAGTAGCGCTCGATCGACATGAAGTCGAGCACCTCGACGGTACCGGCCGTGCAAACCCGCCCCAGGTCGTTGCGGCCGAGGTCGACAAGCATCAGGTGCTCGGCCCGCTCCTTGGGATCGGCGAGCAGCTCGGCGGCGAGCGCCGCATCTTCCTCCGGCGTCCCTCCTCGCGGCCGGGTGCCGGCGATGGGATGCAGCATCGCCTTGCCAGCGTCGACCTTCACGAGCACCTCTGGACTCGAGCCGACGACGTCGAAGTGCTCGAAACGCAGCAGGTACATGTAGGGGCTGGGATTGGTCACCCGCAGGACTCGGTAAATGTCGAGTGCGCTGGCAGTCGTTGCTCGCTCGAACCGCTGGCTGACGACGACCTGGAACGCCTCACCAGCGAAGATCTGCTCCTTGGCCGCGGCCACCGCCGCCTGGTAATCCTCCCCTGCCATGCGGCGCTCGCAGGTCGGCTCGACAGCCGTATCGATGACGGCGGCCGAGGGAGCTGCAGGCCTGGTGAGGTCGAGGGTCATCGCATCGAGCCGCGCGACACCACGGTGGTAGGCCGCGTCGAGCGCCGCCGCCTGCTCGGCCGCGTCAAGGCTCCCGTCGGCTGCAGGCGCTGGTGGGAGGACATTCGTCAGCAGGATGATCGAGCCATCCGCGTGGTCCAGCACCGCCACGTCGGTGGCGAGCATCATCGCCAGCTCAGGCACGGCGAGGTCGTCCTTGGCCAGCGTGGGCAGCCGTTCGAGGCGGCGGACGAGGTCGTAGCCGAGGTATCCCACCAGGCCGCCGGTGAGTGGCGGCAAGGTCGGGTCAGCGGGAGTCCGCAGCGTCGCGGCCATCGCTGCCAGCGCGGTGAGGGGATCGCCGCCCGCAGGCGCGCCGGCTGGGGGCGTACCGATCCAGTGGGCCTCCCCGTCCCGCTCGGTCAGCGTCGCGACGCTGCGAACTCCGACGAACGAGTAGCGCGACCACACGCCCCCGTGCTCGGCGCTCTCCAGCAGGAACGTGCCAGGCCGTTCCCCGGCGAGCTTCCGGTAGACCCCGACCGGTGTCTCTCCGTCGGCGAGCAGCCGCCGGCTCAGCGGGACGACTGGCTGCGTGCTTGCCGCCGCGCGGAAGTCGTCAAGACCGGGGGTGACCGCTCCGCTGGTCATTGGCTGCCCTCCTCGGGACCGGCCAGAACGTCGGCGTCGAAGCAACTGCGGTCGCCCGTATGGCAGGCTGCGCCCTCCTGCTGCACCCGTACCAGGACCGAGTCTCCATCGCAGTCGATCGCGACGCCGCGGACCCATTGCCGATGGCCCGACGTCTCGCCCTTGACCCAGTAGGCCTGCCGGCTGCGGCTCCAGTAAGTTGCCCAGCCGGTCGTCAGGGTGCGATGCAAGGCCTCGTCATCCATCCACGCGACCATGAGCACCTCGCCGGTGTCCCACTGCTGGGCCACCGCGGGGAAGAGCCCGTGTTCATCCCGCCGGAGCCGGGCGGCTATCTCAGGGTCGAGTGCCGAGGCAGCTCTGGCCTCCGGCGTGTTCGCCATGGGCACATTCTGCCCGTCCTCGCGATCGCATCGGGCGCGGCCTGCGGGCGTCGGCCCAGGATCGGCGGCGGTGGTCAACTGGCGTCGCGGGTCCATGAGGCGTACAGCGCCGCGTACACCCCGCCCGCCGCGACAAGGTCGCCATGCGGGCCGCGTTCGACGATTCGGCCACCGTCGAAAACGATCACCTCGTCGGCGGCCTCGGCCGTCGATAGGCGGTGCGCGATTGAGATCGCCGTACGGCCGCGCGTGATGCCCTCCAGCGCGCGCTGGAGGCGTACCTCCGTCGCCGGGTCGACGGCCGAGGTGGCCTCGTCGAGTACCAGGAGATCCGGATCGGCCAGATATGCACGGGCGAGCGCCACGAGCTGGCGTTCTCCGGCCGAGAGCGACTCGCCGCGCTGGCCCACGGGTGTCGCCAGACCATGTGGCAGACCGTCGAACCAGTCGGCAAGGCCGAGTTCGGTGAGGGCGAGCTCGATCTGCTCGTCGGTGGCCTCCGGTCGTCCGTAGCGGATGTTGTCCGCGAGCGTTGTGTCCCAGAGATAGCCGTCCTGCGGAACCATGACGATCCGATCGCGCAGCGATGAGAACCGCACGGTTCGCAGGTCGGCGCCGTCCACGCATACCCGCCCCGCAGTCGGATCCATCAGGCGGGTGAGCAGCTTGGCGAAGGTCGTCTTGCCCGAGCCCGTCTCCCCGACGACCGCGACTCGGCTGCCTGGTCCGATCTCGAGGTCGACGTCGTGCAGGACCGTGGGACCGCCCGGATAGGCGAAGCTGACATGCTCGAATCGCACCTCGATCGGTCCGCGCGGGAGCACCACACCGTCGCCAGCGGGATCGGCGACGTCGGGGACGGTGTCGAGGACCCCGAGCACTCGCCGCCAGCCGGCCACCGCGTTCTGCGCCTCGTTGAGCACCTCAGTGCCGACCTGGATAGGACCGACGAAGAGGGTGACGAGGAACAGGAACGCAACCAGCTCGCCCACAGTCAGATCGCCGCTCACACCCAGCAGTACGCCGACGACGACCACCGCCGCGTTGGCCAGGCCGGCGACGACCTCACCGAAGGAGAACGTGACGGCGACCAGGCGCTGGGCATCGATCGCGGCCGTCCGGTGGCGGTCGATTGCGCCATCGAGACGGCCCGCCGTCCGGTCCTCGATCGCGTAGGCACGGACCACCTGCGCACCGACGACGGCCTCGGATACCGCGCCGAGCATGTCACCGACCCGCTCGCGCACTGCGGTGTATGCGCTGGTGAGACGGCGTTGGAAATGTCGCAACAGCAGGAAGAGCGGAACGAACACGAGCCAGACGAGCAGGGTGAGCTGCCACGAATAGATCGCCATGATGGTGGTCGCCACGATGAGCTGACCGACGCTGATCACGAAGAGCAACCCGGCCCACTGCATGAAGGTCGAGATCGTGTCGACATCACTGGTGACCCGGGAGACGAGAGATCCGCGCCTCTCTGTCGCCTGATGCAAGATCGAGAGATCGTGTACGTGGCGGAAGGCCTTGACCCGCAGCGTCCGCAGGCCGCCCTCGGTCGTCCGGTAGAGCCGCACGTTCACCAGGTAGCCGCACAGCGCGGTCAGCAGCACGGCGACCGCGGCGGCGGCGACTGCCCAGCGGACGACGCCGAGGTTGGGGCCGCCCGGCCCGGCGATGCCGTTGTCGATCACCTGTTGGACGACGATGGGGACGATGACGCGGCCACTTGTGGCAGCGATCGCAAGGAGAGCCGTGACGGCGAGACCCTCACGAAACTCCGGTGAAGCGGACAGCCCGCGCTTGATCGTCTGCCACGGAGACAGACGAGCCCCTCGGTCCATCCGTGACAGGGCGGCTATGTCGGTCCTTACCGCCGCATCTGCCGCACGTGCGCTCATTAGCACAACCGTACGTGGGGGCGCTGCGCAGTGACGCGGTCACGGGTTGTGCTGTTCTCGCCTCCGGATGGCTCCACGCCTTGCGTCAACCGCCCGGTCCGATGGAAAACTCCTCCCAATAAGGCTTCCGATACCGCGCCAGCGCGCTACCGTAATGCGCTAACGGTCCAAAGGCGAGGCCGACGCGACACTCCGGTTGACCGGTCAGGTTAGGCCGGCACTGCGGGTGGCGCTTCCTTCCCTCCCCGCCTGAACTGCACGAGGGAGGGGTTTGTATGACCTCGCATAATGGCCGTGGAGATCATGATGCGACGACGGGACACCGTCGTCGCTCGCTCTATGAAGAGCTTGGCCAGTCCGTCGATCTGTTGGACGGCGCGGCCGTCGAAGCGTCGGAGCCGAACGGCAGCGGCGACTTGGCCTACGCCGGCGCGCCGCTCTACGGCCACCGCATCCACGCGGACGAGACGGAGAGCTTCATCGCGGCACTCAGGGAGGATCCGCCGCCGCTGCGCAACGGCCGCGCCGGGCACGCGGCCCGACCGAGATCCGTGCGGCCTCCATTCGAGAACGGGCCGAACGGCTTGCCGCCGGGAGGTGATCTCATCCAGGACAGCACCGAATCTGGTATCAGCACCGGCGACCTGCCGGTAGCCGATAGCAGGTTAGACAAAGCGCTGCAGGAGCTCGAAATCTATCGAGGGCCGGAACTCTACGGAGCGCTAAGTGACGACGGCGCCGAGGCATCCACCGGCGATCTTCCGGAGCCGCTGTCCGTGCAGCAGCCCACGGTAGAGAGTTTGCTGCCGGTGGACGACTTCCCACCGGAGGAGACGCCACGAGATGTCAACCCGAGTGGACCGAACTCAGCAGAGCTCACCGCCGAGTCCCTGCTGCGGCGGCGCGAGGCCCAGCCGGGCCGCGGCTGGCGTCGGACGGTCTTTGCACTGAGCGGCGGGCACCTCAACGTCGGTCCGTCGAAGGCAGAGGTCAGGGCGCGAGAGCTGATCAACCGCGCGAGGACACCGCTGCGCGGCTGCCACCGGCTGGCGATCATCAGCCTGAAGGGTGGAGTGGGCAAGACGACCACGACCACCTGCCTCGGCTCGATGTTTGCGACCCTGCGCGGCGACCGGGTGATCGCTATGGACGCCAACCCCGACCGCGGGACTCTCGGCGAGAAGATCCCGCGATCGAGCGGCAGGACCGTACGCGACATGGTCGACAACGCCGAGCGGCTGACTCGCTATGCCGATGTCCGCGACTTCACCTCGCAGGCTCCGTCCCGGCTCGAGGTTCTCGCCTCAGACTCCGACCCGTTCGCATCGATGGCATTCTCCGAGACCGACTACCGGGTAGGCGTAGGCATCCTCGAAAGCTTCTACAACCTGATTCTCGCCGACTGCGGTACCGGCCTGCTGCACAGCGCGATGGTGGGCGTACTCGACCTCGCCGACTCGCTGATCATCGTCACCACGACGTCGCTGGACGGCGCTCGCTCGGCCTCGGCAACGCTGGACTGGCTGGAGCACCATGGCTACGACGACCTGGTTCGGCAGTCTGTCGCCGTGATCTCGACGGTGCACCCAGGTGGTGGAAATGTCGACGTGAGCAAACTCGAGGATCACTTCGCGTCTCGCTGCCGGGCAGTCGTCCGCATCCCGTTCGACCCGCACCTCGAAGCGGGCGGCATTATCGATCTCGATGAGCTGGATCAGCCGACCTACGACGCCTATCTCCAGCTCGCCGCCGAGGTGGGCGAGGGCTTCGCCAGCGAACCACGCATCGGCTAACCCCCACCCCCTCATCGTATGAAGGGCACCTTCACCCCGACCTAGGGGGTGAAGGTGCAACTTCATGCGGAACGGGGCCTAGTCGACGAGGGCCGCGCGGTCGGCCTCGGCACGTTCGTAGGCGGTGACCAGGTCGCGGTAACCCTCGGAGCGTTCGAGCAGCATTTCGTGCGGTCCGCGATCGAGCACACGGCCGTGTTCCACGTAGACGACCTCGTCGGCCAGCGCGATCGTTGCGTTCCTGTACGCGACGACGACCACGGTCGCCGACGACGACCGCAAGCCGGCGAGGATCCGCGCCTCCACGACCGGGTCGACGCTGCTCGTGGCGTCGTCGAGCACCAGCAACCGCGGTCGCCGTACCAGTGCGCGGGCGAGTGCGAGCCGTTGCCGCTGGCCGCCGGAGAGCGTCGTTCCGCGTTCCCCCACCCTGGTATCCAGCCCATGTGAGAGCTGCCCGACGAACCCGTCCGCCTCGGCGAGGCGCAGTGCGGCCCACACCTCCTCGTCCGGCACATCAAGGCCGAGGGTCACATTCCCCCGGACGGTGTCGTCGAAGAGGAATGCCTGCTGCGCCACGACCGCTGCGCTGGCCGCGATCCCCCCACGGGCAAAGTCACGGGCATCGACGCCGTCGAGCAGCACCTCGCCCGTGCCCGGGTCGACCAGCCTGACCAGCAATGTCGTAATTGTGGATTTGCCGGAGCCAGTCGGACCGACCACCGCGACGGTCCGGCCTGGCGTGACGTCGAAACTCACCTCATGCAACACGTCGACGCCGTCCTCGTAGGAGTAGCGCACCGCACGTACCTCAAGTCCACTGGCACCGCCAGCCTGCGGCTCGCCGTCATATGGCCCGTACGTGAGCGAGCCGGTCGCGTCCAACACTCGTGCGACCCGCTCGTAGCCGACCACGCTGCGCGGCATCTCGCCCAAGACCCAGCCGATGGCACGGATCGGGAACGCAAGGAGGGTGAAGAGATAGGCGGTCTGGATCACCTGACCCGGTTCAAGCGA
>DASYTV010000017.1:0-4964 GCA_036001885.1 Actinomycetes bacterium
AGAGCAGCTGCACTCGGTGCTCGAGACACTCTCCGAGCGTGAGGCCGGAATCGTGTCGATGCGGTTCGGCCTCACCGACGGGCGGCCCAAGACGCTCGACCAGATCGGCAAGGTCTACGGGGTGAGCCGGGAGCGGATCCGTCAGATCGAGGCCAAGACCATGTCCAAGCTGCGCCACCCGTCCCGGTCGCAGGAGCTGCGCGGCTACCTCGACTGATTCCCACGGCGGCGTGGCCAGCCACGCGGAGCGGATGGCCGCCTTCCTCGAGTCAGGCCTGGGCAGCGCATACGGCGGGCGAGGCGTGGCTCATTTCGGCTCAGCGTGTGCACATACGTGTATGCCGCAATCGGCATTGCTGGCATCGTCGCGTGAGCGTTTTCTTCCGACGAATTGGAGAAGCTCCGCCCCGAGGTCATCAGTGGTGCGCTCCAAGGGGCCGATCTCGGCGGGTGTCCGCAGCGATGCGTGGACTGCTGCGCTCGTGCCATCGGACGCTGTTACGCATCGTCGACCGCCGCCGAGTTTGCCGGCTTTCCGCTGCCGATGGGCCGCGGCGATGATGCGTGTCCCTTCCGAGCGGATCAGAGGCCGCAGTTCCCGCGTGGCAGATCGCGTGAACCGCTGATGCTGGCGCCGAAGTCAGCCCGGAGCTCCCGGGCGGCGGCCGAGGTGAATTCACCCACGTTCCTGGGTTCGCCGTGTTGGGCTGCGAGTCCGGCGTGTGAGGAGAAGAACTGGCCCGCACACGACGCGCTGGTGGGTGCGGTGGCGACCGCCGGTAAAGGCGGGAAGGACCACCGCCGCAGCAGCGCCGCCCCCGCATCGAATACCGGGTCCGGCCCGGATCCGGTGGCCCTGTTCCGGCTGCCCGTCGGGGTGGGGTGCCCTGCCGGGAGCGCATCACTCTGGTGGCCCGGACGCGAATCGTTGACGGTGGGTGCGAACCGGAGTGCCCCGGCGTTGCGTAAGCCGGTTGAACCGGCCACTCGCACCGGCCACCCACGGACACAACGCCTCGGGCGGTGCCCCAAGAACGAGGGGACAGTTCCATGACCACACAGAGATGGCGCTCGCCATGGGTCTCGACGGTGTGGGCGAATCATGACGATCAAGTTCCTCGAGCGTGAGATGCCCAGGCCGACGGGGCGGCCCGGCCGGGTGCGGCAGGCCGCAACCCGGCGGAACCGTGATCGCAGATCGGCGGGGACGACGCGGCCGGTCGTCGTCCAACGGGCGCAGCTTGACACCGGTGGGACCGTCCGACTGCGCGGCGGACTCGCCCGAGAGTGGCTCGCACGCTACGCGCCGGCCGAGGTCGCCGCCACCCTCGGCGCGGTGCTCGGGGCCACGGCCGCGGGCCGGTTCGGGGTGGCCACCGCCACCGTGGTTGCGGCTGCGATCGTGGAGACGGTCGCGTTCTACGCGGTGCTTTTCATCAGGGACTTGCGCCACCGGTCGTCGACCCGGCGACCCAGTAGCCGCATCCTGTGGACGACTCTACGCAACCTGCTAGTGGAGTTCGGGCCGGCAGAGCTGTTGGACACCTTCGCGGTTCGCCCGCTGGCGATGTATGCGGCCTCCACTGTCGTCGGCCAGGTGGTGACGGGCGTCATCCTGGGCAAGATCGCAGCGGATGCCGTGTTCTACACGCTGGCGATTATCGGCTACGAGGTGTGCAAGTCGGCCACGACGCGCGGCACCGCGAAGCGGGTCGTTGCCGTGGCCGCGGTGGTGGACGGCTCGGCGTGGCCGGCCGCGTCGGAGCGCGGCGGCGATCCGCTGGCGCCAAGCGCGCTCGACCGGTTGCCGCACTCCACGCTGTGCCTACCGATGGATCTTGATCGGTACAGCGAGCCTATCTGGCTCTGGCCGACGCGCTGCGAGTCGACGCGATCCACTATGCGATGAAATCGCCACTACCTCTTCTTCTTCTTCTTCTCTTCTTCCTCGACAGCAACGGTGCTCCGTCTCGGGCCGGGCTACTCGGTTCCACCTGTCTGCGTGGATCGTGTCGTTGAGTGCGGGCCGTTGTTGGCAGTTCATGGTGGTCCGGGGACACCTGGGGGACACCACCGCTACCTCTGGCTCGCAGTGGAGTGCATAGCAAGCCGCTGAACATTGCGCCGCCAGCTCGATCCACGAACGCGGCGGCGAAACTCCGCGATCGGTTCTATGGTGATTCCTGATAGCCCGCACGAGAGGATCCGATGGATCACGCTGAAGAGCTGTGGGAGCGGGCTCAGCGCATCGCAAGCGATGTACAGGAGAGCGTGAACACGCTGCTTGCTGATGATCGGCTGACAGAGGCAAAGCAGCTAGTCTCATCGGCCCAACGTGACATACGTGACCTGAAGCGTGACGCCGTCGAAGCTGAGCGGTCGATCCGATCAGCTGCCCAAGATGCCCGTATCGATGTGAGTAAGCAGGGTCAGTTCATCGGTAATTTCCTCGGAAGCAAGGGCCGCGGCTCGCTAGCCCGCGGTCGAGCATCCGCTCGGCGAAAGCTCGCGAGCCAGCAAGCTGATGCCCTGCGCCCATACGCTCAAGTCAAGTCGCTGGCTGACGAGCTCCTATCAAATCTTGATCGAGCCAAGGCCCAGATCACTGATGAAGCAGCGGCGCAGCGGACTAGACCGGCGGCACAGGAGAATCAGCCGCAGGCACATCAGTCCGGACAGACCCCGGCTCCGCCGCCGCCACCACCCACGCCGCCGACCTGGGCACCCGACCCATCCGGCCGACATGAGGCGCGCTACTGGGATGGCGCGAGATGGACGCCCTACGTCGTCGACCAGGGCGTCCAAGGGCTAGACCCAGAGCCACTCACCGGTGGCTCGCAGTAGGGCCGGCGCCCGATTACAAGTCAGCCTCGTCGCGTTCGTTGACGTCCGCGTTCGTCATCAGCTGCGGGTCGCGACCTTGATCGAGTCTGCCTGTGTTCGCAGATGTCCGTGATCGTGGTCCGTGTTTGTGACATCTGTGCGACACGAATATGGCCAAGAATGTCAACCCAAGTCGGGCATTGGACCTATCGGTTCTCCCCGCTACCCTCGTCGCGAACCTGCAGGTGTCGCAGGCGCTCTCGACCAGCTCGCCGGCGATGTCGACGCCATCGATGCGGATCGTGGGGGAGCTGACGAAGCCGAGCTGTTGGGCCTGGGCCTCGGTGGCGACCAGAGTCTTGGTCAGGCTGACCGTCACCCCGGCGGCGTCCAGCGCGGGACGGGTCCGCTCGATCGCGTCCAGCAGGGTCTGGTCGGTGGCCCGGCAGCGGGTGCAGGTGTCCAGGTCCAGGAAGAGAAACTCGATCTGCAGCTGCCTGGTCGCCAGGGTGGTGGTCGACAGGGTCATGCTGGCTCCCCTGTGGTCGGGTTCGCTGTCACTGATACAGACGAGCCCGACCCGAGATGGACGCAACCCGCCGCCCGTGTGGTCCTGGTCGTCGCGTGCAACGGATTGAGAGCGTTCTGTCTGGTGCGACACGGCCTCGATGAGGAACGTGCGTCCATTGCGGGTCGGGCTCGTCAGCAAAGGCAAACCCGACCGCTTCCCCGCCCGTAGGTGAGGAACGGCCGCACACCGGAGGTCTCCATATCCGAATTGATCGGCTCGCAGACGAGGAGCAAGCCATGATCAGGTCCCGCACCGACCAACCCGCAACGAACACACAGCACCGCGTGGAGCAGCACGACCGGCGTTCGGCTGGCGACGCCGCGAGAGCGGTTGCTGGCTGCGATCCCCGTCAGGGAGCGGCAGCTGGAGCTGGCTGGCGTCTCGACCGCCGTACTGGAAGGCGGTAGCGGCCCGCCGGTGGTCCTGCCGCACAGCTCGGCCGGGTTCGCGGCCCTTTGGATGCGGGTGATCCCGGAGCTGGTGCGGACCAATCGGGTAGTCGTCCCCGACCTGCCCGGCCACGGCACCTCGGAAGTCGCCGACGGCCAGCTGGACGCCAACCACGTGCTCGGGTGGCTCGGGGAGCTGATCGAGCACACCTGCCCGTCCCCGCCCGCGCTGGTGGGCCATGGGCTTGGCGGCGCTATCGCGGCCCGCTTCGCGATCGCCCACCCCGATCGGCTGTCGGGGCTGGTGCTGGTGGACGCGTTCGGCCTGAGCTCATTCGAGCCGGCGCCAAGTTTCGGGCTCGCCTTGAACCGTTTCCTCGAGCAACCGACGGAACGCACCCGCGACGGGCTGTTCGAGCAGTGCTTTGTCGATCTGGGCGGGTTGCGCCAGCAGGTGGGAGAGCGCTGGGAGTTGCTGGCGGCCTACGCCCTGGACCGGGCGGGCACGCCGGGCCAGAAGGCCGCGCTTGGCAGGCTCATGCCGCAGTTCGGGCTGCCGGCGATCCCGCCGGCGGAGCTGGAGCGGATCGCTGTTACCACCAACCTTGTCTGGGGGCGACAGGACTACCAGGTGCGGCTGCAGACCGCCGAGGCCGCCAGCGCCCGCCATGGCTGGCCGCTGCACGTGATCGAGAGCGCTGGTGACGAAACTCAGCTCGAGCAACCCGAAGCGTTCCTGCGCGCGCTGCGCGCCACGCTTGGCAGCTACGGGCCCTAAGAGATCAACGCAGGATCTCCACGAGCATTACCCAGGCACCCGCGAGGCCTGTAAGCAGGGCGATGACCACAGCCGGGGGGCCCAATACAGTCCGCCGCCACGTTCGGCGATCAGGGTGATCCCGCCGAGCATTGTCAGCAGAGCAACCACGATGCCGGGAAGGTAGCTTCCAAGCAGCCACGCCACTTGCTGGGCACGTTTCGATGGTCGGTTTAGCCGCAGTAGCAGGCCACCGCCAAGCAGACTGGTCGCGACCAGCTCGACGCCGAGCATCATCGATGACTGCTCGGGAATGAGTATCCACGTACCGATCAGCAGCGGGATCACGAACAGGACCAGCGTCCCGGCACCCCGAGTCGGCAGGGTCACGATCCCCATGATGCGCTCGATGTTGATCGACATG
>DASYTV010000018.1:0-11425 GCA_036001885.1 Actinomycetes bacterium
GGTCGACAACAGAACGAGCACCGAATCCGCTATCCTGCAGCTGCTCGATGGTGGGCATTGCCGCATTGCCTATCTTGGCGATCGACCGGACATCTGGACCGCCGGGGAGCGCTATGCCGGCTATCTCGCGGCACTCGCCGCCCGCGGCCTGCGGCCGGCACCTGCCCATGTGAAGCACGGGGTACGCTGCGCGGCGCAGGCGGCCGCCGCAGTTCGCGAGCTGCTGGCGCTCTCCGACCCTCCCAGCGCCATCTTCAGCGGCAACAACCTCATGACCATCGGCGCTGTCGGTGCGCTCGGCGACGACGGAGCCAGGATCGCGCTGATCGGGTTTGACGACTTCCCGCTCGCCGAACGGGTCAGCCCGGCCGTGACAGTTGTGGCCCAAGATCCGATCGGGCTCGGGGCGAACGCCGCGGCCTTGCTGTTCTCGCGGATCGATGGCGATCGGTCCCCTGCGCGGACTGTGGTGATGCAGACCCGCTTGGTCATGCGCGGGTCGGGTGAGATTCCGGGCCCTAGCCTCGCCCAGTCCGCCTGAGCGGCACCACGCCGCTGGGGTCCTGGCGTCCACGCACGGAGAGCTCAAGGCATCAGGGACAGAAGGTCCGCAACGATCACCTCACCGCGATGGTGGTTCGTCGCTGCTATCGTCCGGACCTCCGCCCTCGCGACCGGCATTGGCGACGATCGCGGCGAAGGGCGGGATGGCAAGCGCGACGATTGTCATCGCGACCGCGGCCGGTGCCGAGTACCGCCGGACGACTGTCCACGACAGCACGAAGAGCAGCAGGCAGCTGCCCATCAGGATCAGGTAGGGAAGCTTTCTCCTCATCGGCTCTCCTGCGTCCCCCTGGCAAGCATTACTCCGCGCCCGCAAGCACAACTCCGCGCCCGCAAGCACAACTCCGCGCCCGCAAGCACAACTCCGCGCCCTGGGAGCATCGGGAAGACCGACATTTCGGACCGAATTTGATGCACCAGGGAGCGGAGTCCGGCCAGCGGGCACGAAGGCGGGTGCGCTGCCACGCCGGGTGTGAGCGCAAGGACAGTGCCGCCAGCCGGAGCCACACGAGCACACCTGGCAGCGCGGACCTGTTCGGCTTGCTCAGCTGTGGCTAGTCGACGTGACCGGCCTCGGGTTCGAATACGGCGTCCAGCCGCGCCACCGCGGCGACGACATCCCTGGCAATGTCCTGCCCGGTGAGGCCGCAATCGACGTGGACTTGCGCCGGCTTTCCATGCTCAAGGAACCGCGGCGGGATACCCACGTTGGACAAAGGCGTCCGCACGCCAGCATCACGCAGTGCCTGCGCGATGCTCGAGCCCACCCCGCCGATGCGGCCGTTGTCCTCGACGGTCACCACCAGCCGGTGCAGAGTGGCAAGCGGCGGCAGCGCGGGATCGACCGGCTTGACCCACCGCGGGTCGATCACCGTCACGCCGATCCCCTGAGCGACCAGCCGATCCGCGACGTCGAGGCAAACCGGCGCCATCGCCCCCACCGAGATCACGAGAACGTCCTCCTCGCCGTGACGGCGCAGCACGTCCATGCCACCGATGCGACTGACTGCCGGCACCTCGGGGCCAACCTGCCCCTTGGGGAAGCGGACGACCGTCGGCGCATCGTCGACGGCGACGGCCTCACGTAGCTCGGCGCGCAACGTCGTCGCGTCCCGCGGAGCGGCGATCCGCAGGCCGGGGACGACCTGCAGGATCGACATGTCCCACATGCCGTTGTGGCTAGGCCCGTCATCACCCGTGATCCCGGCTCGGTCGAGGATGAAGGTCACGCCGCACTTGTGCAGTGCCACGTCCATCAGCACCTGGTCGAACGCCCGGTTGAGGAAGGTCGCATAGATCGCCACGACCGGATGCAGGCCACCCATCGCCAGGCCGGCGGCGGACGTGACAGCGTGTTGTTCGGCGATCCCGACATCGAAGACCCGATCCGGGTACGCCTCCCTGAAGGTGTGCAACCCCGTCGGGATCAGCATCGCGGCAGTGATGCCGACCAGGTCCGGCCGTTCTGCCGCGATCTTCACGATCTCGTCGGAGAAGACGCTCGTCCAGCCCTGTGGTGCTGGCGCGACCGGCTCGCCTGTCTCCGGGTCGATCACGGCCACCTGGTGGAACTGGTGAGCCTCATCATTGAGGGCGGGTGCGTATCCACGTCCCTTCTGAGTGACGCAATGGACGATCACCGGCCCGCGGAACGCCTTGGCCCGGCGCAAGGCGGATTCGATCGCCGGGATGTCATGCCCGTCGATCGGCCCGACGTACTTCACGCCGAGATCCTCGAACATCCCCTGCGGCGCGACGACGTCTTTGAGCCCTTTCTTCATGCCGTGCAGGGCTTCGTAAATCGGGCTCCCCACGACCGGGGTCTTACCGAGAACGCTTTTGCCCCACTCGAGGAACCGCTCGTAGCCGCGGGTCATGCGCAGGGTGGCGAGGTGGTTGGCGAGGCCACCGATCGTCGGCAGATAGGACCGCTCGTTGTCGTTGACCACGATGATCACCGGGCGGTCATTGGCCGCGGCGATGTTGTTGAGCGCCTCCCAGGCCATGCCGCCGGTCAGGGCGCCGTCACCGACAAGGGCAACGACATGGCGGTCAATGAGCCCGCGCAACTGGTTGGCCTTCGCCAGCCCATCGGCGTACGAGAGCGCCGTGGAGGCGTGCGAATTCTCCACGATGTCGTGTTCGGATTCGGCCCGAGACGGGTAGCCCGACAGTCCGCCGCGCTGCCTGAGCAAGGCGAAGCCGTCGGCCCGGCCGGTGAGAAGTTTGTGGACATATGACTGGTGGCCGGTATCGAAGACGATCCGGTCCTTCGGCGACTCGAACACCCGGTGCAGTGCGATCGTCAGCTCGACCGCCCCGAGGTTCGGGCCGAGGTGACCGCCGGTCTTTGCGACCGCCGCAATCAGGAACTTCCTGATCTCGTCGGCCAGTGTCGTGAGCCTCTCGTGATCCAGATTCCGCAGGTCCTGCGGCCCGCGGATGGTCTCGAGCACGGTCACCCGTTCCTCCTCGCCTCGCATCCGCCCTGGCTGAGCTGGTCAGCCGGCGACGAGGCGCAAACGCGCCCGCCGGCGGCGTCAGAACGCTCAGAGTCTAGTGGTGCGTGCAGAGGACGCTCCCGAGTGCGGTCCGGTTGCCCGCGACGCAGGTTGTCTAGTCCAGCAGTGAGCGCAGGACGTACTGCATGATGCCGCCATGCCGGTAGTAGTCGGCTTCCCCTGGCGTATCGATGCGCACGACAGCGCTGAACTCCTTGCCGCCGGCCCTGACCGCCAGCTCCCGCGGAGTTGTGCCGTCGTTGAGCGCAGTGATGCCTGTGATGGAGATTTCCTCCTCACCGGTCAGACCGAGCGAGGACGCGGACTCGCCGGCTCTGTACTGGAGCGGCAGCACTCCCATCCCGATCAGGTTCGACCGGTGGATCCGCTCATAGGACTCCGCGATCACCGCGCGAACGCCAAGGAGCGCGGTCCCCTTCGCCGCCCAGTCGCGAGACGACCCTGAGCCGTACTCCTTGCCCGCGAGGATCACCAGCGGAATGCCGGCGGCCGCATAGGACTGCGCCGCCTCGTAGATCGAGGTCTGCTCGCCACCACGAGTGAAGTCCCTGGTGAAGCCACCTTCGACGCCGGGCACAAGCTGGTTGCGCAGGCGGATGTTCGCGAAGGTGCCGCGGATCATCACCTCGTGGTTTCCCCGCCGTGAGCCATACGAGTTGAAGTCCTTCCGCTGCACGCCATGCTCGGCCAGGTATCGGCCCGCCGGCGAGTCGGCCTTGATCGACCCGGCTGGAGAGATGTGGTCCGTCGTTACCGAATCGCCGAGCACGGCGAGCACTCGTGCGCCGCTGATATCGGTGACCGGCTCGGGCTCTCGGGTCATGTCGTCGAAGTACGGCGGCTTGCGTACGTAGGTCGACTCTGGATCCCAGGCGAAGGTCTCCCCCGTCGGCGTCGGCAGTGACTGCCACCGCTCGTCACCTGCGAAGACATCGGCATAGTCCCGCGAGAACATCTCGGCGGCGATGGCGGAGTCGATGACCTCCTCAATCTCGTGGCTCGTCGGCCAGACGTCGCGCAGGAAGACCGCTCGGCCCGAGGCGTCCTCACCCAGCGGCTCGGTGTCGAGGTCGATGTCCATCGTGCCCGCGAGGGCGTACGCGACGACCAGCGGCGGCGAAGCGAGGTAGTTCATCTTCACGTCCGGATTGATCCTGCCCTCGAAGTTGCGGTTCCCGGAGAGGACAGCGACGACGGCGAGATCGTGCTCGTTGACCGCGGCGGAGACCTCGTCGAGAAGCGGCCCCGAGTTACCGATACAGGTCGTGCAGCCGTAGCCGACAAGATGGAAGCCGAGCTTCTCGAGGTACGGGGTGAGCCCTGCCCGCTCGTAATAGTCCATGACCACCTTCGAGCCGGGCGCAAGCGTCGTCTTGACCCACGGCCGCCGGGTGAGGCCGCGCTCGACCGCATTCTTGGCAAGGAGCGCCGCACCGATCATGACCTGTGGGTTAGACGTGTTCGTGCAACTGGTGATGGCGGCGATGACCACGGCACCATGGTCGACGGTCGCCGGGGCGCCGTCGATGGAGATCGTGACCGGCTTGCTATCCCGGGCGGCAGCCGATGCGGTCGCGGTCACCGGCTGCAGCGGCGCGCCGAGGCCGTTCTCGCCATGAAAAGCTGGCGCATCACTGGCCGGGAACGACTCAGCCGACGCCTCGTCGACACCCGAGCTGACGCCGTTTCCGTGGCCGTGCGCGACGTAGTCGTGCAGGGCAGCGCGGAACGACTCCTTGGCCGAACGCAGCGGCACCCGGTCCTGTGGACGCTTCGGGCCGGCAAGGGAAGGTTCGACGGCGGCGAGGTCGAGCTCGATCGTTTCCGAATAGGTGGCCTCCGCGGTCGGATCGTGCCAGAGACCTTGCTCCTTGGCGTACGCCTCGACAAGCGCAACCTGCTCGGCGGGCCGCCCGGTGAATCGCAGATAACGCAGTGTCTCGTCGTCGATGGGGAAGATCGCGCAGGTAGAGCCGTACTCGGGGGACATGTTGCCGATGGTTGCCCGGTTGGCCAGCGGCACCGCCGCGACACCAGGTCCATAGAACTCGACGAACTTCCCGACCACACCGCGCTTGCGGAGCATCTCGGTAATCATGAGGACGAGATCGGTGGCGGTGGCACCTTCAGGCAGCTGGCCGGAGAGCTTGAAGCCGACGACCTGTGGGATCAACATCGACACCGGCTGGCCCAGCATCGCCGCCTCGGCCTCGATCCCGCCAACTCCCCAGCCGAGCACGCCGAGACCGTTGACCATTGTGGTGTGCGAGTCGGTGCCGACGAGCGTGTCCGGATAGGCGATCAGCTGGTCGTGGGCGGGGTCACCGCCTTTGGGCTCCCCGGCGCTGCGGGCGAAGACCACTCGCGCAAGGTGCTCGATGTTCACCTGGTGGACGATGCCGGTGCCCGGGGGGACGACCTTGAATTCGTCGAAGGCGGTCTGTCCCCAGCGGAGGAACTGGTAGCGCTCCCTGTTCCGGTCGTACTCGAGCTCCACATTGCGGACGAACGCATCAGGCGCCCCGAAAACGTCGGCGATCACGGAGTGGTCGATGACCAGCTCGGCCGGGGCGAGCGGGTTGATCCGCGCCGGATCACCACCCAGGTCACGGACCGCTTCCCGCATGGTCGCAAGGTCGACGACCGCGGGCACACCGGTGAAGTCCTGCATGAGTACGCGGGCCGGAGTGAACTGGATCTCCCTGCTCGGCTCGGCGGTCGGGTCCCATCCGGCCAGCGCGCGCACGTCGTCCCCGGTGATGCTGGCGCCGTCCTCGGTGCGCAAGAGGTTCTCGAGGAGGATCTTGAGGCTGTACGGCAACCGGGCCGCGCCGTCCACGCTATCGAGTCGGAAGATGTTGTACTGCTGCTCACCGACGCGGAGCTCATTGCGGGCCCCAAAGCTGTTCACGGACACGTTGTGGTCTCCCTCACGCGAAGCCGATTCTCGGCCGACCAGATTTATCTCGATGTCAAGATATCAGGCCCTCATCCTAGGGCATGGGCATAACCCCCAGGTTCGTGCGTATCGCTGGTCGGCGGGCCGGTAGCCTCTCCCGGGAGCCGCGGTCTGCCCGGCACAATGCTCGCCGTGAACAACCCACCGGCGTCGCCGGCTCGGAGCAGCCTTGTCCACCAACTCCGGTACGCGATCAGGCATCCCGACCGGATCGTGCCGCATCTGCAGCGGCTGCTGCGCGACACGAGATTCCATCTCGCCGCACGAGGCGATCATGTGGCGTACTACCGCTCTGTCATGGCAGACGATGCCGCTCGCAACGCCGAGGCCGCGGTCGGCTCCCGCTCGCACAAGCGCTGGCTCGCGCTGGGAAAGATGCAGTTCGACTATCTGGTCGAGCACGGTCTGCGGCCGGAGCACCGGATGCTGGAGATCGGCTGCGGCAACCTTCGGGCGGGCTGGCGATTCATCGCCTACCTCGAAGCCGGCCACTACTACGGCATCGACATCTCGCCTGACATCCTCTTCGCCGCCCAACAAATCCTCATCGAGCGCGGGCTTCAGGCGAAGCTGCCCGTGCTCACTCCAGTACGCGATCTCACCTTCGCGTTCCTGCCTGAACAGCACTTCGACGTCGTCCACGCCCACAGCGTGTTCTCCCATTCGCCGCTGCCAGTGATCGAGGAATGCTTCGCCCACGTCGGCAGGGTGATTCGGCCGGAAGGGTGGTTCGACTTCACCTTCGACCGAACTGAGGGCAGGGAGCACCACGTCCTTCGCGAGGACTTCTACTACCGCACGGAAACTCTGGTCGACCTCGCCGAGAAGTACGGCCTTGACGCGATGTTCATGAGTGACTGGGAGGACCGACCGCACAGGCAGTCCAAGATCCGTGTGACCCATAAGAAGGCAGGATGAGCTTCCCGAGGTTCCCTGCGCTGGTCACCGCTCCGGCAACGGTCGGCTCTGGTGTTTCGCCGACGGTCAGGTGAGCTCAGGGATGTCCGTATCCGGACCCGGCCCCCGAAGGAGCACCGCGAAAGGTGTCGACGTGCCCGACCAGTGGGCGCAAGCGCCTTCCATGACCCGGCGGGCCGCGCGCCAGCTCTCCGGCTCGCTCCGGGCGAGCATCCCCCAGCCCTCGTACAGCAGCAGGAAGCCACGGGCCGGCTCCGCCCAGGAGAGATCGCTGAGACCGTCGGCCAACGCATCCCAGTTGCGCCCGAACGCGCTGGGGAAGCCGCAGGAGGCCGCCATCCGATCAAGGAGTGCGTCCTCGTCACAGATGCTGCGCCCATCGAGGACAAACGCTCGCCACCGTGCATGCTCCGCTGCATGCGCGACATCGGCCGGTGGGAGATGGGAGTGCCAGAGATAGAGCCCAGGCTCCCGCCGCCCCGTCAGCAGCCCCGCGAGACCGCTCATTACACCTCCACCATGACGACGTGAGGACCCAGCGTCCTGTTGAGGAACTCTGGTGGGATGCCAGCGCGACCCGACAGGCCCAAGGGAGACCTCCTCGACACTAGTGATCGGTGTCGTCTGACCGCCATTGCGGGCGGGCGCCCAACTGGGGACGCGCATCCAGCGGCGGCGGTGGAAGGGCTCGCGGGCGGATTTGTGCACCTCGGCTAGGCGGGATCCCAGGGTGGCGGTCACCGTCCGGCGGGATCGGCGGGACGTTCGGGAGGCCCGCCAGATCTGGCGGAGGGCGCAGTCCGTCGCTCGCCGGACCGGCGCCTTCGAACGTCAGATCCCCCGGTGGCGAGATGGCGAGGGCGGCCACCACCGGCAGATCGTGGTGAGAGGTTTCACCGAGGGGATCGGCCTCGTCTGCCTGACCCCCGAAGGCGGCCACAGCGTCGGGGTGTGATGAAAACGGCACGGCGGAGGTAATTGCGCGCACTGGACCGCCGGCAATGGCTTGAGCGAAGCGCGCGGACTGATCCACGGGTCCGGCCCAGGCAATGCCCGACCTGCCGTGCGGATCCACTCGGGGCGGCTCAATCGGTGGTGGAGGTGGCAACGCTCGGGACTCGGGCTTCGGCGTCCGTGGACGGACACCGAAGCGGCGATCCAGGAAATCCAGGAGCGCAAGGCCAAGCTCGGTCACGACAACTCCGTCGCCGCCACACTCCGGACAGATTGCCTCCTCCGGCTCCTGCGGGGCCTGGCGCACATGATCGGCCAGCGCTGTCAGTCGCGCGGTCACGTCAGTCAGCCGCTCGAGCCGGCCGTACTCTGCGTGCCATGCGAGCCAGGCCAGCGAGACGACGCGCCCGCTCCCGTCGCAGGTCGTACAGGGCCGCTCCCATGGCTCCGCCGCAGTCATCGAATGCCTCAAATACTGGTGCGGGGTGGACGGACAAGGAGGCATCTTCCCACGGCCGACCAGCACCACAGGGAAGGTTCTCGGTGATTGAGCCTGGAAATACGCTGCATGGTGTCTCCGTCACTCTACGCAACTACGTCGAAGTCGGCTTCCGCGCCGTCTGAGTCTGACTCCGCGGCCTCCCGGAGGCGCTGAGCGAGCTCGGCTGCGGCAGCACCTGGATCGTCGGCGTCCGCGATAGCCCGAACGACGACGACGCGTCGCGCACCTGCGTCGAGCACCTCGTCGAGCGAGTCGCGGTCGATGCCGCCGATCGCGAACCAGGGACGGTCGATCGGCTGGGAGGCGGCGAAACGCAGCAGCGGCGGACCCGGTGCCGGGCGGCCTGGCTTGGTCGGCGTGGGCCACACCGGTCCGACACAGAAGTAATCCACGCCTGGCGCGGCAGCCGCCGCGTCCACCTCCGACTCCGCGTGGGTCGACAGCCCGATGAGGAGATCCTGGCCGAGAATTTCGCGGGCCAACGCCACCGATAGGTCTCCCTGCCCGAGGTGCAGGACGTCTGGCTGTGCGGCGTACGCGATGTCGGCGCGGTCGTTGACGGCAAGGAGTGCGTCATGCCCGCTGCAGGCATTCGCGAATACCTCGAGCGCGGCAAGCTCTGCCCGCGCCTCCATTCCCTTCTGCCGGAGCTGGACGATATCGACGCCACCTGCCAGGACCGCCTCGAGGAAGTCGGGGAGATCCGCCTGCTCCGTACGCGCATCCGTGCAGAGATATAGCCGCGCCCGAGCGAGCCGGTTGTGTCGCCAGCCGGCGCGGCCCACCCCGAGTGCCTCCGGTGACCTGCGGCGCTCAACATTCGGGTCCGGTCGCACTCCGCCGACGGTAGAGGACCAAGGCAGTCAGGACCACGCGATGGTCGGACTTAGAAGCCGAGCGCCTGGGCCCTCCGCTTGACCTCGGTTCCCCGATGCTCGCGGAGGGCCGTCACGGGGGAGCCTGGCAGCGAGGCGTCCTCGGTGAACAGCCAGCGCAGGGCCTCGTCGTCGGCAAAGCCGCTGTCGGCAAGCAGAGTCAGCGTGCCTGGGAGGCCCTTGATTACTTCTCCTTCCTCGATGAATGCCTCAGGTACCTCTAGCACGTTGCGCTCGCTCCGGCGAACAGCGATGAGCTGGCGTTCTCGGACGAGCTGCCTGACCCGGTTGACATCGGTGCCCAGCCGGTCCGCCACGTCTGGCAGCGGCAGCCAGGATGAGACCAGATTGTCGGTCCGTTTGTCGATCTCGGCCACCATCTCAGCCTGCCACGACCTGGAGATTCCTGGGATACCTCGGGACCTGCCAGGTCACGGTCTCAGCCCGTCGCCGCCCTGAGGGTCCCGGCGATACTCGGCAACGGCCGCGGCAACCTCCGACGCCGGGATACCTGCACCGTGGTGGCGCCCGCCGCCACCCCGAATGGGGCGTAGCACGCGAATTCGCCGCATGTCTTCCCCAATGTCCCTTGTGGTCGGTACGGTCGCGCGGCATGGACATCTTGCGGCAAGGCGATGATGAGCCGGCACGTGACGGCTATTCAGACGAGCCTGTGTTCGACCTGGGAGACATGAGCCGGCGGCAGGCCGACGAGACCGAAGCCGAGGCTGAGGCCGAGGCGGTCCAGCGGTCAGCGCCGACCAGTGATCAGCTGATGGCGCTGTTCAACCCGCCGGCTCTCGCCATCGCTGGTGTGATCGTTGCGGTGCTCACGGCGGTCACACCGACCTTCGGCGTCTGGTCCTTGATCAACCTCGGCGCGTTCAACCAGGGCCCGCCATCGAAGGGCTGGACGCTTGGACCCGTCCTCGGTCAGGCTGCGGTCGCGGTCGGCCTGGGGCTGTCGTCGTGGAGACTGGCACTGCGTACGGGAACCGAGGTACCCCGCATGTCGGGCACTGCCGTCCTGCTTGGCGCCTTGCTGCTCATCGCCGGCGCGGTGCTATGGACGTACGGCACCACACCGTCCCAATAGTCGAGGGGTAGCCTGGCGCCGTACACGGGAGCCCGGCGGGACCGGGCTGAGAGGGCGGTTCAAGCCGCCGCAGTGCGGATTCTCCGAGTGCGGCCAGACCCGACCGCCGACCGTTCGAGCGCAATGACGACCAGCCCAGCGCTCTGGACCTGATCCGGGTAATGCCGGCGAAGGGAGGCGAGCCGAGTGCCGGATGTGATCATCATCGGCGGCGGGCTGATCGGCATGGGTGTCGCCTGGCGTACGGCACAGGCGGGGGCAGACGTCACCGTCATTGATCCGACTCCGGGCGCGGGCGCATCGCATGTCGCCGCCGGCATGGTGGCTCCGGTCACCGAGCTGCACTACGGCGAGGAAGCGCTGCTGCGGCTCAATCTCGAGTCGAGCTCAATGTTTCCCGCGTTCGCCGCGGAGCTCGAAGACGTAACTGGGCTGCCAAGTGGGTTCCACCCGGCAGGCACGCTGGCTGTCGCGATGGATCAGGACGACCTGGCCGCGCTCTCAGATCTGTACGACTTCCAACGCTCGCTCGGCCTCGACGTGGACCGACTGACCAGTCGCGAGTGCCGCCGGCTCGAGCCGCTGCTGGCACCCGGCATCCGCGGCGGGCTGTTCGTCGCCGACGACCACTCGGCCGATCCGCGCGTGCTCTTTGCCGCATTGGCTGCGGCCGCGCGGCGAGCAGACGTCCTGGTTCTGACGCAGCCGGTCGCAGAGATCCAGCTCAGCGGCGACGGCGGCTCAGAAGCGCCGGCCGCGTCAGCGACCCCGGAAACAGATGGGACGCTGCAGGCGCAACCATCCAGCGACATTTCGGCGGGCACTGGGGATCGGGTGGCCGGAGTACGTCTGGCCGAGGGTGACCTCCTCTCGGCGTCGACCGTCGTTCTCGCCGCCGGCTGCTGGTCGGCGTCGCTAGGTGGACTGCCCGCCGCGGCGGTGCCGCCCGTGCGGCCGGTGAAGGGGCAACTGCTTCGGCTGCGCGCCCCGGCGCGCCCGGAGGCCTCCACTCCCCGTGTCCCTGCTTCGGTACCG
>DASYTV010000019.1:0-9567 GCA_036001885.1 Actinomycetes bacterium
TCTGGAGTCGCTCGCGGAGGTTGCCGGTTTCGTGGAGGAGCAGCAAGCCGCCGCACACCACCACCGAGCTCTCGCGCCGCCTGCACGTCACCCCGAGCGCTATCTCACAAGATCTGTCAGCCCTAAGCGACGCCGGCCTCATCCACAGCGAGCACACCGGCCGCCGCCGCCTGCCATGACCTCCCACCTTCGTCAGCAGCTGGTGCGCCTTCAAGAGGACGAACCCGCGGCGAGCGGCTAAGGCGAGGCAGGCGGTCGTGCGAGCAAGCTCCTTGCGCTCAAAATTCTGAGAGGTTACTCTCGAGAGATGTCTCTCACGAATCCGTACGGTGACTTCGAGCTGACCGACCCGCAGGCGATGCGTGCTCTCGCCCACCCGGCTCGCCTTGCGATCTTGGAGAGGTTGCAGCGCCATGGGCCGGCCACCGCTACGCAGCTCTCCCCCTATGTCGGCGCCACGCCATCGGTCACCAGCTGGCACCTTCGCCACCTCGCGACCTTCGGACTCGTCGAAGACTGGGACGGCGGGGAAGACCGGCGGTTGCGCTGGTGGAAGGCCACCAAGCGGGGTTTCCGCATCTCACCCGCCCCCGACGACCCCGCGGGCCAGGCCGCTGCCCGACTGCTTGGGCAGCACATGTTCCTGCGCTACCACCACCTTCCGCAGGAATGGCTCGAGCGGGACGAGCCCCACCTCGAGCCTGAGTGGCGGCAGGAATCCGGACTCGCCAACACCCGGGTCACGATCACGCTCGACGAACTGCGACAGGTCGAGGCCGAGATCGAGAACGTCCTTGCCCCGTACGTCCAGCGTGGCGCCGAAGGCGCACCGCCCGGCGCACGAGGCGTCCGCATGATGCGGTACGTGATGCCGGAGGCGGAACATCCGCCGGCCGCGACCGCCGAAGAATCCGATGAGGGAGGCCAGGACTCATGAGGACCATCGCGGTTGCAGCCCAGCCCCCGGGGATACAAAGCCTTTGGCGCGACAAGAGGTTCGTGGCCTTCTGGACGAGCTATACCGTGTCGCAGCTCGGTGACAGAGTCACCGAGCTCGCCCTGCCGCTGATCGCTGTCGTCGTCCTCGACGCGACCCCGAGCCAGGTCGGCGTCCTCATCGCCGCTGTCTGGCTGCCCAATCTGATCGCGATGTTCGTCGGCACCTGGATCGACAGGCGGACACACAAACGGCGGGTGCTCATCGCGGCCGACCTCTTTCGCGCGGCCGCGCTGCTCGCGGTGCCCATCGCGTATTCGCTCGACGCGCTCACGCTTGGCGTCCTCTACGCGGTCGCGCTGGCCACCGGTATGGGCGAGGTCATGTTCCACATGGCGTACCCCGCCTTCTACGTTCGGCTGGTCCGGCCCGAGTCGTACGTCGACGCCAACAGCAAGCTCAGTGCGTCACGGGCAGCGTCCTTCGTCGGCGGGCCGGCTGTCGCGGGCGCCCTCATCCACGCGGTCACGGCACCGGTCGCCATCATCGTCGACGCGATCTCCTTCGTCTTCTCGGCAGCAGTCATCGGGCGGCTGCGGGGTTCCGAAGCCGCTGCGACCACCGTGGCTCAGTCCGGACCCGAGGCACAGAGCTTGGTCCGGCAGGCACTCGACGGCCTCAGGTTCGTCGCCCGGCACTCGGTCCTGCGCGCGAGCCTTGGGTGTACGACGACGATCAACTTCTTCACCTTCATCGCCCAAGCGCTCCTGATCCTGTACGCAAGCCGTACGCTCGGCCTCTCGGACGCAGTGATCGGTCTGGCGCTCGGCGTCGGCGCCGCCGGTGGCATCGTGGGTGCCGTTCTCGCGCCACGGATCGCACGGGTGATCGGGATCGGCCGGACGATCATGGTGGGGGCGGTTCTCTTCCCCGCACCCATCGCCATCGCGGCGGCCGCCAACGGCACACCCCTGACGAACGCCATAGTCCTCAGCGCCGCCGAGCTGCTGTCGAGCATCGGCGTGATGCTCTTCGACATCAACCAGAACGCGGTCATCACCTCCGTGACGCCAGACGAGATGCGCGGACGGACCGCGGGTGCGTTCTCGACCATCAACTACGGCAGCCGCCCCGTCGGCGCGATCGTCGGTGGTCTGTTGGGGACTGCGATCGGCCTGCGCCCTACCCTCCTCGTTGCGGCGATCGGCGGGACGCTCGGCGTCTGCTGGCTGCTACGCTCGCCCATCGCGCACATGGCGACGGTCGCGGCGGACCCGGCCGACGCCGAGTCCCTTACCGAAGCTGAGCCCTTGCCCGCCGCTGAGGGCCGTGGCTAATCAGGCCGGCCGTCACCACCTAACGGTTGGAGCTCAGCCGCTGTGTCGCGACGCGCAGAATGGCGTCGACATGAGCTGATGGGATTGCTGATGGCGGATTGACGCGAGGGGCGATTGGTCACCACATGCTGAGCCGAGCGTCGAGGCAGGCGGCGGAGCGGACGAGGACGGACCACGAGTCGCTGGGCTTGCTTGTCGTGGCCGGCGCGGTGGGCGCCCTCATCGCCGCGATCATTACTGTTGCGTCGTCCGGCGACGATGCCCAACACCTGGCCTCGCTGAACGCCGCTCGCGCTGGGGCCACCGCCTCGACCCCTGTTGCATCAACGTCCACGGGCCGCCAGCCGACCAGCGCGCGCAACGCTGACCCGGCTCCGCCGCGGACCGCGCGCGGACCAGGCAACACACGGCCGCGGCAGATCAGCGTCGTGCTGACTGGCGACATCCTGCTGCACAACACCATCTGGGATCAGGCTCGGCGAGACGCCGCAGCCAGCGGCCGAGCGGGCTTCGACTTCAGGCCGATTCTCGGCGGCGTCCGCGCCGTGGTGTCGGGCGCAGATCTAGCGATCTGCCACCTGGAGACCCCGTTGGCTGCGGCCGGCGGCCCGTACACCGGCTACCCGAGGTTCAGTGTTCCGCCGCAGATCACCCGGGCCCTGGCATGGACCGGGTACGACGGCTGCACAACCGCGTCCAACCACACCCTTGATGCGGGCGAGGCCGGCGTACGCCGGACACTCGCCGCGCTCGACGATGCGAAGCTCGTGCACACCGGCTCGGCGCGGACGGCCGCCGAGTCGCACCGGCCGATGTGGCTCAAAGCCGGCGACAGTCAACCGGTGCGGATCGCGGTTCTGGCGTACACACAGATGCTCAACGGTCTGACGCCGCCACGTGGGAAGAGCTGGGTCGTGAACACGATCGATCCAGAGGCGATCTTGTTGGATGCGAAGCGTGCCAGGAAGGCGGGCGCTGACCTCGTGCTCGTGGCGTTGCACTGGGGCATTGAGTATCAGCACCAGCCCACGCTCGATCAGCGGCGCATTGCCCGCCGCCTGCTCGCGTCGCCGGACGTGGATCTCGTGTACGGACATCACGCTCACGTCGTCCAGCCGTTCGGGAAGATAGGCGGCAAATGGGTCGCCTATGGCCTCGGCAACTGCGTTGCCGACCAGCGCGGCCTGCCACCAGGCACCCGCGAGGGTGTGCTCGCCCGCTTCACCTTCATCGAGCGGCCGGGCGGCGGCTGGATCTCCCGCGCCGAATACCTTCCCACCTACATCACGACGGGGAAGAGCTTTCGCGTTGTCGACCTCAACAAGGCACTGGCTGACCGGAAGATCACGAGCACAGCCCGTGCGGTTTATCGACGTGCCTGGCGAGATGTCACCCAAGCCGTTTCCTCGACAGGCGCGCTTAAGGCGGGCCTGCATGCAATTGAACGCGGCGACTGAGGGCCGATCCGGCGCTGGCCAAGTCGGCCCCCGACGTCGCCTGCCGCTCCGTTGACCTTTATTGAGCGGGCTTCGATCCGTCACGCCTTGTCTGCCGACGTTCTCAGGGTGACGTACCGGGCTCTTGGCTCACTCCTCCGAACGGCTCGGTAGGCGGTGCCGGTTGTGCCGGTTGTGCCACCAGCTGAGCGTCGGCTGGGTCGTCGCCGCCCTGCTCCAGGCGGAATGGCGGATATCGGTCCGTCATTAGCGAGGCATAGGCCGCCACCCGGAAAACCCACCGGTTCATGCCGAGGACGAAGTCGTAAAGGCCCCTCGGATAGCGGGAGGTGAACAGCAAGGCGATCGCGGCGAAGAAGACAGACAGGGCGATCAGCCCGGGCGGACCGCCGTACCACATGTCTCCGTTCCCGCCATGGCTCCACCCCCAGCTGTAGTTGCCGGTGAAGATAGTGACGATCAAGTAGTGCGGGATTGCGAGCAGCCACCACTTGACCAGGACCAGGCCGCGTGAGAGCTGCTCGGGATATTCGAGGTGCAGCGTGGCGGGATAGTCCGGCACCTCATCCAGGGTGAACGGTGGATAGCGATCGGTTCCCAGCGCGTCATAGGTGTAGTAGCCCACCCGCCAGGTCCAGCGGAGGACTCCTAAGTTGAAGTCGAACAGACCACGTGGGTAGCGACCGGTGAACAGGATCGCGAAGAAGGCGATGACCGCCACGAAGAAGAACGCGATCCACAGGAAGATCAAGATGATGAAGTGCGGGATGGCGAGAAGCCACTTGACGAGCCATAACCAGCGCGACAGTGGCTCGTCGAGTCGGGCTCGGACCGCGAGTGGGTAGTTCGAGTTGGACATGGCACTCCTCCGGTGCCGGCGGCGCTTCGCTAACGGCGAAGCTGATCACGAGGTAAGTATCCAGAAACGCGGTCACCTATGCGGTCCGACCGAGCGCAACACGCCGGAAGGTACTGACAACGATCGGGCATACGCGCGCCGACCTCGCGGGCGCGCAGGTCAGGGACTCGTCCGCGCCTCGACGACCAGCAACGCGGTAATGATGACCACCAGAGCGATGAGCTGGGCAGCGCCGTTGATGTACACGCCGAGCGGGATGGTGGCGAGGGCCAGCAACACCGCAGCGGCCCGGGAGCGGATCGGCGAGAGCCGCAGTACGTAACGGAAAAGAACATCGCCGAACAAATAGAGGGCGACGCCACCCGCGAGCGCCAACGCGGCCCCCGTGATCAACTCCTCTTGCACATGGCCGAGCGCCTTCTTCACTCCGGCGGCGATCGCGATGACACCAAGCAGCATGGGGGCGAAGGCCTGGTAGTACGCCCGGATCGCGAGGCGCCCTCGGCGGTCGGCCGGCTCGGCCGCAAGCGCCCGCTGTGCACCCTCCTCATCGCCGCCGAAGTAGGTCCACCACAGCGCCGCGACCAGGGCGAGGCCCAGCAGCGCGGCACCGAAGAACGAGACGTCGAGCTCCAGCTCTCCGGTGCCGACGCCGATCGCGACAATCGACTCGCCGAAGGCGATGATGAGCAGCAGCCCGTGCCGCTCGACGAAGTGCGCCGTGTGGACGTCGATCTGTTCATTGGGCCGCAACAGGTTCACCGTCGCGATTGGCAGCAGGATCGCCGCGATCCACAGCACATAGCCGAGACCCGGCGAGTCGACCACCCCTGCCGCGATGATCAGCAGTGCGCTTGCAAGATTCGCTGGGACAAAGCCGGCGAGAGTACGTACCGGTACAGCCCGCGCGTAGAGCGCCGAATGCACAAGGACGACGGCGAGATAACCGAGCCCGAAGGCGAGTCCGCCATCATCGAACGCACGCGGAATCGTCAGCGCGCACACCAGGAATGCGGCCATGCCGACCATCAGCGTGATCCTGCGGCTGTCCCGATTAGGCGGCACCTGATTCGTGAGCCAGGCATAGGCGGCGTACATCCACCACAACACGCTGAAGATCAGGAGGACCTGAGCCGCGGCCTCCCAGCTGAGGTCAGCGGTGAGCAATGCGGTGAGCTGGGTCAGCGTGAAAACGAAGACCAGGTCGAAGAAGAGCTCCAGCGCGGTGACCCGCTGCTCTTCCTCGTCGTACGTCCCCTCGATCTCCCCCTCGCGGGACGTCCCCTCGCCTTCGGTCTTGTCGCCTCCGATCTGTTGCCTGTCGAAGGTCCCGCCGATGGCCTCACCCGGCTCGCTTGCCTCGTTTGTGGCCACTCCGCCTCCCGGCCGCCCGCCTCGTCCGCATGAAGGGCACCTTCAGTCGAACCTATCGACTGAAGGTGCCCGTCAGATCTTGGATTTCCGCCTCAGCCGCGCCTCGATCAAGCGCACGAGCACTGGCTTGCCGGCGCTTGGTCGTACCCCGACGGATGCCAACGGTATGGGGGTGCGCCTTAGCCAAACCGCGGGATATGAAGGTGCGCCCGACGCGGACCTATGGGGTGAGGGTGCTCTTCGTGCGGAGCTCGGCGGCGACGAGCTCGGCGATCTGGGCGGTGTTCAGCGCAGCGCCTTTGCGGAGGTTGTCGCCGCAGACGAAGAAGTCGAGCGAATGTGGGTCGTCAAGCGAACGGCGAAGCCGGCCCACCCAGGTCGGGTCGGTACCCACCACGTCGGCAGGAGTCGGCCACTCCCCGGCGGCCGGGTCATCAGAGACGACGACACCCGGGGCATCGCGCAGGATCTCCCGTGCGTGCCCGACGGTGACCTCGCGCTCGAAGGTCGCATGGACCGCAAGCGAGTGGGCCGTGACGACGGGCACCCGGACGCAAGTCACCGCGACCGGCAGCTTGGGCAGGCCGAGGATCTTCCGCGACTCGTTGCGTACCTTCATCTCCTCCGACGACCAACCGTCGTCGCGCAACGATCCCGCCCAAGGGATGACGTTCAACGCGAGCGGTGCCCCGAACGGCCCGAAGTCGCCCACCACCGGGCGCAGATCACCCGGCTGAGTGCCGATGGTGCCGGATCCGGCGACCTTGGCCATCTGGTCGCGCAGCGTGTCGATTCCCGCCTGTCCTGCACCTGAGGCGGCCTGATACGACGACACCACGAGCGAGGCTAGGCCGTACTCGTGATGCAGCGCACCCACGGCCACGATCATCGACAAGGTGGTGCAGTTGGGGTTCGCGATGATGCCGCGCGGTCGCCGCCGCGCCGCGTGCGAGTTGACCTCAGGCACCACGAGCGGCACGTCCGGATCCATCCGGAACGCCGCGGAGTTGTCGACGGCGACCGCGCCATGAGCGGCAGCGACTGGCGCCCAGTGCGCAGACACCTCGTCCGGTACGTCGAACATCGCAATGTCGACGCCGTCGAAGACGTCCGCGCTCAGCGCAAAGACCTCGAGCGGCTTGCCGCGTACGGTCAACCGTCGGCCTGCCGACCGAGGCGAAGCGGCCAACCGGATCTCACCCCATACGTCGTCCCTGGTCGACAGCAGTTCGAGCATGACAGTGCCGACCGCGCCGGTCGCACCGATCACTGCAAGCGTTGGCTTGCCACCCGTCATCGCCCGGTCCCTCCGTACACAGTTGCGGTCTCCCCGGCCGAGTCGAGATCGAAGGCCCGGTGTGTCGCGGCGACCGCCGCGGGCACATCCTCGGACCGGCAGAGGACGGAGATCCTGATCTCCGAGGTAGAGATCAGCTCGATGTTCACACCGGCGTCGGCGAGTGCGGAGAAGAACCGCGCCGTGACGCCGGGGTGGGTGCGCATTCCAGCGCCGATCAGCGAGACCTTGCCGACCTGGTCGTCGTACTGGAGACCCTCGAAGCCGATCTCGTCCTGGATGTCCGAGAGCACCGCCATCGCCGTCGGCCCGTCGTCCTTGGGCAATGTAAACGAGATGTCCGTGCGGCCGGTCGACGCGGCGGACACGTTCTGGACGATCATGTCAATGTTGATCTCAGCATCGGCGACCGTCCGGAAGATCGCCGCGGCCTCGCCCGGTTTGTCCGGGACGCCCACCACTGTGATCTTCGCCTCGCTCCGATCGTGTGCGACTCCGGCGATGATCGCTTGCTCCATCTGATCCCCTTCGCTGTCATCACCGTCCAGGTCGCTGACCCAGGTGCCGTCGCGATGGCTGAACGACGACCGTACGTGGATCGCCAGGCCGAACCGGCGCGCGTACTCGACGCAACGAAGGTTCAGCACCTTCGCGCCGCAGGCGGCCATCTCGAGCATCTCTTCGTACGTGATCCGCGGGATGCGCCGAGCGGTCTGGACGAGCCGCGGGTCGGCGGTGAAGATCCCGTCAACGTCGGTATAGATCTCGCAGACCGACGCGCCAAGCGCCGCAGCGAGCGCGACCGCCGTGGTATCCGAGCCGCCGCGGCCGAGTGTCGTGATGTCCTTCGTGTCCTGGGATACGCCCTGGAAGCCGGCCACGATCGCGATCGCGCCGTCGCCGAGTGCCTGTTCGATGCGGCCGGGCGTGACATCGATGATCTTCGCCTTGCCGTGCACCGAGGTCGT
This sequence comes from Actinomycetes bacterium, assembly GCA_036001885.1. Lineage (GTDB taxonomy): Bacteria > Actinomycetota > Actinomycetes > JAKEEW01 > JAKEEW01 > DASYTV01. The sequence goes on from DASYTV010000019.1 coordinate 8,230, forward strand.
GATCACGCCGGCCTGGCTGCCGGTGAACGACCGCGCCTCGTGGCCGAGATTGCCGATGGCCATCGCGAGCAGCGCCATCGAGATCCGCTCGCCGGCGGTCAGCAGCATGTCGAGCTCACGGCCCGCAGGCAGTGGCGACACGGCGGTAGCAAGATCGATCAGCTCGTCGGTGGTGTCTCCCATTGCCGAGACCACCACAACAACCTCGTTGGCCGCCTTCTTGGTCTCGACGATCCGCTTCGCCACCCGTTTGATGCTGTCGGCGTCGGCCACCGATGATCCGCCGTACTTCTGCACGATGCGGGCCACGTCTGCTCCATCGGTCGCGTCACCTGGACTTGCCCGGATGCACCGCCACGGTCCCTATGACGACGCTGAAACCGGTCGGTTCGTTCGGCAGCCGAGTCTAACGAGAGCCGCGGCGCCCCTTCGGGGTATTCACATTCTGAGATGACCATCTCATCTGTCGGGCCCGAGGAGTTGCACTCATGATCACTGGTGGTTGCCGGCGGATTTGACCCCCAACTGCCAGTGATCACGGATTGGGTGAGCGCCTGATCCGGGGAGGTCCGCTTTGGGCCTTAGGGAAGCTCGGCCGCTTCGGCCACGACCTCGGCGAGCAGGCGGTCCTCCTCGTCGATCTCCTTGCCGTACTCACGGTCCATGCGGTCGTGGGCAACCACGGATTGCAGGGCGCGGACCACACCACTCGCCTGGCCACCCCAGCTGGAGAAGTAGGAGAACTGCCACCACCAGAGTGCTTCGATGATCCGGCTCCGGCGATAGTGCTCGAGCCCGTGATTGAGGTCGACGGCGATCTGCGCGAGGTCGTCGGACAGGCTGTAGGTCTCAGGTACAGCCTCGGCCGCATAAGGATCGAAGACCTCGACGTAGTGGTCGATGGGGTCGAGCAGCTTGACGAGCGCAGTCCGCAGGTCCTCGACATCTGGGTCGAAGCCTGGATCGGGCTCGAACCGTTCTTCGGGTACGACGTCACTGATCGCCGCCAGCCGCCCCCCGGCCAGGAGAAGCTGCGAGACCTCGAGGAGCAGTAACGGGACGGCGCCGTTCGGCTGGCCGCTGCGCGCTATCTCGCGCAAGGCGATCAGGAAGCTCTGCACTTGGTCTGCGATCTCACCGGCGAAGCCGGTCAGATCGTCCTCGGCGGGCACTGGCCAGCGTGTCCCGGGCGTCCCTTCCTCAGACATCGAGCAGTCGCCTCCCTTCGAACGCACGGCCCAACGTCACCTCGTCGGCGTACTCAAGGTCACCGCCAACTGGCAGTCCACTAGCAAGCCGCGTGATGCGCAACCCCATCGGCTTGAGCAATCGCGCCAG
>DASYTV010000020.1:0-18700 GCA_036001885.1 Actinomycetes bacterium
CTCGCTCAGCAGTGCCCGTGAGCGCGCTTCGACGCCGAGCGCCCAATCGCTGCCGCTGGCACTGGTGGACTCCGACAGCCGCCGCACGGCGTCGGTGGCGCGCTCGGGCAACCCGCAGCGTGCGGCTGCCTCGACCAGCTCGACCAAGCCCCAGTTCACTGTAACGCTTACGTCAGCGAGGTATGCGCTGGCCGTTTCGGCTGCTGCCATTGCGTTCTGATAGTGACCAAGACCGTTATTGAACACCGCGGTCGCCCAATCGCTGAGGCCGATCCCGAGACCCTCGCCCCGTTGGACAACTTCGTCCTTGGTGGTGGCAAAGATGGAAATCTCGGCTTCGCGGCCCCGCAGCGCGGCGAGGCACAGATCACCATAGGGCGCGATACGGCTTCCCGTTGCCTCCGTTACGACCTGCACCTCCTCGACCAGCGAGGCCGCGGCGGCCAGCTCCCCGGCGAAGAGGAGCGTGTAGGCGCGTTGGGTCAGGGCGAGGGAAAGCTCGCTGAGAGCGCCGGCTTCCCGGGTAAGCCGGACGTGTCGGCCGGAGAAGGCGTCCCACCGGTCGTAGTCCCACAGGTGGACAGCAGCGATACAGGCCAGCCACAGCCAGCGAAGATCCTCTTCCGCCGACGTCTCCCGGTCGAAGGCGGTCAGAGCGCGCCGGAGTAGGGGAGCTCCTGCCGCGTATCCTTCGCTGAAGTTCGCGGCCAGGCCGTCCAGGAGGAGATCGGGCGCGCGTGGCGGGTGCGGCGGCCGTGGCGCCGCACGCGCTGCCGCTGCCACCTCTTGCGGTGTTCCGCCCGGACTTGCCAGGCGCCCTGCGAACAGCGCGGCGTTCAGCGCGTCGAGGTACGTGTCGCGGGCAAGACTGGCATCGATGGGCTCGAGCCGTTTGGCGGCTCTTAGCAGCAGTGGCGGGGCATCGCTGCCCCGGTTTGCTGCGAATGCGAGCTGGGCCCGCAGGAGATCCACGCGAGCACGTTGGAGTTCGTCGAGCGGTGCGGCCTCGGCCATGCCCAGCAGCTGCACCGCCGCCTCGAACGCACCCGCCTGGACCTTCGCCTGAGCCGCGGCCAGCGCGCGTTCGGTGCGCTGCGCCGGGTCCGGTGTCAGCACCGCTGCGCCCTCGAGGAACGCAGCCGCGGCCGCGAGCCCACCACGCGCTTGCGCCTGGTTAGCCGAGCTCTCCAGCTCGGCTGCCACCGCCTCGTCCGGCCCCACAGTTGCGTGGGCGCGATGCCAGGCCCGCCGGGCGGGATCAACCTCAGGATCGGTGGCCTCGGCCAGCGCGCGATGCGCCGCCCGCCGATCCCCTGGGGAGGCCGTCTGATAGACGGCGGAGCGGACTAACGGATGGCGGAACCGCACCTGGGCTCCGAGTTCGATGAGTCCCACAGCCTCGGCAGGTGCAGCCGCGTCGAGGGGGATTCCCTGTACCCGGGCCGCGCGCAACAGCAAGGTCACATCACCGGCTGGCTCGGCCGCGGCGGTCAGGAGAAGCCGCCGGGTCGCGAGGGGAAGCGATTGGAACTGCAGGTAAAAGCTGTGTTCGATGCGGCTCGCCAGCGGCAGGGCGCCCGAGAGCCAGAAACCCCCCGCCAGCTCGGCCGGTCCCAGGCCGTGGGGGAACTGCAGCAGGGCAAGCGGGTTGCCGCCTGCCTCGGCGACGATTCGGTCCTGCACCTGGGGGTCCAGCCGCCCGCCGACCGCCGAGGCCAGCAACGCGCGTGCGTCGCGCTCGCCAAGCCCTCGGACTGTCAGGTCGTTCAGGCCAGCCAGCTCAGGCTCGTCGCCGGGCTCCCGCACTGCGAACACCAAGGCGACCGGCTCGGCCAGCAGTCGCCGGGCCGCAAAGGCCAGAGCTTGCACAGAAGACCGATCGAGCCACTGCGTGTCATCCACCAAGCAGGCCAGCGGCTGGTTCTCCGCCACCGCGGCCAGCAGACTCAGCACCGCCAGGCCGACCAGAAAACGATCCGGAGCACCCCCCTCCCGCAGCCCGAAGGCGACTCGTAGTGCATCACGCTGCGGCCCGGGCAGCTCTTCCAGCCGGCCGAGCATCGGCACGCACAGCCGGTGCAGCCCGGCGAACGCGAGCTCCATCTCCGACTCGACGCCCGAGGTTCGGACAACACGGAAGTCCGATGCAAGGCTCCCCGCATAGTCCAGCAACGCCGTCTTACCGATACCGGGGTCGCCGCGCACCACCAGCACGGCGCTGCTGCCCGCCCGCGCCCGGTCCAGCACCCGTTCCAGCGCCGTGCGCTCGCTGCGCCGGCCCCGCAACCGGGTCTTCGGATCACCGCTGGACACACTCATAGTGGATGGCAGCGGCCGCTCGATCGGCGGGTCTCCGCCCCTCCCGGGACCAGGGTACGTGACCGGAGCCTGGGCAATTGCGTGCGCGTGGGTCTTCACCCAGCTGCGGCGCCGTGAAGCATCCCCGACCCATCCGAGCCGTCGGAAACTGCCCAGCCACGCGAGGATACGTGGGATTGCCGCCGGGCCGTCCGCGATTGCGGGCGGGTGCGGCTACTCCTCGGATCATGCCCGGCTCGCGTGGCGCCGCGTCGCAACGGACCGACGTGCAGGCGCGGCGACGGCGTACACGCGGCCAGCGGGTGCTCGCCATCGGGCCTAGCAGGGCACACACCCCGGGCTCAACCAGGGGACCGGACCCGGGTCTGCCCCGGGGACGAGGCACGTCGATTGGCGTGAAGGTAATCGCATCAGCGCACCGCACCCCGCCGCTGCTGAGGTAAGGAAGCCCGGTCATGAGCGTCATCACTGCCAGGGACGGCATCGAGATCTACGACAAGAACTGGGGCGAGGGCCCGGTCGCGACGTCTTCGCGCGGCTGGCCCGTCCGGCACCCCCGCTGGACCGCGGACCAACTGGCAGAGCACGCTGCGCGGCTTGCTCGAAGGAACGAGGCGCTGGAGGATTTTGCCGCGCTCGTCGCCCACGACATCAGGTCGTCGCTGGTGTCCGCCCTACTGGACGATGCGCCGCGCGAGGGCGTGAAGCGCGCGCTAGAGCTTGTTGACTCCATCCTGGAGGCGGTGCGCGCCGATCAAGCGGGCGGCGGCGCGGCGGCGGTCGCCGATTGTGTGCGGCAGGCCATCGCCGACCTCGGCGATATCCGCGCCGAGGTGATCACGAACGTGACGGGCGACATTCCGATGCCGCCGGCCGCCCTCCGTCTCGTCCTCCGAAATCTTCTAGCGAACGCCGTCGCGGCCGGTGCGCACAGCATCCATGTCTCGGCTCCCGCTTCTGAGAATCGGCGCGCCCTCGTCGTCGACGACGACGGCGTTGGGCTCGGGTCGACCGACGGCTACGCCACCGGCGCTCGGCTTGGCCTCGCCCTGTGCCATCGGCTCGTTGCCCGGTTCGGAGGCGCGCTCGAGCTCAGGCCGCGCGCCGCCGGGGGAACGCGCGCTGTGATCGTTCTGACCGGAGCAGACGGATGATCCGCGTCCTCCTCGTCGATGACCACGAGCTGTTCCGCTCCGCGCTGCGTCTACGGCTGGAACAGGAAGAAGGAATCGCGCCGCTCGGCGAAGCCGGAACCGTCGAACAGGCGGTCATCAAGGCACGTGCATTGCAGCCCGATGTGGTGCTGCTCGATCTGCTCCTCCCGGACAGGAGCGGCCCCGACGCCATCCCGGACCTGCTGAAGGTGTGCCCGACGGCACACGTGCTGGTTGTCTCGTCAGGGACCCAACCGACGTCGGTACGGCAGGCGATCACGGCCGGCGCTCGCGGTTACGTGCCGAAACGGGCCTCGTACACCGAGTTGATCGAGGCGATCCGCCGCGTCGCCGCAGGTGAACGCTACGTCGATCCCAGTCTCGGCGCGCAACTCCTCGTCCCGGATGAAGTGCCCACCCTCGGGCCACTTTCGGACCGTGAACGCGACGTCCTCCACCTGCTCGCGCTCGGCTACACGAACCAGGAGATCGGCAAGAAGCTCTACATCTCGGTGCGGACGGTCGATACGCATCGCGCACACATCATGCGGAAACTCCGGCTCGGGACCCGCGCTGAGCTTGTGCTGTTCGCACTTGCGAACGGCTTGATCGGTGCATCGTGATCTTTGCAGCCGTCGATGAGTCGCCGCTGCTCGCTGAACGGGTGAGCTACTGCTCCTTGAGCCACCGACGAGTCGCGTTCGTCTGCGCGGCCGACTCCGGCGCGTCGCGCTGTCACCGAGTCGCTTCGAATGACGATCCGGCTGAACGGCGACGCTCCGGTTCAGCCTGACCACGAAATAGAGGTATTGCCATGATCAGCGACGCGGAGTGGCACAAGCTAGCCGAGATCGAGATGGCGCTGCGCCGCGACGACCCGGCTTTCGTACAACGCTTCGACGAGCAGCGCCTCGCACGGCACAGGCGACGCATAGGAACACGACTGGCAATTTTGGTCGTGCTGGCGGTTACCGCTGTCGCCATAACTCTAGGTGGTGCCGCCGCGGCAGTCCTCGTGCCCTCCGTCATGGACGGCATGCGATCACCATCAATCCATGAGGAAGTTACGCATGGCCACTGAGCAGATGGACATGATGGGCCCGATGCCCACCCGGCGCGGGGGTCTTTGGGCCGCGGCGGCCGACCGGGGCATTCCGCTGGCCACGATCATCACCTCTGTCGGCGTGGTGGCTGCCGCCTTCCTTGCGGGCAAGCTCATCTATCGGCTGCGGGACGTCCTTTTTATGCTGACGATCGCTGGTTTCGTCGCGCTAATCCTGAACCCGCTGGTGCTTTACCTACAACGCCGGGGAATCCGGCGTCGCGGCTGGGCGGTGGCCGTCGTGACGATCTGGGCGGCACTAGTCTTTGCCGGCCTGATGCTGGCCTTCGGGTATCCACTGGTGCACGGGCTGACCCACCTGTCGCAGCAGCTGCCCACCTACGTACAGGACGCGGAGCATGGCCGTGGCTGGATCGGCGACCTCGTGCGCCGCTTCCACCTGGCAGCCTGGACGCAGCAGAACGCCCCGAAGCTGCAGAGCCTGGGCTCGGGCCTAGCTAAGCCTGCGCTCACCTTCGGCAAGGGTGCAGTGTCGCTGGTGTTGACGCTGGCGACCGTCGCCGTGCTCGTCGTGCTCCTGCTGCTTGAGGGCCCCAAGATGCGCCGTGGGCTGCTAGCCATGATGCCGCGGGAGCGTGCCAGCCGCTATGCGCGAACAGCCCATGAGATCAACCAGTCGGTGACCGGCTACATGATGGGGAATCTCCTGACCTCTGTGACCGCTGGCGTTGTCGTGTTCGTCACCCTCACAGCCCTCGGAATTCCCTTCCCGCTGCTGTGGGCCCTGTGGGTCGCCCTTGTCGACTTCCTGCCAATGGTCGGCGGCGCGCTGGCAGGTATCCCCACAGTGCTGTACGCCCTCGGCCATTCACTTACCGCGGGTATCGTCACCGCGGCGGTATTCATTGCCTATCAGCAGATTGAGAACCATGTGCTGAACCCCGTGGTGATGAGCCGCACGGTAAGGGTCAATCCGTTGCTCGTCCTGGTGTCCGTCCTGGTCGGAACGTCGATTGGGAGTTGGCTCGGCGGCTTCTTCGGCAGCTTCGTGGCGGCGCTGATTTCCATTCCGGCCGCAGGCGCCCTGCAAGTAGTGGCCAGGGAACTATGGCAGGCGACCGCCCAGGAAAGGTCACCCGAGGGCGAGCCAGCGACACCGACGGGGTAAAGACCCGAATCATTTCCCGATCAGCCTCCGCAGGCTGGCTATCCCGCTGGCTGCCAGGAGTCAGCGACGCGGGCGGCGGGGATCACATGCTGGCAGTCCGCAGGCCGTCGCAGCACAGCCCCCCACCTCTTGCGGTTTTCGTGCAGCACTTTTGTTCATGCACGGCAGCTGGGATCACATCCTCGGCAACATGCTCTTCCTGGCCATTTTTGGGAAGAACGTCGAGGATGCTTTCGGGCCGATTCGCTATCTCCTGTTCTACTTCGCTGGCGGTTTCGTCGCGATGATGACCCAGACGGCGATGACCCTGCTCGCCGGGTCGGCGGCCGACGCGCACACCCCGAACTTGGGCGCCAGCGGCGCGATCGCGGCCGTGCTCGGTGCGTACCTTGTGCTCTATCCGACCTCACGCGTGCTGACGCTCGTGGTGGTGTGGCCAGTACTGATCCCCGCCTACGTCTTCCTCGGCCTCTGGTTCCTTTACCAGCTGATCGAGGCGAACTTCGGCCTGTTCTCACCCTCGTCCAACGGCGGCGGCGTGGCGTTCTTTGCCCACGTCGGAGGCTTCATCTTCGGCTTCATCGTCGCGAGATGGTTGACCGGGAGAGGGCGAGTCCAGCCCCAGGACTACGACGCCGTCGTCGGCGCACCAGCCTGAGGCGCAGCCTGGTCCGTTACGGTGAATGCGCGCCGAAGGGAGGTTCACGATGCCGGTGGAGCTCAACCACACCATCGTCGCGGCCCGGGACAAGAAGGTTGCCGCCGAGTTCCTGGCCAGCGTGCTGGGGCTGCGGGTCGGCCCCCCGTTCGGGCCGTTCCTGCCGGTGGAAACCAGCAACGGCGTGACCCTGGATTTCGTCGACAGCGACGCCGACCCGATCACATCGCAGCACTACGCGTTCCTGGTGTCCGAGGCGGAGTTCGACGAGATCTTCGGGCGGATCCAGCAGGCTGGGATCGCCTACTATGCGGATCCCTGGCACCGGCGGCCCGGCCATATCAATCACAACGATGGCGGCCGGGGCGCTTACTTCGCAGACCCGAACGGGCACAACCTGGAGATCATCACGCGGCCGTACGGCAGCAGTAGCTGACCGAGCCCACGCGCAGGCGTTCGACCTCGCTCCACGAGACTCGCCTGAGCCACCATTGACCGATAGGTAGCGGCTATATATTCTCGCAATCTATGCGAGAGTTGTTCATGGCCATGCTCGCCGGAGAGCGGGAGTACGGCTATGGGATCAAGCAGGCGTTCGAGGCCAAGTTCGGCGACCTCCTTCCTGTGATGAATGCGGGCCAGATCTACTCGACCTTGGCCCGGCTCGAGCGGGACGGACTTGTGGTCGGCGAGGTCGTTCCGGGCGACAACCGGGGCAAACGTCTGTACCAGCTGACCGACGCGGGCCGGCAGGAGCTGGCCGGGTGGATCGAGACGCCAGTTCCGGGTGCTCGGCTCAAGGACGAGTTCTTCATGAAGTTCGCGGTCGCCACCTCGGTAGGGCTGGCGGACCCGATGACCCTGATCGAAAGGCAGCGGCTGGAGTATCTCCAGTCACTGCGGGACCTCGACGCCGCCCCGAACGGGAGGGGTCCAGCCGCACAGCTGCTGGTCGATGGCGCGATCTTGCATCTGAAGGCCGATCTCGAGTGGCTCGATCTGATCGAGTCGCGACTGACGCAGTGGGAGAAGGTCGGATGACCGTACTGCTCGAAGGCAAGGGCCTAGTGAAGACCTACGGCAACGGCACGAAGGTCGAGGCAGTACGCGGCGTAGACCTGACTCTCGAGCGTGGAGAGTTCGTCGCGCTCATGGGGCCGAGTGGAAGCGGCAAGTCGACGCTGCTCAACCTGCTTGCCGGGCTGGACCGCCCGACACCCGGCGAGGTGTGGCTCGACGGCCAGCGGATCGACCGGATGAGCGAGGCGGCGCTGGCGAAGATCCGGCGGCGAAAGGTCGGAGTCGTTTTCCAGTTCTTCAACCTGCTGCCGACGTTGTCCGCGGCGGAGAACGTCGTGTTGCCGATGCTCCTGGTCGGACGTGGTCGGGGGGACGCTCGGCGTGCCGCGGTGCCCCTGCTCGACGGGCTCGGCCTGGCCGGCAGGCAGGACGCGGCTCCGAAGCAGCTCTCGGGCGGCCAGCAGCAGCGAGTCGCGCTGGCCCGCGCGTTGGCGAACTCTCCCGACCTCCTGGTGGGCGACGAGCCGACAGGAAACCTCGATTCCGTCGCAGCCAAGGAGGTTCTCGGCCTGCTGCGCGAGACACATCAGGCAGGTCAGACGCTGCTCCTGGCCACCCACGACGCGCGCGTGGCTGCGGCGGCGGATCGGGTGATTACCCTGCGCGACGGGCAGGTTTCGGGCGAGAAGGTGTTGCAGAGGGCGCGCCCGGTCGACTTCCCCTTCCACGGCGATCGCTGGTCATGACCGGGGTCATGGTCCGGCTCGCCTTCGCCGGCATCCGGACCCGTCTGCTGGCGAGCGCGCTCACGATCCTGCTGTCGGCGACCGTTGCCGCGACCGTGGTGATCGCGTTGGAGGTCGCCTCCACCGTTCGAGATCCTTGGCAGCGGACCTTCGACGCAGCGCACGGCGCGGACGTGCTCGCGAGCGTGCCCTCGGAGGCGGACGCGCGGGCGATCGCGGCCCGACCGGGCGTGGGCGAGGCGAGCGATCCGGTGCCCAGCGCATTCCTGCACCTGGCCGGACCCGGGGACATCGGCGTCGAGCTGGCCGGTCTGGGCACCCGCTCGCGCGTGAACGTGCCCGTCACGACGGATGGCCGGGCCCCGGGTGGTGACGGCGTCGTGCTCGAGCGAAGCTTCGCCGCCGCCCTCGGGCTGCGGCCGGGCTCGTACGTCGCGCTCGAGAACGGCGGCCGGTCACTCAAGGTCGAGGTGGTGGGGACGGCCGTGCTGCCGAGCCAGTCCCGGTACCCGCGTCACAAGCCGGGTCTGGCCTGGGTCGACCGTGCCAAACTGCAGCGTCTCGTGCCGGACAGCGCGGACTGGCGGTGGACGCAGGCGGTCCGGCTCGAGGATCCGGCCGCCGCGGCCGAGTTCTTCCACGACATCGCCGGGTCGTTCCCGAGGGGCGGGGCCGAGTTCTTCACGCGCGACGACCAGCGGGACGACGCGCTCCTCGACGCACAGCTGACCGGGCTGATCGTGACGTCGTACGCCCTGATCCTCCTGGTCATCGGGCTGGCGGTCGTGATCATCCTCGTCGGCGCGAGGGCGCGCGAGCAATACCGGGAGATCGGCCTGCTCAAGGCGGTCGGCCTGACGCCGCGTCAGGTCGGGAGGGTCTTCGCGATCGAGTCGGCCGCGCTCGGGGTTGTCGGGGTGGCCCTCGGGTTCGCCGTGGGGGCGCTGGTCGCGCCCCGCCTCGCCGCGTCGTCGGGGGAGACGATGCTGGGTGCGCCGACCGTCGCGGCGAACCCCTGGCACATGCTCGTGGCGGCCTGCCCGGTGCTGCTAGTGCTGGTGGCCGGCACCTGGGCGTCGACCCGGCGTCGGACACGGCTGGGCGTGGTCGACGCGATCCAGTCCGGTGTCGCCGCGCCCGCGCTTGGCTCGCGGGAGGTTCGGTCGTTCGGGCGGTTCACGACCACCGCGCCGGTGGATCTGGGTCTGCGGAACCTGCTCGCGGTGCGCAGCCGCACCGCGATGCTTGCTGCCGCGCTCATAGTTACGGGATCGGCCGTCGTCTTCGCCCTGTCAATGCAGGCCAGTCTGGACGCCAGGCCGAAGGGCGAGGTTTCCGACGTACCGGATAGCCTGCCGATCCTCGTTTACACCCTCGATGTTCTGCTCCTGGCCATCGCCACCCTGTCGCTCGTCGCGGTCGCGCTGCTGTCGGTCCGCGAGCGCACGCGCGAGTTCGGCGTGCTCAAGACGCTGGGCTTCACTCCCCGCCAGGTCATCGTTAGCGTGATGAGCGGACACGCCCTCCTGGCGCTGCTCGCCGGAGTCCTTTCGGTCCCGCTCGGTATTGCGCTTTACACCGCCGTGTACGCCGCGTCTGGCGGGAGCGGCGAGGACCGGGTACTTCCCGCGTGGTGGTGGTTGGTCCTGGTGGTGGTCGGGGTGGTTGCGCTGACGTCCGCGGCGATCAGCCTCCCCGCCCGGTTGGCCACCCGGATGGGTGTCGCGGAGGCACTCCGTTACGAGTGACCGTCCTGTTGCCCTCGCCATAGATCTCTTCCTACCGCTGCAGCCCGCCGTTCTCAGGTCAACGTCGCGGCAGCCATGCGACGTACTGCCTCCTCGATGAGCCCCGGGGATGTGCCGATGTTGAGCCTCGCGAAGCCTCGACCCTCGACGCCGAAATCGGGCCCATGACTCAGCGCAACCCGACCCGATGTGAGAAAGGCGTCGGCCGGGTCATCACCGAGGCCAAGGCGCGAGCAATCAAGCCAGGCCAGGAACGAGGCCTCCGGCGGGAGGTAGCCCACCGCTGGGAGGAACTCGGCCAGCAGGTCGGCGAGCAGACGGCGGTTGTGATCGAGCTGATCGCGCACCGCATCAAGCCACGCGTCGCCCGACCGGAGGGCTGCCTCGGTGGCGATGGCGCCGAGGATCGACGCCCGGTAGGGCACCTCCTCCGGAAGTCGGCTCAGTGCCTTGGCCATCGCTGGATGCGCGGTCACCGCGAGCGCACACTTGAGCCCGGCGAGGTCGAACGCCTTGGACGCCGAGATCAACGTGATGCCACGCTCGACCGCCTCCTTGCCGAGGCCGAGCCAAGGGACGTGTTCGGCACCAGCGAGGGTGAGCGGCGCGTGGATCTCGTCGCTGACCACCGTCACGTCGTAGCGCCCGGCGAGGGCGACGAGTGGCTCGAGCTCGGCATGTGAGAAGACCCGGCCGGTCGGGTTGTGCGGGTTGCACAGCAGGTATGCACGCACCCCCCTGACGAATGCCCGCTCGGTCTCGTCGAGGTTCAGCGTCCAACCCTGCTCATCGCGGACCAATGAAACCGGGACGACCTTCCTTCTGATGCCCTCGATCGTCGCGAAGAATGGCGGGTAGGCGGGCGTGTTGACCACCACACCGTCGCCTGGGTTGGTAACGAGCTGCAGCACCTCGCCGATTGCGGCGTTCACGTCCGGGACGAGCGTCACCTGCTCCGGGTCGACGATCCAGCCGAATCGACGCCTCGCGAAATCGGCGAGCCCTCCGCCGAGGTCGGCCGTCCGCGCGTCGACGTACCCGGTGTCACCGGCGTCCACTGCGGCGTGCAGCGCGGTCGTGATCGGCGCGGCCCGAGGGAAGTCCATCTCCGCGATCCACATCGGCAGCACATCGCCGGGGAAACGGCGCCACTTCGAGCTCCGTCGAGACCGCAGATCCTCCCATGTCAACCCGTCAAGTCTCACGACATGAAGGATCGCTTACGTCCACCGGTCTCTTATAGGCACCCCATGTACCCGCGGGCGAGCGGCCCGCAACCCGAAGCACGTCTGGCTCCGAGCCGTGAGGCGGCCCGTTTGTCAGACCCGGGGCGGAGACTGGAGGCATGGTGGTGGAGGCCACGGTGGTGGCGGCTCGCGACCTGTCGGCCAACCCTGCGGCCGTTCGGCGGCTGGCGGTGGTGGTCTTCGATGGCGTGTCGCTGGGCATCATGTCGTTTGCGTTCGGCGTGTTCGATATGGCCGATTACTACGGCGCAGTGCCCGATCTCGAAGTTCGGCTGGTCGCCGGTGAGCCGGACACGGCAATGCGCGGTGCGGGCCTGAGCTACGTGGTTCCCTACGATCTGGCGGCGATCCGCACCGCTGACCTGATCATCGTGCCCAACTGGCGCGATCCGGCCGAACCGCCCCCGGCACCGGTGCTCGAGGCGCTGCGGGTCGCCCACGCGGGGGGCGCGCGCCTCGCGGGACTGTGTTCCGGGGTGTTCGTGCTGGCTGCGGCCGGCGTGCTGGACGATCGTCCGGCAACGACGCATTGGGCGCAAGCCGGCGTCCTGGCCACCATGTACCCGAAGATCCGGGTGCGGGCGTCCGAGTTGTACATCGACGACGGAGACGTGCTCACCTCCGGGGGCGGTGCGGCCGGCATGGATCTGGGCATTCATCTGATCAGGACTCTGTACGGGGCAACGGTCGCCAACCGGCTCGCCAGGGCGATGGTGGTGCCGCCACATCGTGCGGGCGGGCAGGCGCAGTTCGTCCAGTCACTGGTCACCGAGCCCGAGGACGACGATACGGTCGCCGAGGCAATGCGCTGGGCGCTCGGGCACCTCGACGCCGTCCTCCCGATCGGCGTGCTGGCCCGTCGGGCCGGGATGAGCCGTCGCAACTTCGACCGGCGGTTCCGGTATGTCGCCGGGACCGCGCCGGCGACCTGGCTGACCTACCAGCGGATCCTGCGCGCGCAGCACTTGCTCGAGTCCTCCCGACTGCAGGTCGACGAGGTAGCGCGGCGATGTGGATTCTCCTCGGCCGCGGCGTTGCGGCCGCACTTCCGGCGGCAGGTCGGGATCGCCCCGTTGGCCTATCGGCAGAGTTTCGGCACGGCGTCCTAAAACAGCTCCTCGTTGGCTACATCACGGCTTACGCCGGTACGACGACCACGCGAGGATGATCGAACTGAGCAGGCGCACCGAACTTCGATCAAGGAGATCCAGTCATGCCCGACGTCGGCCAGCAGATCCGGCCCTTCCGCATCGAGGTTCCGCAAGCCGAGCTGGACGACCTGATCGAGCGACTGGCTCGTGCCCGATGGACCGATGAGCTGCCCGGCGCAGGCCTGGACTACGGCGTCCCGGTCACGGATGTACGCCGTTTGGCCGAGTACTGGCGGACCGGCTACGACTGGCGTGCCTGGGAAGCCAGGCTCAACGAATACGACCAGTTCACGACCGACATAGATGGGCAGAACATCCACTTCCTTCAGGTCCGCTCGCCGCGCCCCGACGCCTACCCGCTGATCCTGACCCATGGCTGGCCCGGGTCGGTCGTGGAGTACCTGGATGTGATCGGCCCGCTGACCGACCCGGAAAGGCACGGCGCCGACCCGGCCGACGCGTTCCACCTAGTGGTCCCGTCGCTGCCGGGCTTCGGCTTCTCCGGGCCGGCGACCGATCGTGGATGGGGAAAGGTCCGAACCGCGGAGGCGTGGGCCGAACTGATGCGCCGGCTCGGATACGACCGCTACGGCGCGGTGGGTAACGATGCCGGCTCGATGGTGTCCCCCGAGCTCGGGCGTGTCGACGCCGAGCATGTGTCCGGGGTACACGTCACGCAGATCTTCTCGTTCCCATCCGGCGACCCAACCGAGTTCAACGACATGTCCGCCGAGGACGCGGCGCAGCTACAGAAGCTGCAGTGGTTCTACGACAACAAGTTCTCCTTCGCCCAGGTGCACGCGCAGCAGCCGCAGACACTGGCGCACGCCCTGGCGGACTCACCGGTCGGACTGCTCGGGTGGAACGCGCAGCTGTTCCTCTCCGATGCCATGGGCGACAAGGCGCTGGACGACGAGTTCATCGTCACCAATGTCGCCATCTACTGGCTCACCAATACTGGCGGCTCGTCCATCCGCTACTACTACGAGGACGCCCAGGCGAAGCCCTCGGCCGAGCCGACATCCGTCCCGATCGGGCTGGCCACGTTCGCCGGGGACTTCGGCGGCATCCGCCGCTTCGCCGAGCGGGACCACAAGAACCTCGTGCAGTGGCACACCTACGACGCTCCCGGCGGTCACTATGCCGCCCATCTCGAGCCGGACATCCTGGCCGCCGACATCCGCCGGTTCTTCGCGCAGTACCGCTAAGCGAAGAAGTCGAACCCGTGCGCGAGCGGCTGAGACCAGCCGACGAGGCTGTGGGCCAACCCTGCCGACCCGAGCCGCGTAGTGAAAGGAGGTTCTGCGCACCGGACCCGGCTGGCGACCTGTCGAGTTTCGGCTCGTCCCCTGAGTACGCGCCGTCATCGTCTGGCTTCGGTGTCGGGAAATCTGGCGCGGTTCACCAGGGCGCCCATGTCATGACTGTCCGTGTGCGCCGATGACCTGCACTGACCCACCCGTATGAATTTCGACGAATCCTCCGTTGCGATGCTCGAACGCGTAGGACGTCGGTTCCAGTGGAACTCCTCAGTCGATCCAGGCGCACGGAGAAGGCGGACGAACGGACACGATGATCGGCGAGATGCTACACAACGACACGGTCCACTCCGGTGCACCGGTCAGGCGACCCAGTTGGCCCATGCTGCGACCAGCGCCTTCTCTGGGGTGTGGAAATACTTACGCATCGCGGCGTCGGCATCTGGGGTCTTCATCGCGTTCAGGTAGAAGTAGAAGTCGCGGGTTGTGGTTTTGCCGTAGCGGTCGGCGAGGTATTCGAAGAATCGGACAGCTAGGGCGTAGTGGGCGTCGGCGTCCTTGGTGTAGAAGTTTCGGTCGGTGGGCAGCTTGTCGTCGAACGCGTTGCTGTGCGCGTAGTTGCGGGCTACCTGGTCCCAGTTAGCTACGTAGCCGTAGTGGTCGAGCAAGGATATCCCGACGAATTCCGCGTAGCCCTCGTCGGCCCATCGCAGGCTGCCAGCGTGGTCTATATCGTCATTCGGCTCGGCGACGGCGTGGGTGAGTTCGTGCGCCATGAGCCACTCGAGGTCGATCCGGTCGCGCGCTTCCTGGATGTCGAGGACGATGTGGGTCGAGGTCACGTCGCCGAGCCTGTCCTCCGCGCGCAAGCAGCAGGTCGGAACCTGGATGGTGACGCCGGTCGGGTCAGGCGCCGATTCGAGCTTCCCGTACCACGAGCCCATGAGCTTGCGGTTGGTGGTGGCGAAGATAACGAACTCGTCAGCGGCGTGCCTGGGCCACAATGACCGGGATCGCCGGTAGGCCCGTTCGGCGGCATCCGCGATTTGCTTCGTCTGCTTCGCAGCATCCGGAGTAGTGGCCACCAGCATGTGTCGGGTGCGCCTGACCGTGAGCCTGGCGGTCTCCCACGGCATCGGCGCGGTCGGCTCTGGGTAAAGACTCGGCGCAATCCCGGTGACTACGAGCGTGCCGTCGCGGATCTCAACGGTCCATTTGTAATACGCGACCGTCGGTCGAGGGTCGACCTCATCGAGTTGGACGCGTGATTCGACGTGCGCCTCTCCCCGTTGCCAATCACCGTCGAGATCGTTGGGATCAACGGGGGCCGGCTGGGTGTAGTACGAAGAAATGGCGAAGTCGTTCTCTGCTGCGTGCAGCTTGGTGAGGTTGTCGAAGATCAGCCTTTGCGCCGAGACAAGCTTCTTGTTCGCAGGATCGATGTCGGCGAGAAAGGCGTCCCGGTCGTCGTCCGCGATCGCGTGGCTTCGCCGTTCGAGGAGCGCATCGAGACTCTGGCGGGTGGAAGCAACGAGATTGGGGTGCCTGGAAACCGTCGACCCTGTCGGCGGCGTCGTTGACCGTGGGTGGCTGTCGGAGCCTCTTAAGAAGTAGACGCCCGTCCCGCCCGCCAGCAGCGCTGCCGCGGCGACGATCGCCCCGATTCGCAGCCGCCGTGAGCGGTGGGCTGGCGGTAATGGCGGTCCCGGTGACGCGGGCAACGGTGTGGTATCGGCGTGAAGTGGCCTGAGCCGGTCGTCGGCCTCGTCTGTCACGCCCTTCTCCCGCCACTCTCGCCGGCACCGTCACGCCGCACGCCGCGAAGTTCCGCCCGACAGCTAAGCCATCGAACCCGCTGTCAGATGCGCTTCGTTACGCAGCGTAGTGCCATTCCTCCGTTGCGGTTACCTGCCACATTGGGCGGCTGTCTGCCGGGAAGGTCCGTATGGCTGCAGTGCTTGTGCTCAGCCGCGTCGTGCCGCGTCGGTGGCTCGGCCGCCGCCCATGAGGTAATGCGATGGCCCGCCTCGTGATGATCGCGAATCAGCCAAGACGAGATGGGTTTAGTCCCATCCGGATCGGGCGGGACTAAACCCATTGACGTCGCGTCAAACGACTCTGTCACTCCGGGCCGCAGGGACCCGGGTTGGCGAATGGCAAGGATGGATAAGCCGACACGTCGTACGTCCCGAGCGAACCATTCGCAGCCGCCGACAGCACTGCCATCGTAGGAATCCGGAAGAGATTCTCCAGCTGACCGTTGCTCTTCTGGCCGACAGAGCGGACTTCGTAAAAGATCGCGCCCCTCGTCGGTGTCTGCGTCACTGGCTGCTCCCCAGGAGGCGCTGTTCCGCCCATCAGCATCCGGCTGATCACGGCATTAGTGATGTCGATGATCGGGTAGTGGGCGACATTCGCGAGACCATATTTGTCGAGCGCGTCCACGCTGATCATCGCCATCTGCCGGTTGGTCAACCACTGCTCGGCGGTCATCCGAGCTGGGTCGATCGAGCGGGCGCCGATCTGGAACTGGTTGAGGTCATCGGTGCCCTGAACCACCGGCGCCTGACCCATGTGGTGCAGGTCCAGCGCGTACGTGGGGGCGACGTCTCGCCATAGTTTCCAGAGAGCGACGGATTCCGGCTGCGCGAAGTTCTCCCAGTCGCGGTTGAGATCGATCCGGTTCGGGGTCGTGCTCTGCCTGATGTTGGCTTCTGCCCCATCCGGGTTGTACATCGGAATCACCACGACAGTGAGGTTCTGCCGGATGATCCGCGCCTCCGGCGACCCGCTGGCGAGGTAGTCGAGGATTTGCAGGACGGCCTCGGTGCTGTGGAGCTCGTTCCCGTGGATCCGTGCCTGCAACCAAAAGACGGTGGGCCCGCTCCCCACAGTGGCATAGAGGAGCTGTCGTCCTTCGCCAGACCGCCCAGCGGAACTGACGGTGATCAGGCCCTGGCTGGCGTGCCCTATCCGATCCAGCATCGCGACGACCTCGTCATAGCTGGGAAGGCTGCTGAGGCTGACGGTCTGACTGGGCTGGAGGCAAGGACCACCGGGCACATGTGCGAATGCAGGGGTCGCGGCGGCACCGCTGAGGCTTGCCGTGAGCAAGCCAATCGTGGCAAATATGGCTAACTTTCTACGCACGAAATGCTCCTTCCGGTCGGCGGGAGGCGCAAAAGCCTCTCCGGACAGGACTTTCGCGGCGACTGGCGCCAATCCCTTCCTACTTAGGACTGACCTGTCCGGCAAGGCCTCCTGGATCGAGCCCGCACAGGACCAGGTGGACACGCTCGTCGGCTCGAACGCACCGCCGGCCGCCCGTGCCGCCTTGCGCTTGCGTCATTCCCCACGCTCGTCGTGTCCGGGGGGTGGGACATCGCCCCGCGGGAGGCGCGAGATCGCCGGTGCCGCGTTGCGTGTCGGGTGCAACGCGATCGCGCGTCGCCTTAACGCCGAGCAGGCGGTCTTCCCCGGCGGGATGCACAACCCGCAGCTGCTCGGGAAACCGTTTAGCGACCGTTTCCGGGAGTTCCTGCGAAGCTCCACCGCCGATACATAGAGGGACCGCGGCCTACCAGCCCTGGACGTAGCGATGCCGGCGGAAACTGCCCCGATTCTGCCGGGGTATCTGCCTGGTCGGCCGCGCCCGACTGCGCCAACCTAGTGGTGTTGTAGCTGAATTCGGTGTGACTAAATGCGCGACGCCTCAGCCGCACCCTCCCCGAGACGACGGCGGCCAGGCGCATCCCCTGACCGCCACGCCACAGCACAGGAGGGCAGGCGTGGGAGGCCGAGAGAGGCGGTGTCCATGGCCGTCTGGGAACGGGAGCAGGCGGGCTGGAGCAGGCAAATATTGCTGGTATGGACACTCAGTGCCGACAACGGCCGGAGGTGTGCGGGTCGGCGGCGCGGTGTGGAGGGGTCGACCGAGATTAGGTCTGGAGGTGCATAGGGTTGCTCGTTCTGGTTACCGGCGGAACTGGATACGTCGGCTCACACTCGATCTCGGCGCTGGTGGGTGCCGGGCACCGAATCCGAGTCTTGGCGAGATCTGCGCAGAGGATCCCCGCCGCTCTCGAGCCGCTTGGTGTCGACGGGGTCGAGACCGCCATCGGTGATGTGACCGACCCCGCCGCGGTCGAGCGTGCGCTGGAGGGGTGTGATGCGGTTCTGCATGCCGCGTCGGTCTTCTCGTTGGACGCCAGACGCGCTGACGAAATGACCTCGGTGAACGTTCGCGGCACCGAAATCGTGCTCGGCACCGCACACCGGCTCGGGCTCGACCCGATCGTGTACGTATCGAGCGAGCTTGCGCTGCTCCCCCCGGCCAGCGGGGAGATCCTCACCCCGGACTCGCCGGTGGGGCAATCGCCATGGCCTTACTGCCGGTCTAAGGCCGATTCGGAGTTGGTGGCCCGGAAGTTTCAGGCGCTTGGCGCGCCCGTTGTGAGTGTCCTGCCGGCAGGGCTATGGGGGCCGCAGGACCCCCACATGGGTGAGGGCGTCACCCTGGCCGCCAACGTGTTGCGTGGGCGGTATCCCATTGTCATGCCCGCCGGGATGCACATCGCCGACGTCCGCGACCTGGCCGCGGCGCTTGCCGCTGTGATGAACCCGGGCCAGGGACCACGTAGCTACCTGGTCGCTGGGCACTTCATGACGATGCCCGACATCATCCGCACGCTCGGCGATCTGAGTGGTCGCCGCCTCCGATTCGTGACGCTACCGGCGTGGTTCCTAGCCGCGTTCGGCCGAACGGCAGACGTCGTACAGCGTCGGCTGAAGACGCGATTGCCCTGGAGTGCCGAGGGCATCTGGACCGTCAACTGCGACGCCCACTGCGATGACTCCAAGACCCGCGACCAGTTGCAGCTGGAACCTCGCCCGCTGCGCGAAACCTTCGTCGACACCGTCCGCTGGCTAGTCGAGACCGGCCACCTCACCCCACGTCAGGCTGGTCGTATCGCGTGAACCGACGCTCGTAGGTCGTCTGGTGGGAGCTAACCGAAGCACCGACGCCCATGTTGCCTCTTAGTTTGGCTCGAACACCACGAATTGCGTGCCCTCCGCGATCGCTTGCTCCAGGAAGACGAACACCCGCCGGATGTTCACGTACCTCCACTGTGTCGGCGATCGTCCGAGAACCGATGCCGACACGAGC
>DASYTV010000021.1:0-4937 GCA_036001885.1 Actinomycetes bacterium
ATGCCCCGTCGCGGCGGTTCGGTTGAGCGGACGACCCGGCCGAGCGGGGCGAACCCAAGGTAGCAGCGGCGCCTGGACGCCCTCACGATCTACTACCCTGCCGCTCATGGCCAGTGTGGAGGAGTGCAGGGCAGCGCTCGCCAAGCTCGCAGCGTCAATGTCGAGTGCCGACGACGAAACCAAGCGCAACATGCTGGATCGCACGGTGAGCTGCTACATGTCCGACCTCGACGTGACCTTCACCGGCCGGCTGGCCGGCGGCCAGCTCGTGGACATCACCGAGCACCCGGGTGGACCGCCCGCGGACAAGGCGCAGATCGGGCTCGCCATGACCAGCGACGATCTCGTCGCGCTGACAGACGGCAAGCTGCCCTTCCTCTCCGCCTGGCTGAGCGGCCGGGTCAAGGTCGACGCTAGCTTCCGTGATCTTCTTCGGCTCCGGACGCTGATGTGACAGGCCTGCGGCATGAGGGTCCATCCTCCGCCGTTACCGCCAGCCGAGATCGCGGAGTGCCTCCGTGATCTGTACCGGGTCGGGCGCTGGCGCGGAACTCCAGGCTGCCGCGCAGAGCGCCCGCAGCCCGTCGACGGGGTCGCCGCCACCGTCGATCTTCACCGTGTCATCGATACGCACGGTCCAGCCACGGCAGGACCACCTCCCGTCACCCTGAAGCTCAACGTGAGGGTGACTAACCACCAGGCCGCGTAGGTCGGCGGCGATATAGGTGGGCCGATGCGCCGGATCGGCACTCACGAGGTCTTCCGCGGAAGTCACGCCGGTGAGGACGAGCAGGGAGTCAGCACCGACTCGGCAAGCACCCTCGATGTCCGTATCGAGTCGATCGCCGACCACCAGCGGCTTCGCTGCACCGATTCGCAGAACAGATTCGTGGTGTAGCGGCGGTTCCGGCTTACCGGCGACGACCGGGCTGACCCCGCTCGCTGTCACGACCGCGGCCACCAGGGCTCCATTGCCTGGTGCGATTCCGCGAGCGGTCGGGATCGTCTTGTCCGTGTTGGTGGCGACCCATGGCAGGCCGGACTCCACGGCATAAGCCGCCTCGGCGAGATCTCGCCAGCCAACCTCTGGTCCGTATCCCTGGATTACCGCCGCGGGTGACTCGGCCAGCGAGCGTACCGGGTGGAGTCCTCGCTCCCGGATGGCGGCGTCGATACCCTCGCCGCCGACAACCAGGACCGCAGAACCAGGCGGTACACGATCGGCGACGAGGCGCGCGCCGGCCTGGGCTGAGGTGACCACATCCTCGGGCTTCGCGGGAATGCCCAGTTCGCGCAGGTGCTCAGCCACCTGGTCGGGGGTGCGCGCGGCGTTGTTCGTGACATAACCGATGGCGACGCCGCGGCGGCGTAGGTCGGCAATGACCTCCGCGGCATGCGCAACAGGGGACTGGCCGCGATAGATCACCCCGTCGAGGTCGAGGAGTACCGCGTCGTAGAGATCGCACAGCGGTTCGTCCGAGCCGCGCGGCGCGGTCGCTGCCGTCACGGGCCCTCCCCATCCGGCCCGGCGCTGTCTGACCCCGCGGCCCCCGTGCCCTGCTCTGGCGGCGTCGTGACGATCCCTGGCGTGTCCTGCCGCGCCCGCAGCGTCGCCACGACCTGCCCCAGAGCGGCCGCGTAATGCGTCGCATCCGGCCGCATCGTCGTCGCCAGGGTGAGATGCTGCCTCGCGGTCTGAAGATCACCGAGGCGCCAGGACGATAGCCCGTACCCAAAATGCGCGTAATCGTCATCGGGGCTCGCCTCGACCAGCGACCGGAACCCGTCCCTGGCCTGGATGTAGTGGCCGGCGTCGAAGTGCGCTCTGGCCAGCGCCTCGCGGATGCTGCGCGAAGCCGGCTCCGCATCGGCAGCGTGGCTGAGCACCTGGGCCGCGGCCGCGGCATCACCGCCGTCGAGCAGACGCAGCCCACGCCGGTACCAGTCGTAGACCTCTCCGTGCGGACGGCCGCCCGGCTGGTCCGCATGGTCGGAGTCGTGCCGATCTTGCCCCATGGTGTTGTGCCTCTCGCCCGGCGGCCGCTGCCTCTTCGCATACGATGCCCGGCATGAGCACCGCCACGCCGAACGTCGCTGAAGGGCTAGTGCTCGCGCCGTTTCGCGGGGTGCGGTTCGACCCGGGGAGGGTGAGCGATCTCGCCGCGGTGACGTCACCGCCATACGACGTGATCGAGCCGGATGGTGTCCGGCTGCTGGAGACTCTCGACCCGCACAACATCGTCCGTCTCATCCTCCCACGCGAGGATGCCTGCGGATCCGAGGGCCGTTACCGGCATGCGGCAAGGCTGCTGCGGGACTGGCTGTCGGCCGGGGTGCTGCGAACTGACCCCACGCCTGGCCTGTACGTCTACGAGCAGGTCACGCCGAGCACGGTCCAGCGTGGTCTGGTCGGGGCGCTCGGGCTGCGTAACCCTCGCGAGGGCGTGGTGCTGCCGCACGAGGATGTCATGCCAGGACCGGTGGCCGACCGGCTGGAACTCATGCGGGCCACAGAGACCAATCCCGACCCGATCCTGCTGATGTACGGGGGCGGCGGTGCGGCGTCGGACATTGTGGAGCAGGCCTGCGAGGATCCGGCAATATTGACCGCCAGGATGCCGGACGGGATCAGCCATCGACTCTGGAAGATCACCGACCAGCGGCTGCTCGCTGCCGTCGGCCAAGACTTGGTCGACCGGAAGGCCATGATTGCCGACGGGCATCACCGCTATGCGGCTTATCGGCGGCTCGAGGCTGAGCATTACGCGGCCGGTGATGGGTTTGGGCCGTGGAGCTATGGCCTCGCCATGCTCGTCGACTCCGTCCGCCATCCTCTCGAGATCCGCGCGATCCATCGGGTGCTTCCCAAGCTGCGTGGCGAGGACGCGATCGACGCACTCCGCGCGGTTTGCCAGGTGATCGAGCTCGACCGGCAAGGTGCCGTGGATGACAACACGATGGCCGCGGACCTCTCGATTCTCGAGAGTGGCGAGGCAGCTGCGGGTCCCGCCTTTCTGCTCGTTGCCGCCGGCCGCCGGTGGATCGCCACCCGCATCGCCCCAGCCCTGCTGGCGTCCTCGATACCGACCGACCAGCCGCCCGTTTGGCGCGAGCTCGACGCCGCGGTGCTGCACCACGCGCTGATCGAGAACGTGTGGCACCAGCCGGACGACCCCGAGCACGTCACATATCACCACGACGGCACCGAGGCGATCGCAGCGGCGGAACGGACGGGAGGAATCGCCGTCCTGCTGCGGCCGCCCCCCATCGAGACCGTGGTCGAGCTAGCGGCCGCAGGTCACCGGATGCCGCGCAAATCGACGTCTTTCGGGCCGAAGCCGCGCACCGGAATCCTGCTGCGAAGTCTCTCGGTCTGACGCCACCAAATTCGCCCCGACACCGCATCGGATTCGGCCTGGCCGGCGTATCAGTCGTGGGACGATCGCATGCCGTGCGCTTCTACGCCGACCTGCATATCCACTCGAGGTATTCGCGGGCGTGCAGCCGGGACTGCGACCTTGAGCATCTGAGCTGGTGGGCACGGCGTAAGGGCATCACCGTCGTCGGGACGGGAGACTTCACTCATCCAGCATGGTTCGAGGAGCTAAGGCAGAGACTGGTACCCGCCGAGCCGGGACTCTTTCGGCTCGCCCCGCAGATAGATCGAGAGGTCGTCCGCACCCTGCCCGCCACCTGTCACGGCGAGGTGCGGTTCATGCTCTCGGTGGAGATCTCGACGATCTATAAGCGTGGGGACCGCACCCGGAAGGTTCACCATCTTGTGTACGTCCCGGACTTCGATGCGGCCGCTGAGGTCAGCCGACGACTGGGCCGGATCGGAAACCTGGGCTCGGATGGCCGCCCGATTCTTGGGCTCGACTCACGCGATCTGCTGGAGATCAGCCTGGCCGCCGGCGGCTACCTCGTGCCCGCGCACGTCTGGACGCCATGGTTCGCGGTCTTCGGGTCCAAGTCCGGATTTGACGCGCTGGAGGAGTGCTACCTCGACCTCACCGAGCATGTCTTCGCCCTGGAGACCGGGTTGTCCAGCGATCCGGCGATGAACTGGCAGGTCTCGGCGCTCGACCGCTACCGGCTGGTGAGCAACTCCGACGCGCACTCGCCACCGGCGCTGGGCCGGGAGGCGACCGTTTTCGACACGGAGCTGGATTATTTCGCGATCCGCCAAGCGCTGGAGACCGGCGCTGGCTTCGGTGGGACGGTGGAGTTCTTTCCCGAGGAGGGCAAGTACCACGCGGACGGTCATCGCGCCTGCGGCGTACACCTCGAACCCGCGCAGACGCGTGCGCTCGACGGCAGATGCCCGGTCTGCGGCAAGCCAGTCACAGTGGGCGTACTGCATCGTGTCGAGGAACTCGCCGATCGTCCTGCGGGGGTACGACCCGAAGGCGCAGCCGGATTCGCGAACTTCCTTCAACTGCCACAGATCATTGGCGAGCTCCGCCGTGTCGGACCGAGGAGCAAGAGGGTGGTCAGTGAGATCGCCGGGCTGACGGCGCTTTTCGGCCCCGAGCTCGAGATCCTCCAGTCGGTGCCTCTCGACGAGGTCGCTGTCCGGTCGCGCATGCTTGCGACGGCTTTAGAGCGGCTGCGCAACGGCCGCGTTGTCACCGAGCCTGGCTACGACGGCGAGTACGGCGTGATCCGTGTCTTCGAGGACGGCGAAGCCGCAGACGATGGCCTCTTCGAGCTGACCGAGGTGGCGGCATCGCCGGCGAAGGCGGTTGGCCCGCGCCGGACCAGGCATTTGGCGGTCACCCCGACGATGCTTCCCGATGGCGGAGGCGTCACCGGCCTTAGCGGGCTGGATGCGGACCAGCGAGCGGCCGTCGCGCACGGGTCAGGCCCGCTGCTCATCGTCGCCGGGCCGGGCACGGGCAAGACGCGTACCCTCACTCATCGCATCGCGCACCTCG
>DASYTV010000022.1:0-2228 GCA_036001885.1 Actinomycetes bacterium
CTCTCCGGGTCCAGCAGCTCGATGTCGAGCAGCTCCTGCTCGCGCCTCGACCACCGAGTCTCCATGTGCACAGCAAACCGCAGCCGGCAAGCCTCGGCCAGCCGATATCACGAGGTAGCCCGGCAGTCTGCGGGTATCGCGACGTCCTCCGGCATCTGACGGAGGACCTCCTTGACGGGACACTTGTCTCGTGAATGGCGTTCTGATCGTGACTGGGGGGAGTAGGGGTATCGGCGCGGCGACGGCCCGGCTCGCGGCCGGCGACGGGTGGGACGTGTGCGTCGGCTATCGCGCTGAAGGCGCTGCGGCTGCGGAGGTTGTACACAGCTGCGAGGCTCACGGCGTCAAGGCCTTGGCAGTGCAAACGGATGTATCGATCGAGGCCGACATTGTGCGTCTCTTCGAGGCTGCGAATGCAGAACTCGGACCGGTTCGCGGCCTGGTGAACAATGCCGGCATCGTCGACCTCCAATCTCGGGTCGAAGACATGAGCGCGGAACGCATCCAGCGCATGCTCGCCGTCAACGTCCTTGGCTCGTTTCTATGTGCGAGGGAAGCGGTTCGCCGGATGTCGACCGCGCGCGGTGGCGAGGGCGGCGCAATCGTGAACGTGTCGTCCCGGGCCGCGGTTCTCGGCGCACCGGGGGAGTACGTGGACTATGCCGCATCGAAGGCCGCGATCGACGCGCTGACCGTCGGCTTGGCCCGCGAGGTCGCGGCCAACGGAATCCGGGTCAACGGGGTACGCGCCGGCTGATCGATACCACCATTCACGCGGACGGCGGCGAGCCCGGCCGGGTGAGCCGGTTGGCCGGAACGGTTCCCATGCAGCGCGGTGGGCAGCCGGAGGAGGTCGCCGAGGCGATCCTCTGGCTGCTGTCACCGGCCGCCTCCTACGTCACCGGCTCCACTGTTGACGTCGCCGGCGGCCGCTGAACGGGCACTGGCAGCGGTCTCGGAATGTGGGATGAGTGGCTCGCCAAGTGATCAATCCGGTAGCCTGACCGGCGATGCGTTACAGCGGACTGCTCCTTCTTAGCGGCCGCGGCGAGGCTCCTTAGACGAGCCGGCTCCCTCGCCGCGGGTGGTCGTCGTTGCCGGACCTTCGCGGCGAGCCGAGGAGCCGACCGAAATGCCCATGCCACAGCAACCCAGCGCGATGCCGGTGCAGCGTTATCAGCCGTACACCTCGATCCACCTTCCTGACCGCACCTGGCCCGACAAGCGGATCTCCGCGGCACCCCTGTGGTGCTCGGTCGACCTACGCGACGGCAACCAGGCGCTGATCGACCCGATGACGCCGGCGCGGAAGCGGCGGATCTTCCAGCTCCTCTGCCGTCTTGGCTACAAGGAGATCGAGGTCGGGTTTCCGTCCGCAAGCCAAACCGACTTCGACTTCGTCCGTGAGCTCGTCGAGAGCGACATGGTTCCGGATGACGTCAGCATCCAGGTGCTGACACAGGCTCGCGACCACCTCATCGAGCGCACCTTCGAGTCGCTGCATGGTGCTCGGCGCGCGATCGTCCACCTGTATAACTCCACCTCCGCACTGCAGCGACGAGTCGTCTTCCGTACCGACCGCGAAGGCATCGTGGACATAGCGGTCGAGGGCGCTCGGCATGTGCGCAAGCTTGCCGAAGCGGCGTCGGATACCGACTGGCGATTCGAGTACTCACCCGAGTCTTTCACCGGCACCGAACCCGAGTTCGCCCTCGAGGTGTGCGAGGCCGTGATGGACGTCTGGGAGCCGACCGTCGACCGGCCCACGATCATCAATCTGCCGTCGACCGTCGAGATGTACACGCCCAATCTCTACGCCGATGTCATCGAGTGGTTCGGCCGTAACCTGCGGCAGCGCGACGCTGTGGTGCTCTCCGTCCACCCGCATAACGACCGTGGCACCGGTGTCGCTGCGGCCGAGCTTGCCGTGCTGGCCGGCGCCGACCGGGTCGAGGGCACCCTGTTCGGCAACGGCGAGCGCACGGGCAATGTCTGCCTCGTCACGCTCGGGCTGAATCTCCTTGCGCAGGGCGTCGATCCGGAGATCAATTTCTCCGATATCGACGAGATCCGGCGGACGGTCGAGTACGGCAACCAGCTTCCGGTGCCCGAGCGGCATCCGTACGGCGGCGCCCTTGTCTTCACCGCGTTCTCAGGCTCGCATCAGGACGCGATCAAGAAAGGGCTCGAGGCAATGGAGGTGGATGCCGAGGCCGCCGGCGTGCCGA
>DASYTV010000023.1:0-3383 GCA_036001885.1 Actinomycetes bacterium
GCGCGCGGACGGGGGACCCGTGCCGGGCGAGATCGTCGAGCATCAGGCGCACGCCATCGGCCACGCCGCGGTCCTCCTCGCGGACCGTGGCGTCCTGCTCGCCGGCGACATGCTCTCCGACGTCCTGATCCCGCTCCTCGACCCAGGCCGCCCCGATCAGGTGGCCGCCTACGAGACGGCACTCGACCGGCTAGGTGAGGCCGCCAGGCACGTCGATGTCCTGGTCCCCGGCCACGGCGCCGTTGCCGAGGGTCCCGAGGTGGCGGCCCGCCTCGCCGCCGATCATGCCTACATCGACGCGCTGCGGCGAGGAGAGGAACCGGTCGACGCACGTCTGGGTCAAGACTGGCTCTCCGGCCCCCACCAGTCGAACCTGGAGCAGGCCCGACACTCATCCGGATGAACTACGGCGTCATCGCGCTGATGGTCGCCACCCGCCCACGGCCCGCACAGCGGTCAGGAGCGCCCCGTCCGCGATTTCTGCGTAGACCGCGGTGGTCTCGGGCTTGGCCTGGCCGAGGAGTTGTTTGACGGCGATCAGGTCCCGCGCGTACAGCGGCATGAGCGGGTGTTTACCGGCTCTTCGCAGTTGAGGGTGTAGCGGTCGGCGGCGCGTTCGCCAGGGACACGGCAACCGGCGCAATGCCGATGGCGCACCGCGTCGGCGGCCTGCTAACGTCCCGGGGATCGTGATCTATCAGCAGGAGGTGGGACCCATGAACGCAGTATCCGTAATGGGTGCTCCCGCGCAGTCCACGATCGCGCGACTGAGGTAGTCGCAACTGGGAGCCCTCGACAGGCAACTCGCGAAAGGCGACTCCCATGAACACCACACCTTCTTCGACTCCGCGCATCAGCTCGACGACCACATCCGATGGCATCGCCGCGACGCGTACGCCACGGCACGGGAATTGGCCGATGCTCGACCGGCAGGTCGACGCCACAAGCCGGGCGGGCAACTCAAACGAGCGAGCCTTGGTTCTCGCTGGCGGCGGAGCGGCAGGCAATGCGTGGGAGCTCGGTCTCATCGCCGGCCTGTCCGATGCGCGGGTCGATGTAACCGAGGCCGATCTCATCATCGGGACGTCGGCAGGATCGACGGTGGCTGCCCAGATCACCAGCGGGACACGGCCGGCCGAACTGTATGCCGCCATCCTCGCCGAGGTGCCCCAGCCACCGGCTGGCGACGCCGGATCGGGCAGGGGACGCGCTCGGAACTTCTCGGGGGCGAACTACATGGAGTGGTCGAACCGAATCATCGGTTCTGCTGAGAATGCGTCCGACATGCGCCGCAGGATGGGCGCCGCGGCGCTCGAAATGGATGCGTCCGACGGCTCTGGCCAGACGCGCTGGCGCGACATCGTCGCGGCTCGGCTTCCCATCCGGCACTGGCCGCAACAGCCTGTGCTTATCACGGCTGTCGATGCCCGCACCGGGGAACCGGTCGTGTTCGACCGTTACGGCGGAATCGATCTGGTGGACGCCGTCGCCGCCAGCACCTCGGCGATGACGCCCTACCGCATCGGCGAGGACCGATACATCAACGGCGGCTATCGACGCAGCGAGAACGCCGACCTGGCGGCTGGATACGGAAGGGTGCTCGTGCTGTCACCGTTCGGTGGCAGGTCGCGCATGCCGCTCGAGTGGGGCATGGACCTTGCAACCCAGGTCGACGAACTGCGCGCAGGCGGCAGCAGGGTGGAAACGGTGTTCCCGGATGGCGGCGCGGGTGACGTGTTCGACGCCAATGCGTTGGATCCATCAACGCGTCTGCAGGCCGCGCGAGGAGGCTACGACCAAGGCCGAGGCCTCGCGGAGCTACTCGCCGAAATCTGGCGCTGACCCCGCGAACACGGGCGACTTGACGCCCGTGGGCGCCGAGCGGCGGAGATCCCATGAGAATTCTTCTGGCATAGCGTCGGATCCGGGGCGAGTCGTTCGTAGAACAGGCGAGAGACGGCTGGACGAGGCCGCCGGGACAAGGGAGTCATGGGATGACGCGGTACTTGATCTCGTTCAATGACGGCGCGATGGACCACATCCCCGACGAGGATTGGCCCGACGTGGGCAAGGCCTCGCACGCGGTGGTCCAGGACGCCGTGAACGCCGGGGTGTTTGTGTTCGGCGCTGGACTCGAACGCCAGAGGGCGAGCGTCGTGGCCACGGACGGGATGGTCACCGATGGCCCTTACCCGGAGACCAAGGAGGTCATTGGCGGGTTCGTGGTCGTCGACGTGGCCTCACGCGAGGAGGCGCTGACGTGGGCTGCCAAGATTGCCGGCGCTTGCCGCTGCGCGCAAGAGGTTCGGGAGCTCATGCCCGATCCCGAAACAGACGCCATGCTTCGCCGGGCTTACAGGTGATGATGATGTTCCGACGATGTCGGATCGAGGAATACTCGCCACGTCAGAGCAAGACTTGCGTGGCCGCGGTTGACGACGCGGGTCTGCGCATCGACCTGGACTAGGACGCCGTGACGGTGATCCGGGGATCGGGCGCGGGGCGAAGCCCAATCCCCGGGCGTGGTCGGATCCCCGCAACCACTGAGCACCCAGTGGAGCGGCAGCGCCCATCGCGGCGAGCGTGCTCGCACATCGGCAGAAGTGCGCACCTGCTCAATTTGCTTTCCCTGCGGCGTCATCTACGTGGAGTGACTGTCGTCGGAGTGTTTCGGGCTTGCGGGCCTTGAATCGGGCGATCTGTTTCGTTGTGGTGCGCGGCACCTCGATGAGCAGCTGGTAGTCCTCCCGGCGGCGACGGCGAGGCCGTTCCTCGACCAGGCCGTGCCGGACCAGGATGCGATGCACGGTAATCCGTGACGGAATCGGCTCAGGGCAACCCGTCCGCTGCAACTCGAACAAGACCCGGCGGGCACCCCATCGAGGATGATTCCGGCGCAGCTCGCAGACCAACGCCTCAATCTCGGGAGCGGTCCGTGTCGGCGACGACAACGGCCGGCTGGACCGGTCCGCCAATCCGACCAGGCCCTCATCGGCATACCAAGCGAGCCACCGATGGACCGCCTTGCCGAGAGACGCCGAAGCGCGCAGCCACGTCGGTCACCGTCGATCCTGCCTGCACTTGCAACACAGCCTTATACCGGTGCTCCGTCACGCTGATCTCCACCAACACTCGGCGGAGTGTCACGCACGTCCTGATACCGATCTGTCACGTAGGTCCTGAGACTCGACATCTTGGCTGTTCGAACCGACGGCTGCGAATAGTGACGTCATTCTGTGTCTGTTTCATGCTGACGCTTGACAGGAAGCTCACCGCGAAGGCGACGGAGGTCGCTACGAGGAGGAGAGAGCAATGACCAAACGTACAGGCAGGGTGATCTGCGACATCACGATCTCGGCCGACGGGTACTCGGCCGGGCTCAA
>DASYTV010000024.1:0-7683 GCA_036001885.1 Actinomycetes bacterium
AGTCAGCCGCTGCAAGGCAGCGCTCATCGGATGCCACGGCGGCTAGCGTCCGTGGAATGCCGGTGGTAGAGACGTTTGGCACACTGGCCGCCCGAGTGCGCGACCTGAGCCCGTCGGACGGGCTGACCCGCCTTGTCGCAGTCGACGGACGGGCCGGATCGGGGAAGACGAGCTTCGCCCAACGGTTGGCCGGCGCGGTGCGATCGGCAGGCTCTGCGGTTGCGATAGTGCACACGGACGACCTGTCCTCGCATACCGACTTCTACGGTTGGGTGCCGGCCTTGGTCAGCGATGTGCTCGAACCGCTGCGGGCGGGGCGAACCGGTGTCCATTCCGTCTACAACTGGGTGGCTCGGCGGGCCGACACCCGAGCCGAGGTGCCGCCGGTCGATGTGCTGGTCCTCGATGGCGTCGGTGCCGGGCGACGGGAGCTCACCGGCTACCTGGCGTACACGATCTGGATGGAGACGAGCCCGCGAGCCGCGTTCGCGCGCGGCCTGCGGCGAGACATCGCCGAACATGGAGAAGGGATGCGGCACCAGCTCGTAGCCTTCTGGAACGAATGGGTAGGCGCCGAGGCGACCTTCCTCCGCGAGCAGCGCCCCTGGGAACGGGCCGACCTTATGGTCGACGGCGACTCCTCGCTGCCTCACGATCCCGAGCGAGAGTATGTCCGCCTTCGGTGCGGACAGCGTCGTCCGCGCTAGCGGACAGTGTGACCGGCGATCTTCAGTGCCGTGGTCGCCGGCCGCACATCCTGCTCGCGCACGAGGACATAGTCCGTGGTGTACGTCGACATCGCGAAGACCGGTACCTTCGCGTCCACCAGCGGAGTCAGCATAGAGTTGAGCACTCCCACCAGGCTGAAGTCGAGCGGCCCGTCCGCGACGAACGCACGCCAGCCGTGCTCGACAGTCGCACCCGCTGGTGCCTCGGCCTCCCGGCACACAATGGAAATCTCGTCCGTGCTGGCGGTCACCGAGTAGAGCCGGCTGCCGGTCACCACCGCCGGCGGTGTTGCGTCAGCGGGCAATCGGCAGACCACCAGGTCGTCTGGCAGCAGCGAGATAGTGAGCTTCGGCGGCATCAGCATGTCGTCAATCCTGACGCGCTGCAGCGACAAGCCGCGATACCTCGGCCATCCAGCGACCGAATCTCGACGTTGGCACAATCCGCCATCTGGATAACGGCACGGGGTGAAGGTGCCCTTCATGCGGTTGGGGCGGGGCGGGGACGGGTCAGGTGAGGTCGAGGTCCGAGTGGGTACGGCCGGACAGCCGGAGGTAGCCGGGGCCCCGATCGAAGAAAGGGATCCGGCCCTCGGGCCACCTCGCCTCACGGGCGGCCCGCATGTCGTTTCGCAGCGCTGCCGTACCGGCCTCCTCCACGCGTACCTGGTCATCAGAGCCGGTCACCACGACGCCGTAGTCGTCGCGTGCGCCGTCCACCGACACCTTGCCGTCACGTACGTCTGCGAGCACCCGCTCCGTTTCCCTGTCGAGGGGGTCCCCCCACCCGCCGCCACCGGTTGTGCGAATCCGGATGATCTCCCCAGCCCGGACCGGCTCGGCGTCGGCGAGCGCGTCCGCCTCCCGCTCGTTCGGGCCGTCGGGGTCGATCGTGACCTGGAACGGGCGGCCGGCGAGCCCGCCTCGCACACCCCAACATGACAGGATCGATCGGTCGGCGATCGACATGAAGAAGCCGTCGCGCAGAACGCGGATGTGCTTCTCGTATCCGAGGCCACCACGGAAATGCCCCGGCCCGCCGCTGTCGACGGCAAGCCCCAGCCGTTCCACCCGCAGCGGGAATCGCGACTCGGTGAACTCCGCCGGCAGGTTCCGTGAGTCGGGCACGACGTGGATCGTGTCCTCGCCGTCCGCGTACCATCGCCCGCCGGACCCGCCCCCGAGGACCTCACGCATCAGGTACGGGCGACCGGCAGCATCGATGCCGTACACGCCGGTATAGCGGATTGTCTCCTGGTCGGCGGGCATCCGGCCGTCCACTGCCTTGGCGAGGACGCCCGCGAGAACACCGAGCAGCCGCAGGATGACGAAGGTCCGCGCATTCGTCGGCGCCGGGAAGACCGGGGTGAGCAGCGTGCCCTTCGCCGGGAAGCGCAGCTCGAGCAGTGGCACGACCCCCTCGTTGACGTCGAGCTCGGCCGCCCGTTCTGGGGTGTCGGCAAGGTTGCGCAGGATCGGCGCGAGCCACTTCGCCAGGAAGTTGCCGTTGGCGTAGTCCCCCGCATGGTTGATCGGGCCCTTCGCCTGCGGCGAGGTCCCGGTGAAGTCGAGCACGAGCTTCTCGTCGGTCTTGGTGAGCGTGATCCGCTGGGTGTGCAGCTTGGGTGGCTCAACCCCGTCGTGCTCGGCATAGTCCTCCCACGCATAAGTGCCCACGGGGATCTTGGCGAGGATTTCGCGACGGAACGTCTCGGTCGTCTTCGCCACGATGGCGTCGAAGCAGGCCTCAATGCGATCCCTGCCGTAGCGCTCGAAGAGGTCGGTGAGGCGGCGCGCGCCCATCAGGCATGCCGAGCACTCCGCGTCCAGATCACCGGCGAGTGACTCGGGCATCCGCGAGTTGCGGGTCATGATCCGCAGCG
The DNA here is from genome assembly GCA_036001885.1 of Actinomycetes bacterium. Taxonomy (GTDB): domain Bacteria; phylum Actinomycetota; class Actinomycetes; order JAKEEW01; family JAKEEW01; genus DASYTV01. Next base: position 2,612 of record DASYTV010000024.1, read on the forward strand.
CCGCCTGATTGGGGACGCCTTGGTCCCACAGCCTGATGGGCGGGACCATCAGGCCCTCTTCGTACACGCTCGTTGCGGTCGACGGCATCGAGCCGGGCACAGCCCCGCCGATGTCATCGTGGTGACCGAATGCTTGTACGAAAGCCACGACCTCGAGCTCTGCTTCATCGGCTGCTGCCGGCCTGCCCCGGCCGGAGAAGACGGGCACCGTCACGCATAGATCAGGCAGGTGCCCGATGCCACCCTCGGACAGGTACACATCGTTGTGGAAGAACACGTCGCCGGGACGCATCGTCTCCATCGGGAAGTCCCGGACGACGGGATGGACGAGCGCGGAGTACGACCGGCCGGTGAGCTTGCGCAGCTTCCGATCATGAATGCCGGCGCGGAAGTCGTGAGCATCGCGGATCATCGGGGAGCGTGCGGTCCGGCCGATCGCCGTCTCCACCTCGCGCTCCACCGAGGCGAGTGTCCCCTCCACGATCTCCACCAGCACCGGGTCGAGCCCGCTGGTCGCGGGACGAGGACGGCTCTGACCGCTGACCCCCATCTGCTCCGCCATAGCGGCATTCAACAGCAGACCTGAGCTTCCGTGCCCCCGCAGGCCTGCTGAGCACGCCGCCTGTTCGAGCTGAGGCGGGCGGCGCGGTAAGGGTGGGTCTAAGCGGGGACCTGGTCGCGGGTGAGGTTCAGGTTGCCGAAGGCGTCGACCGTGACAGTGAAACCCGGGTGAACCGGCACAGTCGAACCGAACTCCTCGATGACGGCCGGGCCGTCGATCCGGTCAGCCGGCGCCAGCGCAGCGCGGTCATAAACCGGCGTCTGGAGCCAGTCGTCGAACCGCACCGGTCGCCGGCCCGTGCGGGCCCGAGAGACGTCGCCCACTGCCGCGGGTAGGCGGGTCAGCGACGGACGGGTGATCGGTCCGATGCCGGAGACGCGCAGGTTGACCCATTCGACGGGATGGCTACCCGACGGATCGTCCCGGTAGCAGTAGCCGTAGAGGCCCTCGTGTGCGTCATGAAAAGCGGCGAGCACGTTGGCAGCGAAGTCCTCGTCGACGGGCCGGGCCGGTGCGTCCACGCGGACCTCGAACGCCTGCCCGAAGTAGCGCAGGTCGACCGATCGCAGGTAGACCTGCTCGCCGCGGTCGAAGCCTTCCCGGTCGAGGGCCGCCGCAGCCTGCGCCTCCAGGTCGGTGTACACCAGCCCGACGTGGGTCAAGTCCAGCGTCTGGTGCGTACGGACATAGGTCTGCACGTAGTCGTTCCTCACGTCGACGGTCAGCAGACCGAACGCGGAGAGGTTGCCCGGGTCGCGCGGCACAAGAACCCCCTGCAGGCCAAGGATGTCCACCAGCCGGCAGGCGAGCAGCGAGCCGGAACCGCCGAAGGTCGCGAGCATGAAGTCGCGGACGTCGAGACCACGCTTGACGGTCACCTGGCGAATGGCGTTGGCCTGGTTCCATGCAGAGATCTCGAGAATGCCGCCGGCCGCGTCATCCGTGGTCAGGCCAAGCCGCTCCGCCAGTTTGCCGAGCCCATCGGCCGCCGCCGGTACATCGAGTGGAATCTGTCCGCCGAGGAGGTGCGGTGGGATCCGGCCGAGATAGGCCACGGCGTCGGTGACGGTCGGCTCCGTACCGCCGATGCCGTAGCAGATCGGACCCGGATCCGCACCTGCCGAGCGCGGTCCGACCTTGAGGGTTCCTTCCGCTGATACCGAAGCGATCGAGCCGCCTCCGGCGCCGACCGTGACGACATCGACCATCGGGATCTTGACGGGATGGCGACCCACCTGGCCCTCGGTGGTGATCGAAGGCTGTCCGCCGACGACTACCGACACATCAGTCGACGTCCCACCCCCGTCCAGCGTCAGGATCGAGTCGTGTCCCGCGGCCCCGGCGACCAGCGCGGCACCCAAGGCGCCGGCAGCCGGACCCGACAGGATCGTGGTGATGGGCTGGTGGACGACCTCGTCGGCCGACAGGACACCGCCGTTGGACTTCATGACGTAGAACGGCACGTCGCCGAGCTCACCGCTGAGGCGGCCGCGGATGCCGGTGATATAGGCCGCCACCCGCGGTTTGACAGCGGCATCGACGAGCGTGGTCACCGCACGTTCGTACTCGCGATACTCCCTGAGGACATCGGACGACACGGATACCACTGCGGCTGGATGCTCTCGTCGCAACAGGTCCCGCATCGCGTACTCGTGGGCGGGGTTGGCGTACGAGTGCAGCAGGCAGACGCCGAGCGTGGTGATCCCCCGGTCGGCAAACCAGCGAGCCACCCCAGCGGCGGCTCTCTCGTCGAACGAGCGGACTTCCTGCCCGCTCGGGTCGAGCCGTCCGGGCACGGTCTTGACCCGGTGCGCGGGGACGATGCGGGGCGGCTTAACCCAGAAGTACGAGTTGCCGTAGCCGTCCGGTACCGACTGGCGGGCGATCTCGAGGACGAACTCGAAGCCTTCAGTCGTGATGAAGCCGAGTTCCCCAAGGTCGTCCTGGAGCAGTTGGTTCGTCGCGACCGTCGTACCGTGCGAGATCGCCGTGATTCCGGATGGCTCGGCACCGGTGATCAGGTCCCTGATCCGGGCAATCGCGGCGAGAAAGCCTTCGGCCGGATCGGCGGGCGTGGAGGGCACCTTGGTGGTGAGGATACGGCCCGTGCCCTCGTCGACGGCCACGACATCGGTGAAGGTTCCGCCGGTGTCAATGCCGATCCTGATCCGTCCCATGTCTGCTGTGTCTATCTGGCGGCGGTCCGGCAAGACAAGTACCACCGGGCCCGGCGTCAGCTCCGGGCGTCTGGACCGGGCGTGCCAGCAGTCGCCGGTGAGCCGATCTCTACGTACGACCGGCAGGGTAGGGCGCGGCCTCGACCTCGATCTCTTCCATCCGGCGGCAGTAGAGGCGGTAGCGCCGACGTGCCTCGCCGTGCCGCCCGGATGCCGCAAGCAGACGGACCAGGTCTAGGTGAGCTTGTTCGTCGAAGGGATCCCGCTCGATCAGTCTGAGCAGATAGCGAGAACGAGCAGCACTGTCACGGCTGGTCTGGGCGAGCTCGGCCAGCTTCCGCACCACTTCGAGGTAAGCCAGCCGCGCCTCTTCGCGCAGATCCACCGCCCAGTCGGCATAGGGATCATCCTCGAACAGGTCGCCGGTGTAAGCGAGCTCTGCCCGCTCGAGCCGTGCCGTTGCGCTTGCCGCGCGCTCGCGCGCCAGCTTCAGGCCGGCAGCCGCATCGGCGAGGAACCGTTCGACATCGACGTCCACATGACCGAGGTCTAGCGCCACCGTGTCGCCGTCGGCACGCAGGTAGCGGTCGGGGGCGCGAGTGCGGTCGGGATCGAGGACGGACCGTAGCGTCGACAGCGCAACGGACAGCCGGTTCATGGTTCTGGACGGGTCTTCCTCTGGCCAGAGAACCTCCAGTATCTGCTCGCGGTGGGCCGGACGACCGCGTTTGGCGACGAGCAGCTTCAGCAGCTCCCGAGCTTTTCTCGACTGCCACGCACCCGCCGGAACGGGGTCACCCTCGCGTGCTACCCGCAGCCCGCCGAGGCACGCGACGGAAACCTCAGGTACGTGGCGGCGGCGTAGGTCGCCAAAGAGCGCCTCGGCGCGCGCGGCGAGCTCACGGGCACCGAGAGTGGCCGCGTGGTCGGCTGCGGCCGTCGCCAGCGCGACGGTTTCCGCGGTTGGTTCCAGCTCGGCAAGGACGAGCAGCGCCCGCGCCTCGCCCAGTGGATTCCCCAGCTCGCGCCATTGGTCGACCGCGGTCCTTGCCGCACCTGGATCACCGGTGACGGCCGCGATGATCTCCCTCGCCTCGGCGAGCCCGGCGCGGTCGCGACGCGCTTCTGCCTCCCGAACGGCCTCCTCGGCATGCGTAGCCGCGGCTGCTGGATCGCCGGCGGCGAGGCTCACTGTTGCCGCGGCGATCAGCGCCCGAATCCTGCCCAGGGACGGACCGGCGTCCAGGGCGCGCAGGACCAGCTTGCTCGCGACCCCCGGCTCGTCCGCGGCGAGGAGTGTCGCGAGGCCGGAGAGCGCGGGCACGGTCCCCTGCACGTCGTCCACCGTTTCGGCGAGCGATATCGCTCGGGAGTACGACGACCGCGCCGCGGCCCGGTCGCCTCGCAACCGGTGGATGCCACCCATTTCCTGGTACGCGTAGGCGGCCATCGGCGAGCCCAGCCGTTCATAGAGTTGCCTTGCCGCTTCAAGCTCGGCGTACGCCTCGTCGAGGCGGCCGAGCGCGAGCAGCGCTTCGGCTCGGTTTGACAGCGCGATCGCCCGCAGCAGGGCGAAGCCGGCCAGGTCAGCCAGCCGAAGTGCGAGATCGGCCTCGGCGAGCGACTCGGCGATGTCGCCCTCCTCGAGATGCAGGCTCGCACGGTTCGTGTGGATCCGTACCAACTGCAGCAGATCTCCGGCAGAGGTCGCATGGTCGAGTGCCCGGAGATAGTGAGCGTCATTGGCGTCTCGGTCCCCGTCCAGCGCTGCGACCATGGCGGAGACGGTGTGCGCGTTGGCCAGCGCGCGGTGGTCGCCGGACGCTCGCGCAGCCGCCAAGGCATCGCCGGCGAGGGAACGGCAGCGTTCGAGGTCACCGCGCAACCACCGGGCACCGGCCGACCAGCTCAGCAACAGGGCACGGGCGGCAAGGTCGGGGTCGGACTCGTCGCCTCCGTCGTACGCCGCCACCGCAGCGTCGAGCTCTCCGCGCAGGTGATGCAGGAGGCCGATTCGCCAGGCCAGTCCAGCCGGCACCTTCCGCCGCCCGCGGAGCGCCCGGCGGTAGCACGCCATCGCCTCGTCCCACTCGCCGAGCAGTAGCCAAGCCTCACCGGCGAGCGCATCGATGTCCGGTGGCCGCTTGTCGCCGGGAATCACCGCTGCGGCGTCGACGACGGGTCGAACCCGGCCCGATGCCACGAGCTCGGTCCCACGCTGCCGAAGTACGCGGATACACGCGTCACGGTCACCGAGTTTCGTCCAGTAGGCGAGGGCCTCAGAAGGCTGGCCGGCTCGTTCGTGCCACCGTGCGGCGGCTGCGATGACCTCG
>DASYTV010000025.1:0-6929 GCA_036001885.1 Actinomycetes bacterium
GCAGTCTCTCGGTGGCACGTACAGCGCCTTACACATCGCCACTGACGACGTCGATGCCCTCTGGCAGCGCGCGATCGACGCAGGCGCGGAGATTCACCAGCCGCTCGCTGACATGTTCTGGGGTGACCGCCACGGCCAGATTATCGACCCATTCGGTCACCGCTGGGGACTGAGCCAGCATCTCCGGGACGTCCCCGACGACGAGATCATCAAGGTGGCAGCCGAACTATTCGGAGCCCAACCAGGGTGATCTCGCGAGCTCCCTGCGACCGCAATCAGCGCTCAGCGTCAGCAACCGAACACCACCCTGGCTGACCATCACCAGGAAAGACAAGATCGGCCAAAGGCGACAGATGGTGCCCGCAAATGTTGGCCAACGTGGCTCCTTCGCGAGTACACCGCGCGAATCTAGTTTCATTCCACTGCCGCCCCCGGCTCCGACAGGAGAGTCCAAGGGCCCGCGCCGACAGGGAGAACGGTCCCACTCCCGACGCCGGTCCTCATCGGGGATGCTGGGGGCACCCGAGCTGATGTGCAAATGCCGCGGACGCACACCGAACTCGGTGGACTCGCCGGCTCACTCGGGTCACGGCCCCTCAGCGAGGGGGTGCGAGCTCACGGCGGTCTTGGTCTTGACGGCTCGCTCACCTGCTGCCACGGTTCACTTCAATGCTCTCGGGGGAACCAGCTCGGCGCTCGGCCGAGGACAGGGAGGGAAATCGTGAGGAAATGGCCCATGAGGCTTGCCGTGGTGACGGCAGCAATCGTGTTAGGAACCACGGGTACGGCGTACGCGCACGAATGCTTCATCGCGAACCGGTCGGCGCAGGGCAACGCAAGTGCTACCCACTCCGACCGATGGATCACCGTGACGGTCGCGGACTTCGTCAATAGCCCGGACTTCCCGCCCGGCGTTGACCCGGACTGCTTCCTCGACTACTGGTCGTCCAACGGCGGCCCGGACTCCTTCACCGTCAGGTCTGACAAGACGATCGGCGAAGGTAGCGCGAACCCGAACCTCGGGAACGGCAAGGGCGTGGACCACATCGAGGATGCGTTCGGAGCGCTTCTCGGTGCCGGGCTGGAGGCGTGCGCACTGTAGCTCTCGCCCGCTCGTCTGAGCCGAATTCAGTATGTACGCGGGCGCGGAAGCTGCTCAGCTTCCGCGCCCGTTCGCTCCTGATTGCAGGCCCTCGGGCCACCCTTCCACGGTAGGCGCACGCGCGGCCTAGGTGCTCGGGAGCTGCCTCAAACTGCGCTAGTCACAACTGTCCGATGTGCCGCGAAAGACGATCCGGGGCCTCCGCGTCGGCGAGCGGCGGCGGGTCGAGACTGATCTCTGCGTGGACGAGGTCGGCCAGCCGCCTATGGAGCGGATGCCGACCAGGCATAGCCGCCCACGTCCACGGCGCCGCGCGGCTGGAGGTTCCACTTGACTCAAGGTTTCTTGATCAGCATGCTGGCTTCTCACGAGTATTGCGTTGCCCTTCCTTGCAAGGGTTCTGCAAACTGCGGAGAAACCATGCCTCCGGCAACCGGGGTGATCGCCGCGTTGGACGCCGATGCCGCCGGCGCGACGCCTCCTTTGAACTACCCGGCCACGGGTGAAGTCCGCTACGGTCCGCGGTCGGTGTTGTCAGCGTTATGGTCGAGATCTGGGGCGAGCTCGACCCGGCCGTCGCAGTGACGGACGAGGGTTTGTCTGGTGAGGTGGAGCTGTGTGTGGTGCCAGCCGCACAGCATGACCAGGTTGCGTAGGGCAGTGACGCCGCCACGGCTCCAGTGCCGCAGGTGGTGAACGTCGCACCAGACCGCCGGAACGTCGCAGCCGGGCCACTGACAATGTCGGTCGCGGACGGCGACCGCGCGGCGCATCCCGGCCGGCACCACCCGGGTGGCCCGCCCGACGTCCAGCGGCTGCGAGGCGGGGTCGAGGACAATCCTGGTCACGGTGGCGTCGCATAGGATCCGCCGCGCCAGCTCCGCCGAGACTGGACCGGCCCAGGCCAGCTCGGCCACGTCCGGACCAGACAGAGCCAGGTCTGCCTCCTCAGCAAATACTCCGCCTGGCAGCTCGGTGAGGACCGAGAATGGCATGGTCAGGTTGACCTGCGGGCGCTCCCCGCCATTGGTGGGCAGGTCCGTGAAGCCCAGGATCCGGCGGCAGACCTCCGTCAGGGCGTCCGCGCGCCGCTGCCCAGGCGTGCGCTCATCCTGCTCACCGGTAGGCCCGGACAGCGAGTGGATCGCGGCAGCGACGGTCTCCCCGCTCAACGGGTCCAACACCCCGTTGATCGCCACCATGCCGCCGAAGGTCTTCGCCACCGACAGCTCCCGCCGCTGGAACGCATCCCAGTCGTCGGCCACCGCCTGCTCCGGCACGGCCGCGATCCGCAACCGCCGGCAGGCTCCGGCCAGCCGCAGCGGGTCGGTCCGCTCGGCCACCGCGACCAGTTCCTTCTCCATCCTCGCCGCCTCGGCCGGGTCGGGGAACACCGAGCCGATCTCGGTCATCGTCCGGGTCACGATCTGCGCATGCGCCAACCCGATCCGGCCTGCAGCGAACGCCGACACGGTGGCCCCGCGGCCCGACGTCGCCTCCCTGCCGTACAGCCGGCGGGCGAGCGCAACCAGCCCCTTCGCCGCGCCGGGTGCGAGCCGCACCACCGCGCGCAGCCATGCCTGTGTCGACCGGAACCCCCACCGCTGTACGTCGCCGCGGGCATCGAGGACGGCCACACACGCGGCCTCCCGGGACGCCAGCCGAGCCGTCACCATCTCCAGCCGGGCGACCTCGGCTGCCAACGACTCACCATCGAGCGCGGCGGGATCACCAGCGACCAGGGTCGTCGCGGCAGCCTCCAAAGCGTCCAGCTCCGGTCGCGCCCCCGGCGGGCCGGCAGCACCGGCCGCGGACGAATCCGCACCCCAGTCGACCGCCACCGAGCTCACCCCCCACCGGCAACCGCTCGAACATTTGTTCGAAGACAACGCTACCCCCCGCCTCTGACAAAATCGCACCTCGAAGCGGAACTCCAGTGGCGTGACCACTAGTGATCAATGTGGGATCACGCTCGCGCCACGCGCCGCCGGTGGGTTGGATGCCTGGGGGTGTGGGAGGTGAGATGCGAGCCGCCTCGGTGTCGCGCCCGCGAGGCATTGTCGGGCCCGAGTCCTGGCGCGACGCGTGGACCTATTGGGATCTCTGGTACTCGGTGGTTCTCGATGACCGAATCACCGAGGCGTACCGCAACGACCGCGAATCAGTGAGGCCAAATGGTCGCATCTGCGTGACCTGCGCCGGCGCCTCGCCGCGGCCGGGCTGACTCCGGCAAGGCTCGCCGGTGACCTGGTCGACGACAAGGCCGTACTGTGCCGCGCCCGGGAGAAGGTACTTCGGCAGTATCTCTATGACGAGCACCGCACGCCGGCGATGTGGAATGTACCGTCCAGGCTCACCACGGAGCGGGCGAAGCGCAGCCGGTGGCCGGACTTCCCTGTGTCTCCCGCGGAGGCGCACGACCGGCTCGCCGGCACCGTACGGTTCCGCGGAGGCTACCGCGGCGAGTACAAGACAGCCCAGATGGCCGACAGGATCCAGGCTGTGGTCCCCAGGCTGCTCGCCGAGATCGAGCGCGATGACCGGACTCGCCTCCCGCCGTGTATGTCCGGGTGCAGGAAACCGCCACCGGTGGGACTGCGACAGACATGGCGCTCATCCAAATTTCCCAGCATGCCGATCCTTCGTCAGATCGTCTGATCTCGAGGAGCGTGTTGCGCCATACTCCGACCGTGCGGGCCTATGTCGGGGTGACCGATGGCGAGTGGTACCGCTTCCTCGCCATACGGCCGAACCTCAACGAGGTCAACTTCTGGCGGCCGAGCAGCGACCGTGAGTTCAGAGCCCTCGCCCTCGGCGAGCCGTTTTACTTCAAGACGCACTACGTGGATGGCAACCAGGTCGTGGGCGGCGGCTTCTACAGCGGTTTCGCTGCCCTTCGCGTGTCGCAGGCATGGGAGCTATTCGGCAACGCGAATGGAGCGGCGAGCCTCGCCAACCTACGCACCCGAGTCAGCCGCTACCGCCGGGCGCCACTTGCGGCCCATGAGGACCCGACGATTGGCTGCGTGTTCATTCGCGACACGAAATTCTTCCCACCTGATCTGGTCGCCGAGCCGCCGCCGCAGTTCGCCGCAAATGTCGTGCAAGGCAGGAGCTACGACCTCGGCCACCAGCCAACCATCGACACCTACTTCAGCGACCTGCTCCAGCGCTTGCTTGGCGTCCGCATCGAACTCGACCTAGGCGAACCATGGCATCGGCCAGGACCGGTGTACGGAGACAAGCGGCTCGCGCCCGGACGGCTGGGCCAACAGTCCTTCCAAGCCGTCGTTCTCGGCGCGTACGGCCAGCGATGCGCCGTAACCGGCGAGAAGATTCGGCCAGTACTTCAAGCAGCCCACATCAGACCAATCTCGTTTGGCGGCGAGCACCGGATCGACAACGGACTGCTCCTGCGGTCCGACGTACATACACTGTTCGATCGCGGTTACCTTGGCATCGACTCCAAACATCGACTTCTGGTAAGCCGACGACTCCGCGCGGACTTTGACAACGGCGAGCAGTTCTACCAGCGAGTAGGCGAGCCGATTCGGGTTCCCGAGCGCCGCATCGACCGGCCCAACCGCGAATTCCTCGAATGGCACCTCGACGAGGTCTTCCTCGCATCCTGAATCGGTGCATGCCAGTCGGCAAACAAATGGCGGACCTCCGGGCAATGTCCTCGAGCTCCGAAGAATGCCCGCGGCTCAGGCTGGCTGCTCAGCGAACGCTGGCTGCACAACCGTCACGGCTCGCCCTGCCTGTCCGATACGGAGCAACCGCACTCGCCGCCCCTGACGTACCACTCGGCCCAGCGTGGCCCGGTCAACCGCCCCCGCCGGCTGCGGCACGGTCATGCACCCAGCACCGTCCGAGCTGCTGTCTGTGGTGAGCTGCGAACCATCTCCGAGCATGCCGCGGCTGGTGCGTGGGTCCGCCCGCGGCCTTGGATTCGTCGCCTCGGCGCACCCTGCTTGCATCAGCCAACTGGACAACCCCATCGTGTTCGCGACTCACGTTTGAGGAGCCATCGCTACTCTCGGGGCCAGGTCGAAACAGCGGCTTTGCCGAGTGAGGGTGGCGCCGTGGTTCAGGTTCCTGGTCTTGAAGTAGATCCTCTTTGTCGCTCCGACCTTCGGGGCGGAGATATGGCGCAGCCGTCGGAGCCGGCAGGAAGCAAACTGGGATCCGTCAGGTCGAACCACGCGCGGCCGGACGGCTGAGGTTGTCGATGGTAGGGACTGATGACGCTCGCGTTGCGCCGGTGGCGTGGACGCGGTACGGGGCTGAGGCGTACGACGCACTGCGCGCCACGGTCGGCGAGGCAAAACGCGGTGACCCGTTGGCTCCGATGACGGTGCTGGTGCCGACGCAGCTGTGCGGTGTCGCGACGCGACGGGCGCTCGCGCACGGGGTGGGCGAGCGCGCCGGGGTGGCTGGGTTGTCGGTGCTGACGGTGGACCGGCTGGCTGAGCGGATCGCCGCGCCTGCGCTTGTGGGGTCGTGGCGGCGGCCGGCGACCGGACCGGTGCTGGCGGCGGCGTGGCGGCGCGCGCTGAGCGAGGAGGCGGGGGTCTTCGGTCCGGTGGCGGGGCATCGGTCGACGGTGCGAGCGCTGGTGGACGCACATCGCGAGCTGCGGGAGGTCGATGCGGCGGCGCTGGACGTGATCGCCAGCAGCGGTGAAGCGATCGCCGCCGATCTGGTGCGGCTGCACCGGCGGGTCGTCGCGCTGCTGGCCGCGGATTGGTACGACACGAAGGATCTGCGCGAGACCGCGACGGCGACGCTCGCTGCGGAGCCGGCGCGGGTCGGTGAGATCGGCGCGGTGGTGCTGTTCCTTCCGCAGGATCTTCCGCCCGGCGCGGTGGCGCTGGTTCAGCAGCTTGCCGCCGTCGGCGACGTACTCACCATCGCCGGGCTGACCGGCAACGCGCGAGCGGATGCCGCGGTCCTGCGCTCGCTGGCGTGGCGCGCCGCGGAGTCAGCAGCGCGGCCAACGATCGAGCCCTCGACCGCGCACCGGGTCGTACACGCCTCGGACGCGGACGACGAGGTACGGTGCGTGGTCCGGCTGGTCACCGAACGGCTGCGCGACATGCCCGCACACCGGATCGCGGTGCTCTACGGCGCGGCGCAGCCGTACGCGCGGCTGCTTGCCGAGCATCTGGCGACGGCGGGGATCGTCAGCAATGGCACGGGAGTGCGGCCGACGATCGAGCGGACCCTGACCCGGACCCTGCTGGACGTCCTGGCGTTGCCCGACCACGGGTGGCGGCGGGACGAGGTGCTCGCCGTGCTCGCCGAGGCGCCAGTACGCGACGCGGACGGGCGGCGGGTGCCCGCCGCGCGCTGGGACCGGATCTCCAGGGTGGCCGGCGTGGTCGGCGGTGACCAGTGGGAGACCCGGCTGGCTTGGTACGCGGCCCAGGAGCGGGATGCCGCGGAGCTAGCGCGAACGTCGGACGCGCCGAGTCAGGGCTTGATCGCAAGGCGGCAGCGTGACGCCGACGCGGCCGACGCGTTGCGGACGTTCGTCGCGGACCTGCGAGAACGCCTCGACGCGGGAGCAAGCATAGGCACCTGGCCACAGCTGGCCGCGTGGGCCGGCGAGACATACCTAGCCCTGGTCGGTGACCTGGATGAGGAGCCGTGGCTGCCCGAGGACGAGGCCCGGGCAGCCGACAAGGTGCAGCGGGTGGTGTCCGGGCTGGCCGGACTCGGCGCGATCGAGGCCACCGCTGACTTGACCGCTCTGCGGCTGACCCTCGAGCTGGAGGTGGCCGACGACCTGCCTCGGCGTGGCCGGTTCGGCGACGGCGTCCTG
>DASYTV010000026.1:0-19200 GCA_036001885.1 Actinomycetes bacterium
GGATTGATGCCGGCGGCCCGCAGCAGCTGGTAGAGACCGTTGGACTCGAGGGCATCCGTTCGCAACTCGATGAGATCTGTCGGCAGGTAGTTCCGCATCAGCGCCAGCGGTTCGTCGCCGGCCGAGCGCAGCCGCTCGAGGAACACCACTGGTGACTCCGGCTCTACGCCGAGCACAACCGCCACGGTGGCGTCAGCCGAGATGACCGTGTTCTGCAGAACCTGCGTCGTCGGCGCTTGTCCTGCGCCAACGAGATCGTCGTACAGGCTCGTGAGCTCGATCGGCCGCTTCACCTTCGTACGCAGGACCTGGGTACCGACCCCGCGCTTACGAACCAGGAGCCCCTTGTCGACCAGGTACTGGATCGCCCGCCGCAGCGTAGGACGGGACAGGCCGTAGTGCTCGGCGAGCTGCACCTCGTTGCCCAGGCGGACACCGGCAGGGAGTGAGCCGATCTCTATCGCCCGTTCGAGTTGTTCCGCAACCTGAAAGTAGAGCGGTACCGGGCTGCTGCGGTCCACCGCTATGGAGACTGGCGCCTCGACCACGGCTAACAGGTTACTCACTTTGTCAGTACAAACCATTGACAGGACAAAGCTCCACGACTAGAAACCTGGCGAGGCGAGCGGGACACACCCGCCCAGCGCTGCCAAGCGCGGAGGCCGACATGCGGATAGTGGTGCTCGGCGCGGGCCGGATAGGCGCGTTCCACGCCGCTCTGCTGGCCAGGCACTCAGCGGTGTCCGAGGTGCTGCTGGCCGATGCCGACCTCGCCAGGGCCAAGACACTCGCGGAGAAGATCGGCGCTCGCCAGGTCGACGGCTTCGCCGCGGCGACGAGCGAGCCGCTGGATGGCGTGGTCATCGCGACCCCAACCGCCACGCACGCCGATCTCATCCGGGCCGCGGTCGATGCCAGGATCCCCGTCTTCTGCGAGAAGCCCATCGCGCTGGACATCGCCACCACCCGCTCGGTCATCGCTGAGGTCTCCGCTGCCCAGGTCCCGCTTCAGGTCGGGTTCCAGCGCCGCTTCGACGCCGGCTTCCGCGCCGCCCGCCGCGGCTACCAGGGCGGTGCCCTGGGCCAGGTCCACACCCTGCGAGCCATCACTGCCGACCCCGCGCCGCCGCATCCGGACTACATACTTACCTCCGGCGGGCAGTTTCTGGACATGCACATCCACGACTTCGACGCGATCCGATTCGTCACCGGCCGTGAGGTCTCGTCGGTGCACGCGGTAGGTGCGAACACTGGGGCCGCGTTCATCAGGGCCGCCGGCGACGTCGACACGACAGCTGCGATCCTGGTCATGGACGACGGATCGCTTGCCGTTGTCACCGGCACCCGCTACAACGGCGCGGGCTGTGATGTCCGGTTGGAGCTCGCCGGCACTCGCGGGACGCTGGCCGTCGGTCTCGATGACCGCAGTCCGCTGCGATCCGCGGATCCGGAGGTGCCGTGGCCTCGCCAACCCCCGTACCGGACATTCCTTGATCGTTTCGCGGGTGCCTACGAGGCCGAGCTGTCCGCGTTCCTCGACTATGCCCGCGGATCGATCGACAACCCGTGCTCGGCCGACGACGCGCTTGCCGCGCTGCTCGTTGCCGAGGCGGCGGAACGGTCTCGCCGGGAAGGGCGCCCGGTCGAGATCGCGGAGATCGACGGATGACCCCCCCGGCTGCGCCAAGTGGTCCGCGGATGAGGTCACTGTCCCTCCGGCGGTCGTCGACGGCCCCGGGCAGGGCCACATGACGGGAATACGGGCACGCGTGGCCGCCGCGCCGATCTCCTGGGGGGTCAGCGAGGTCCCTGGCTGGGGTCATCAGATGAGCCGGCAGCGAGTGCTCACCGAGATAGGCGAGCTCGGGCTGTCGGCCACGGAGTTCGGTCCCGACGGTTTCCTGCCCGACGACCCGTCCGCTCGCAGCCAGCTACTGCGCGAGTACGGGATCAGCGGGATCGGCGGGTTCGTCCCGGTCGTGCTGCATGATGCCGCCGTCGACCCCGTCCCGATGGTCGTGCGGGTGGCAGAGGCATTCGCCGGAGCGGGGGCGAGCCTGCTGGTCCTCGCCGCGGAGTACGGGTGCGAGGGCTACGACGGTCGCGCCGCGCTCGACGATGCGCAGTGGCGGCAGCTCCTCGAGAATCTTGATCGCGCGTCCGCGGCTGCGGACGATCGCGGCGTGAAGGCCGTCCTCCATCCGCATATGGGCACTGCCGTGGAACGACCGGACGACGTCGAGCGGGTCCTCGACGGCTCAGGGATCCGGCTCTGCCTCGACTCGGGCCACTACTTCGTCGGGGGCGGCTCACCGGCGTCGCTTGCCGGCGCGGCGGCTGACCGGATCGCCCACGTCCACCTCAAGGACGCCGAACCCGGTCTCGCTGGCAAGGTCCGCCAGGGCGATCTCGGTTATGCGGAGGGCGTCCGTACCGGCATGTACGTTCGCCTCGGCGCGGGAGCGGCGGAGATAGCGGCGACGGTCGGCGCCCTCGAGTCCGCCGGCTATCAGGGCTGGTACGTCATCGAGCAGGATCAACGGCTCGAATCCGAGCCGCCCCAGCGAGCCGGCCCGGTCGCCGACGTTCGGGCCAGCCTGGACTTCCTTGGCCGGCTCGGGTCGGCGCAGAGGGACCGGGATCGTGGCGCGGGCGGGCTTGGGACGCCTGCCCACTCAGGCCAGGACACTCTCGGGGAGCGGCCATGACCCCCCGCCGGTCGGTAACGGGGACCGGGGTGCCGGCCTTCGACGTGGTGACGATCGGTCGGGTCGGTGTCGACATCTACCCCGATCAGGTCGGCCTGCCACTCGATCGGGTGGAGCACTTCACTCGCTACGTCGGAGGAAGCGCGACCAATGTGGCCGTCGCGGCTGTGCGGCTCGGGCTGACCACGGCGGTGGTCACCAGAACGGGTGCCGACCCCTTCGGTACCTATATCCACACAGCATTGCGGGACTTCGGGGTCGACGACCGATGGGTGAGTGCCGTCGACGGCCTTCCGACACCTGTGACGTTCTGCGCGATCTTGCCTCCTGACGACTTCCCGCTCTACTTCTACCGGTTTCCGACTGCCCCTGACCTCCAGATCCGTACCGACGAGCTCGACCTCGATGCGTTGGCACATGCCGAGATCCTCTGGGTGACGGGCACCGGCCTGTGCCAAGAGCCCAGCCGCAGCGCCACGCTCGCGGCCATGCGCGCCAGGTCGGACGGCGTGGCCGCCGGCGCCCGGAAGTCGACCATCCTCGATCTGGATTACCGGCCGATGTTCTGGCCGAGCCGCGATGCGGCCCGGACCGCGCTCGCGGAGGCACTGCCTCATGCGACGGTGGCGGTGGGGAACCTCGACGAGTGCGAGACCGCCGTGGGGATCGCGGATCCGCCCACCGCAGCGGAGGCGTTGCTTGACCGCGGCGTCGCGCTCGCCGTGGTGAAGCAGGGCCCGGGCGGAGTGCTGGCCAGGACGGCGGTCGAGAAGGTCGAGGTCCCTCCGATCCTCGTCGAAGTGGTGAACGGACTCGGTGCCGGTGACGCATTCGGCGGAGCACTCTGCCTCGGCATGATTCGCGGATGGGAGCTCGAGCGGACCATTCGGTTCGCGAACGCCGCGGGCGCGATCGTCGCGACCAAGATCGCCTGCTCGGCGGCGATGCCGTACGAGCCCGAGGTTCTCGAACTGCTGTCCAAGGCTGGCGAGCGCGATGGATGAGCGGCAGGCACGGGCCCTCGCCGACGTGCGGGTGCGGCAACCTGAGGCGATCGCCGAGGCGGCGACCACCCGCCGGCGGCGGCCAGAGCTCATCGGTGCGAGCGGCAGTCTTATGATCATCGCCGCCGACCACCCCGCGCGTGCGTCGCTGGGTGCAGGCGGCCGCCCATGGGCGATGGCCGACCGCCTAGACCTGTTGGACCGGCTGGTCGCCGCCCTGCGTCGCCCGGGCGTGGACGGGGTGCTCGCCACCGCTGACATCCTGGAGGATCTGCTGATTCTCCAGGCGCTCGACGACAAGCTGGTGGTTGGCTCGATGAACCGGGGCGGGCTCGCAGGTTCGGTGTTCGAGCTGGATGACCGGTTCACCGGTTACACCGCGAGCTCCCTCGCAGCGATGGGCTTCGACGGCGGGAAGATGCTGCTTCGCATCGACCTCGCCGATCCCGCCACCGTTCGCACCCTCGAGTCGTGCGCCGATGCGATCAGCGATCTCGCCGCCCACCGGCTGATGGCCATGGTGGAGCCGTTCTGGGCCAGCCGGGAAGCGGCGACGCCGGCCGGGTCTGCCGGCTCGGCGCGGGACGGGCGCACAGCCGGCGGCCGACGGACGCCGGCCCCGTCAGCTGGACGGGTACGCCACGACCTCACATCCGATGCCGTCGCGAGGTCGATCGCCGTAGCGTCAGGGCTCGGTACGACTTCCGCCTACAGCTGGCTCAAGCTTCCGGTCGTCGACGACATGGAGCGGGTGCTGGCTGCGTCCACGCTGCCCGTGCTCCTTCTCGGCGGGGATGCCGGCGAGTCAGAAGACGAGGCCGACGAGATGTTCGAGCGATGGACAACGGCGCTGGCCCTGCCGACCGTCCGCGGCATCGTCGCCGGGCGCGCCTTGCTCTACCCGCCGGACGACGATGTCGACGCCGCCGTGGACCGAGCGGTCTCGCTTCTGACCGGCGGCACTCGCGCCACTGCCCGGGGTTCCCAAGCTGCGGATATCGCGGCCCGAGGGGCGCAGGCGGTATGACTGCGGCCGGGCGCTCGATGCTGACAACCCTGGTGACGCCGGCGGCGGCCGGCTGGGGCTACGCCGGGCTCCAGATGCTCGACCTTCCGCCTGACGGCTCGATCCAGCTGCCCCCAGGCGACGACGAACTGCTGGTTCTGCCGCTGGCCGGCGGACCGGCCAGCATCGCGTGCGAAGGCGTGATCATCGAACTCGAGGGACGCAGCTCAGTCTTCGCTCGCGTCACCGACTTCGCCTACCTTCCGATGGGCGCCGCCGCATCGGTGACCGCACCGCTCGGCGGCCGCTATGCGCTGCCCAGTGCACGATGTGAGAGGCAGCTAGAGCCGCGGTACGGCAAGGCCGAAGACGTCCCCGTTGAGCTGCGCGGTGCCGGCCCGGCCAGCCGCCAGGTCAACAACTTCTGCGCCCCTGATGCTTTCGAGACGGTTAAGCTCACTGCCGTCGAGGTGCTGACACCCGGCGGGAACTGGTCGAGCTATCCACCACACAAGCACGACACGGCCGGTGATGGCGAGGCGATCCTCGAGGAGATCTACTACTTTGAGATCGCCGGCGAGCACGGCTTCGGGATGCAGCGGGTGTACGGCTCACCGGGAAAGCCGATCGATGTCTTGCGCGAGGTGCGCAGCGGCGATGTGGTCCTCGTCCCGCATGGCTATCACGGTCCGTCGACGGCTGCCCCCGGCTATGACATGTACTACCTGAACGTCCTCGCGGGACCGGCCGAACAGCGGACCATGGCCTTCCGCGACGATCCGTGCCACGCCTGGATTCGCGACAGTTGGACCGCGGCGCAGGTCGACACACGGCTGCCGATGACTACCACCGCGATTCCCGACGTCCCGTCGGCCGAGGGGCAGGATCGCTTAGCTCACCAGGAGGGTGGTGGATGATGCGGTTGACCGTCGCGCAGGCCCTCGTCCGTTTCCTTGCGAGTCAGTGGACCGAGTTCGACGGCGAGCGGCGCCGCACGTTCGCGGGATGCCTGGGCATTTTCGGTCACGGCAACGTCGCAGGCATCGGCCAGGCGCTGCTCGAGAGCGGCGACGCGCTCCGCTACGTCCTCGTCCGCAACGAGCAGGCGATGGTACACACCGCGGCGGCCTACGCCCGGATGACCGATCGCATGTCCACCTTCGCGTGCACGACATCGATCGGCCCCGGCGCCACCAATATGGTCACCGGCGCGGCACTAGCAACCATCAACAGGCTGCCGGTCTTGCTCCTCCCCGGCGACATCTTCGCCAGCCGGGTCGCTAACCCCGTCCTCCAAGAACTCGAGGACGCCCGCTCCTACGACGTCTCGGTGAACGACGCGTTCCGTCCGGTCTCCACGTACTTCGACCGGATCAACCGACCTGAACAGTTGGTACCGGCCGCGCTCGCCGCTATGCGGGTGCTGACCGATCCGGCGGAAACCGGCGCGGTCACGCTCGCTCTTCCCCAGGACGTGCAGGCCGAGGCGTACGACTTCCCCGATGAATTCCTCGCCGAGCGGAGCTGGCGGATCCGCCGCCCAGCACCCGAGCCAGATGTGCTTGCCAGTGCCGCCGAGCTGATCCGCGGTGCCGGGCGGCCCCTGATCGTCGCCGGCGGCGGGCTCATCTATTCACGGGCGACCGATGTGCTGCGGGAGTTCGTCGAGGCGACGGGCATACCGGTCGCCGAGACGCAGGCGGGCAAGGGAGCACTCAGGTACGACCATCCCGCGTCGGTCGGTGCCATCGGGGCGACGGGCACAGCAGCCGCGAACGCGCTTGCCGCCGAAGCCGACGTCGTCATCGGGATCGGTACCAGATGGACCGACTTCACCACCGCCTCGCGGTCGCTGTTCGCCGCGGACGGCGTCCGGTTCGTCAACCTGAACGTCACCGCCTTCGACGCGTGCAAGAACGCCGGGGTCGCACTGGTTGCCGACGCCCGCGCCGGGCTCACGGCACTCACCGAAGCGCTCGCGGGCTGGCACGTCGATCGGCGGTATGCAGATCGCGCCCACGAGCTTGCGCGCGCATGGCAGCGGACCGTGGACAGCGCCTATGCGGTCCGTACGGAGCGCAGCGCGCAGGGCGTGCCGCAGAGCCAGGTGATCGGTGTGGTGAACGACGTCGCGGGTCCGCGCGACGTTGTCGTGTGCGCGGCGGGGTCGATGCCCGGCGATCTGCACAAGCTGTGGCGCACCAGGGACCCGAAGGGCTACCACGTGGAGTACGGCTACTCGTGCATGGGCTACGAGATCGCCGGCGGCCTCGGGGTGAAGCTCGCTGCGCCCGACCGCGAGGTGTTCGTCCTCGTCGGCGACGGTTCCTACCTGATGATGGCCCAGGAGCTTGCCACCGCCGTACAGGAAGGTGTCAAGATCATCGTCGTGCTGGTGGAGAACGGCGGTTTCGGCTCCATCGGCGCGCTGTCAGAGTCCGTCGGCAACGGCCGATTCGGCACCCAGTACCGGGCGCGCAACCCGCGCACCGGCCAGCTCGACGGCGAACCACTAATGATCGATCTTGCGGCGAATGCCGCGAGCCTCGGCGCTGATGTCCTGCGGGCTTCCGACGCCGACGAGCTGAGATCTGCGCTCCACAAGGCGGTCGGGTCCGGACGGACCACGGTCGTCCACATTCGCACCGACCCCCTCGTACCCGCGCCGAGCTCGCAGGCGTGGTGGGACGTGCCGGTCGCGGAGGTATCCGCGCTCGAGCCGACCCGGTCCGCTCGACGGGCGTATGAGGACGCGAAACGCCAGCAACACCCCTACCTATGAGGCAAGGCAAGGACGCCAGAAGGGACCACCAGATGAGAACAAGGACACGGTTGCTCGCCCTCGCCGTGGCGGCTCCGCTCGTCTTCGCCGCTTGTTCGGGCGATGACGATAGCGGCCAGGCTCAGCAGACCAACGCCGGCCAGGCCGCCAACATGACGATCGCGGTGGTCGTCCACGCGGGAGCCGGCGACGCATTCTGGGATGTCGTCAAGAACGGCGCGGGGGCGGCCGGCAAGCAGTACGGCATCACTGTGAACTACAACGGAAACGGCGATCCGGCCCAGCAGTCACAGCTCATCGACGCAGCGGTGGCTCAGAAAGTCGACGGCATCGTCGTCTCGATGGCCAACCCCGACGCGCTCAAGGAGTCGATCGAGAAGGCGGTGCAGGCGGGCATTCCCGTCATCACCATCAACTCCGGTCAGGACCGGTCCAAGGAGTTCGGCGCGCTTACGCACGTCGGCCAGTCCGAGGACGTGGCCGGTGAAGGTGCCGGAGAGAAGCTGAAGGCAGCCGGCGTCACGAAGCTTCTGTGCGTCGTGCACGAGGCCGGCAATGTCGGTCTCGAGCAGCGGTGCAACGGCGCCAAGGCCACTCTCGGCGGCAGTGTCGAGAACCTGCAGGTGGACGGGACAAACCTGGCCGACGCATCGTCGAAGATCTCGGCCAAGCTGCAGTCGGACACGTCGATCGACGGCGTCCTGACGCTGAACCCAGGTGTGGCCATCTCTGCCCGTGATGCGATCAAGGACTCGAGCTCGAAGGCGAAGCTCGCCACCTTCGACCTCTCCGGGGACGTAGTGGACGCGATCAAGAACGACGAGATCCTCTTCGCGGTTGACCAGCAGCAGTACCTGCAGGGCTACCTGCCGATCGTCTTCCTCTACCTGTACAAGAACAACCTCAACACCGTGGGCGGCGGCCAGCCGGTGCTCACCGGTCCCGGTTTTGTCACCAAGGACAACGCCGACAAGGTCGCGGAGCTCGCCCAGCAAGGGACCCGCTAGCGGGACGCTAACCGCTTAACCGCCTAACGGCCTCGGGTGCCCGCACCCGCTGCCGGAACCGTCCGCGCCGATCAAGGAACTGTCGTCGCCTCAGGGCTTGAAACGGCAGAGCTCCTTGATCGGCAGGACGGTCGCCTCGTGCTTGATCTCCTGCGGGAGGGACGTCAATGGCTACTGCTGCACCACCGGTCGACGAGCGGGTTGCCCACGTCGGCCTGCTACGGCGACTCCTGGTTCGCCCTGAGCTCGCCTCGGTGATCGGAGCGATCGTCGTCTTCGTGTTCTTCTCCGCCCAGTCGTCGGTGTTCAGCTCGGCCGCGGGGATCTCGAACTGGCTCGACATCGCGTCTACCTACGGCATCATGGCCGTCGCCGTCGGACTGCTCATGATCGGTGGCGAGTTCGACATTTCGGCGGGTGTCATGACCGGCACCGCCGGCTTGACCATCGCCATCCTTGCCACGAAGTACGGCTGGAACGTCTGGCTCGCGATGGCGGCCGCGCTTGCCATCGCGCTGGTCGTCGGAGTGTTCAACGGCGTGGTCGTCATCAAGACCGGTCTGCCCAGCTTCATCGTGACGCTCGGCACTTTCCTTATGCTGCAAGGGCTCAACCTTGGGGTCACCAAGGCGCTGACCGACACCGTGCAGGTGAGCGGGCTCGGTCGAGCAGACGGCTACGACTCTGCTCACGCGGTCTTCGCCCGCACCTTCCACGTCTTCGGCGCCGACTTCCGCGTCGCGATCCTGTGGTGGATCGCCATCACCGCGCTCGCCACGTGGATACTCATGCGGACCAGGCCCGGGAACTGGATCTTCGCGGTGGGCGGGAACGCCCCGGCCGCGAGGTCGGTCGGCGTGCCCGCCGCCCGAACCAAGGTCGCCCTCTTCATGACGACCGCCGGCGCGGCGTGGCTGGTGGGCACGATCAACGCGGTCCGGCTCACCTCAGTGCAAGCCAACACGGGTATCGGTCAGGAGTTCATCTTCATCATCGCCGCGGTCATCGGCGGTTGCCTGCTGACCGGTGGCTATGGCTCGGCGATCGGGGCGTCCGTCGGCGCGATCATCTTCGGGATGGCCGATCGGGGGATCATCTTCGCCGGCTGGGACGCCGACTGGTTCAGGTTCTTCCTCGGCGTCATGCTGTTGTTTGCGGCCCTGACCAACGCGTTTGTCCGGCGCTATGCGGAGAGGACACGACGATGACCACACCGTCGCTCGCAGAAAGGACCGTTCCTCCGGTCGAGGCCCCGCCGCTGCTCGAGGTCGACCGAGTGTCCAAATACTTCGGTTCGGTCATCGCGCTCTCCGAAGTGTCCGCGGTGGTCAGGGCAGGCAGCGTGACCTGCATTCTCGGCGACAACGGCGCCGGCAAGTCCACCCTGATCAAGATCTTGTCGGGCGTCCATCCACCGGACGAGGGCGTATATTCCATCGATGGCGTGCCGGTGCGGTTCTCCTCGCCGCGGGAGGCACTCGATCGCGGCATCGCCACGGTCTACCAAGACCTCGCGATGATCCCGCTGATGTCCGTGTGGCGGAACTTCTTCCTCGGCTCCGAGCCAACCAAGGGCGCAGGTCCGCTGCGTCGTTTCGACGTGTCGACCGCGCGCCAGGTTGCCCGCCGGGAGATGGCCGCCATGGGCATCGACATCCGTGACGTCGATCAGCCTGTCGGCACGCTCTCCGGTGGCGAGCGGCAATGTGTTGCCATCGCCAGAGCCGCCTACCACGGTGCCCGAGTGCTGATTCTCGACGAGCCGACCTCCGCGCTGGGTGTTAAACAGGCGGGCGTCGTGCTCGGCCGGATCGCCGCAGCCCGCGACCGTGGGCTTGGCGTGATCTTCATCACCCATAACCCGCATCACGCCTATCCGGTGGGCGATCACTTCATCATCCTCAAGCGCGGGCGCGGCGTCGGCGACTTTGCCAAGGCGGATATCTCCCGCGACGAGCTCACCCAGCAGATGGCCGGTGGCGCGGAGATCGAGCAGCTCGAGCATGAGCTCGAGCGGTCGGCAATCGCGGAGGATCTTTGAGTACGACACCCGAATCTGCCGGCGGGATGACCGATGAGGTCATCCCGCCGGCAGGTGCGGCGGTCCGAGCTACCGGCGGTGCAGCGGCGAGCGCCGGCGAGCCCGCCGCCGGCACGGTGGAGCTGCGCGTGCTCTCATACAACATCCGCTCGATGCGCGACGACACACAGGCGCTGTTCCAGGTGATACGCGAGTGCGACCCCGACGTCGTATGTATCCAGGAGGCTCCACGGTTCTTCCGCTGGCGGCCCAAATGCGCCTGGCTGGCTCACGAGAGCGGCCTTGTCGTCCTCACCGGCGGGCGGGCGGCCGGCGCGATGCTGCTCCTCGGTAGCCTGCGAACGAAGGTGGTTTATGCGGAGAACCGCAAGCTGACCAAGCGGCCCGGCTTGCAGCAGCGCGGTCTGGCAGTCGCCATCATCGACATTCCGGGCCCGGGCCAGACACCTCTCCCGACCACCGCCCGTCTCTGCCTTGCCAGCATCCACCTCTCCCTCCTCACCCCAGAGCGCAGGGAGCAGGTCGACGAGGTGCTCGGACACCTGGACCGAGTGGTCTCGCTCCCCGGCGTCGGCACCCCACACGTCATCGTGGCCGGCGACATCAACGAGCGCCCGACCGGCGAGTCATGGCGGGCCCTAGCCACCAGGTTCCGCGACGCTTATCTCGCGGCTCCTTGGGGCGGCGAATTCACGAGCAACGCCAAGCATCCCTACAAGCGGATCGACGGCATCTTCGTCTCCGACCAGATCGAGGTCGTCCGCTGCGGCGTACCAGAGCATCTTCCTGGTCTTGATGTCGCCAGTGATCACCGTCCGGTGCTCGCCACCGTTCGCGTGCCTGCCCAGCAGCAGGCCTGAGGAGTCGTCTCGTCCGGGGCCCGGGACTAGCGGCCGGAGCTCGCGCGTTCACACTGGTGTTGAACTATTTTTGCGCGGTACGTGTTGGAGGTCGTCACTGGTGCCCGATCCCGATGAGCTCTACGAGCTCGCTAGCGACCTGCCCGATCTCGGGCGGCCGGTTCTGATCCAAGCGATGACCGGGTTCGTCGACGCCGGCGGTTCGACCCGACTGGCCGCGGAGCACATGACCACCACGCTCGACCCCCGCCCGGTCGCGACCTTCGACGTCGACCGGCTGCTCGACTACCGGTCCCGGCGACCGATCATGACCTTCATGGAAGATCACTGGGAGAGCTACGAGGATCCGGCCCTCGCCATTCATCTGTTGCATGACCGCGCCGGCGTGCCGTTCCTCCTGCTCACCGGGCCGGAACCGGACTTGCTCTGGCGCCGCTTCACGGCCGCCGTACAAGAGATCATCGATCGGCTCGGCGTTCGGCTGACGGTCGGTCTGAACGCGATCCCGATGGCGGTTCCGCATACTCGGCCGACCGGCATCACTGCCCATGCCACCCGCCGTGAGCTGATCACTGGGTATGAGCCCTGGCTGCAACGGGTGCTCGTTCCGGGCAGCGCAGGCCACCTGCTCGAGTACGAGCTGGGCCGCAACGGGCGGGACGCGATCGGCTTCGCTGTCCATGTGCCGCATTACCTTTCGCAGACCGACTATCCTGCCGCCGCGGAGCTCGTACTGAACTCGGTGAGCAAGGCGACAGGACTTCTGCTCCCGACCGAAGGCTTGCATGCGGCGGCCGAGCAGCTGCGCGGCGACATCGACGAGCGGATCAAGGGGGACACCGACGCTGTCGCGTTGGTGACGGCGCTCGAGCAGCAGTACGACGCCTACCTCCGCGGGCGGGAGAGCACGAACTTGCTCACGACGCCCGGTCCGCTGCCGACCGCCGAGGAGCTCGGCGCCGAGTTCGAGCGCTTCCTGGCTGAGCAATCCCGCCCCGACGATCCCCCTCCCTCCGGCTTCCCCTAACCCGACCTTGATGTACCTGAACCCTGTCCTCGGCCCGGGGTTAGACGTTCGAGGGCGCAGCGCCACGTCATCCGCAGGGGGCGGCATTCCACCGAGTGGGTCAACACCCGAGAAGGTCAGGTCCTCACGGTCAGGGGTGGCGGTAGTCAGGGGCGAGTTCGAGGGTGAGCTGCTCGAGAAAAAGACCGATGTCCGTAACGATGCCCCGCGCCTGCGCGGAGCCCCGATCGGCGAGCTTGGTGACGGTCGCCTGGTTGATGTCTACGCAGACCAGCGGGATCGACGCCGGCAGGATGTTACCGGTCGCCACCGAGTGCAGCATCGTCGCGACCATGATCGCGAAGCCGACGCCGGACAACTCCGCGCGCATGGCTCGCTGCCCCTCGATGACGTCGGTATAGACGTCGGGCAGTGGACCGTCATCACGGACCGAACCCACCAGCACGAACGGCTTGCCGGCCTCGACCATCGCATGCATCACACCGCCGGTCAGCAGCCCATTCTCGACGGCCGCGGCGATCGAGCCGGCTCGACGGATCTTGTTGATCGCGCGGATGTGGTGTTCGTGGCCGTGCTCGACACCGCGACCGCGTGACAGATCGACCCCGAGCGAAGTGCCGAACAGTGCCGCCTCGATGTCGTGGGTTGCCAGCGCGTTCCCCGCGAAGAGCACATCCACGAACCCGGCCTCGACCAGCGCCACCATCGCCGGTGCGGCCCCTGTGTGTACGACGGCAGGTCCGCCTACCCAGAGGATCTTGCCGCCGCCTGCCTTAACCTCCCGCATCTGGTCGGCAATCTGCCGGACAAGCAGGGCCTGCGGCTTCTCCGATGAGACCTCGGAATTCATGAACTCGAATGCGCTGCCGCGGCGGTCAACCTGTGGAATGACCGGCACGACCCGGACCCCGCTGGTCCCGCAGACGATCCGGTCGCCGGCTTTGACCTCGCTCACCGGGATCGTACGCACTCGGTTGTCGACGACCAGCAGTCCGCAATCCATCTCCGGGTTTTCCACCCGGATCCACTCGCCGCCCAGCCGGACGAAGGTCTCGAGGTTGGTGGTCGAGTAGAAGTCGTCCGGGAAGACACCGTCGGCGTCGGTTGGGCGGATCTCGACCTCGCCGGGATCCACCGGATTGACACCATGGCCCTGAAGCCGGTTGACGAGCCTGGAGAGGTTGTCATCGGCTGCGGTCACCACGATCTGGGCATAGGACTCGTCGTCGTGGTCCTTGCCGACGTCGAACCGCTCGATCACATAGTCGCCGCCGTAGTCTCTGATGTCGTCGAGGATCTTGGTGAGAGTCCCCGAGTCCAACAGATGACCCCGGATCTCGACGGTCTCGCTAAGTTGCACCCGCCTGCCCTCCTCGCATGACCACCGCGGCATGCGTAGGCGCTGCCGCTGGCCGTGCAGACTGTCTGACGGAGGCTCAGACTACGGCGCCGTCGTCCGGGTCGGAGTCGGGCCGGTCCTTCAACCGCATCACCAGCGTGACGAAGCCGCCGATGAAGGCGATGACCGCCAGGCCTGGCGCCCAACTAGGCAGCTCGATACCGAAAGACGCGGCCAGCAGAACGGCCGGCCCGCCGAGCGCTCCCGCCCATGCAAACTTGGTTACCCGCTCCACTGACGGCAGCGGTGGCGGCGTGGGGGGAACGAAGTGCTCGTCATCTGGCTCCTGGCCGGTTGCGGTGGGCGACTCAGCCAGTTCCGCCGGCTCGGCCGCCTCGACTCTGCGGATGACCCGTCCCTCGCGCGCCGACTCGTCACGAACCTCCTCGTCGGCGGGCCAGCGCGGCACTGAATCGGCCGGTGTTGCGTCGAAGCCGGCGATGATCTGCTGCCAGGCCGAGTCGAGGTCGGGTGGCCCAGAGCCGGCTTCACCATCCGGAGGGGCTGCCCCCTGGGTCGGCTCTGTCTTGTCGGGTATCTCGTCGCTCCCGCTCTGTGGGTGCGGTACGGGTCCGACGTCGCCGCGGGCGAACCAGTCAGATACCGGGCCGGTTGGTCTGGCCCGAGGGTCTGCTGGCGGAAGTGCGGCCTGGAGGACGGCGTGCGCCCGGCCTGAGGCGCCCGCGTCGACGTAAAGCCGGTCGACCGGGCGGTACGGTGCGTCGACATGCCAGCCGAGGCTCGCCCGGCTGCTCGCGGAAACGACGTAGGCCGCGACGCCCGCCTCCCGCAGCGCGTCCAGAAGGCTCGCGGTCAAGCGGGGGTCGATGTCGGCCAACGGCGCATAGGAGGCAGCCGTCAGCCCGTTGTCGCGTGGGCGCATCGCCCCGGCCTCAGCCATCCGCGTGCGTTGTGTCGAGCCGGGACTCAGGGGGTGTCACGGGTCGGTTGGACGCTCCCGTGGAGTTCCGGCGGGTGGCGAGACGACGGACGAATGCGAGAGATCCGGCGAAGATCTCCTCGGCGTCGTTGTCCAGGGTCGCGACGTGGTAGCTGTTGGGCAGCATGATCTCCTCGATATCCGGCGAACCGGCATGCCTTAGAACGTACGCCGTACTTGCCGCAGGCACGACGTGATCCTCGGCACTGCGATAGAGGAGAAGTGGTTGGGTCAGTCGGGGCAGCGCCTCCCGTAGCTGCCGCTGGAACCTCGTCGCCGAGTAGAGCGCTTGCAAGGGCAGCCTGTCGTAGCCGAGTTCGGTGACGCCCGGTTTCTTGATGTCGCTGATGACCCCAGGCACGCTTCCGGTCATCCAGCGCAATGCGGGCAGCGCGACCTGGCGGCGGTCGGTCGTGAGGACGAAGGTGTTGACGAGGACCAGGCCGCGCACATCGTCGGGACGCTCGATCGCCAGATGCAGCGCGAGCGCGGCCCCGAAGGACAGACCCATGACGACGATCTGTTCGCAGCGCGACGTCAGCTCCGTGTGTGCCGTGTCGACCTCCGCGTACCACTGTGGCCAGCGGGTCGCGTTCAGCTCCTGCCAGGTGCGCCCGTGCCCGGGCAACAGCGGCAGCCGGACGGTGAGGCCGGCGGCGGCGAGATGCTCGGCCCATGGCCGCAGGGACTGCGGGCAGCCGGTGAAGCCGTGAATCAGCAGGGCTCCGATCGGTCCGCCATCGTGAGAGTAAGGCTCGGCACCGGGCAGGATCACGTCGGAATCGTGCCACGTCTACCCGACCCTCGTCACCGCATGAAGGGCACCTTCACCCCATAGGTCGGGGTAAAGGTGCCTTTCATGTGTCCTGGGATCGGTTAAAAGCAACCCCTCATATGTCCCCGGCACCGAGGGAAGCCGCCCCCACCTGTCCGCGGAGCGCGCAGAAAGGGGCGGCCGCCGCCAGAGCCTCCTGTCCGCCGACCTCGAACACCAGGTGGTGGTGGCCCCGATGCCATACTGACCAATCCACCAGGCGAGCTGATCGCTCACACGCCGACCATGTCGTGCGAAGGTCCGGCGGCGTACGGTGATCTGTAAGCTCACGTTGCCTCGTTGGTCAACTGTCCTTAATGTTCCTGACCAGAGAGGCCGCGCGGCGGGTCTCACCATGGCAGATCCCGGGAGTCGCCCGGCTCGGCTGCCAAGATCGGTGCGGCTCACACACATCGCGGGAGGTGACGTGTTCTACTGGTTCCTCAAGCGGATCTTGATCGGCCCAATTCTGCGAGTCGTCTGGCGGCCGTGGGTGGAGGGCCTCGACAACATTCCTGAGCACGGCCCAGCGATCATTGCCAGCAACCATCTCTCGTTCTCCGATTCGTTCTTCATGCCTCTCGTGGTTCCTCGGCGGGTGACGTTCGCCGCCAAGGCGGAGTACTTCACCGGTACAGGCATCAAGGGTCGCCTGACCGCGTGGTTCTTCCGCGGCGTTGGGCAGGTGCCAATCGATCGATCTGGTGGCAGGGCGGCCGATGCGGCCCTCCGCACCGGCCTGAAGATCCTCGAGCGGGGCGAGCTCTTCGCGCTCTATCCCGAGGGCACCCGCTCGCCCGACGGTCGGCTCTATCGGGGCCGGACCGGGATCGCGAGGCTCGCCCTCGCCGCAAAGGTACCCGTCATCCCGGTCGCCATGATCGACACAGAGAAGCTGCAGCCACCCGGACGTATCCTGCCCAAGATCATCAGACCTGGTGTGCGCTTCGGCACGGCGCTCGACTTCTCCCGCTACGAAGGCCTGGAGGCCGACCGGTTCGTACTGCGGTCGATCACCGACGAGATCATGTACGAGCTGATGCAGCTGTCCGGCCAGGAGTATGTCGACATGTACGCCACCAAGGCCAAGGAGCTGATCAGCGCGGCAAAGCATCCCAAGCGAATGCCGGCATCCACCGACGAGCCTGAACCACGTGACCAAGCCGCCTAGGCCAGTGATCTCCTAGTGTCCCGTGTCCTCGGACACAGGACACTAGGCACACGCGAGGGCGGCGAGGAGGCGCTCAGGACGTCTGCGCTTCCCGAAGCTTGGCGAGAACGACAGGGTCGATCTTGCCGGCCACCAGCCGCTCCTCGTAGTTCTCGATGCCCGCCCACGTTGCAAGCGCCGCCTCCAGGTCGCCATCGGTAAAGCCGCGCATCGCCAGCCGAGCCCGTACCTCGGTTTCGAGCTCCCCGCTGAGATCAAGAAGCGCCTGCGGGTCGGGCACCCCGAAGTAGAGATCATGAAGGTCGACCAGCCGGGCAAGCTCCTGGACAGGCTCCGGATGATCGTCGACGCGGAGGTCGGCGAGGACGTCACTGCCGCCGCCGTACCCGCCCTCTGGCGTGACGACCAGCAATGCCGCACTCTGTCGACCGCGCCGGTCACCGCCGGCCTGGTCGCCGGCGGAGAGTGCGGTCAGCAGGCGTCGGGCCAGCGGAGCATGGCGGCTGGACGCAAGCCACGCGCGCTCCATGGCGTCGACGACCTCCGGCCCGACGAGGATGTTGCCCTGTATCGCATACCCGTCGCCGGCGATACCGCCGGCCCACGGCTGGCATTCGCTGCCGGTGAAGGTTGCCGCAATGCCGTTCGCGTCGACGATCCCGGCTTGCCGGGTCTCCCGCTTCTCGTCCGCCGAGGTGAGCATCTCCAGGGTCAACGCCGCGCCCCGGCCCTCCGCGAGGAGCGCGAGACCGTCCGGGCGGTAGGCGAGGTTGGCGTACGACTGGGTGGCGATGGCACCGACTCCCGCCGCGGCGGCTGGTACCGCGGCACCGACAGCGAGGAATTTGGACGCGACGGCCACTCCGAAGCCGGTGCCATCGTCGCTGCGTGCCACGATCGAGAAGGTCATGCCCGGACCGTAGCCGTCGGCGCGGCAGCGCGCGCGATCGGTGGCGGTTTTCCGCCATTTACCGATCCATGAGCCCGGTCACCGGGCCAAACCCGGCGTGAAAGGCAGCAGCCGGCCGGCAAAATGACCGGCCGTCGTGTCAATGAACTATCGAGTCGGGACGGCGGTGGAATCCACGGCGGGCAACAGTAGGGTGATCGAGGTCATGGACAGCGGGCAACGGCGCCCGGGCAGACGGTTCCCAACGCTGGCAGAAGCGCAGAAGGGCGAGACCATGCGCGTCGGAGTTCTCACCGGAGGTGGCGACTGTCCCGGCCTGAACGCCGTGATCAGGGCAGTGGTACGCCGGGGCGTGTCCGAGTTCGGGTTCGACTTCATCGGCTTCAGGGACGGATGGCGTGGTCCGCTCGAGGAGGGATACGCCGTGACCCTCGACGTGCACGCCGTTCGCGGCATCCTGCCGCGCGGCGGGACCATCCTCGGCTCGTCCCGCACCAACCCGTTCAAGGTCGATGGCGGCGTTGACCGGATCAGGGAGAATCTCGCGAAGCTCGAGGTCGACGCGCTGGTGGTGATCGGCGGTGAGGACACCCTCGGTGTCGCGACCAAGCTGTACGGCCTCGGTGAGAAGGTCGTCGGGGTGCCTAAGACCATCGACAACGACCTCAACGCGACCGACTACACCTTCGGCTTCGACTCGGCGGTCAACATCGCGACTGAGGCGATCGACCGGCTGCACACGACGACGGAGTCGCACCACCGTGTTCAAGTCGTCGAGGTCATGGGCAGGCACACCGGCTGGATCGCTCTGCACGCGGGGATGGCCGGCGGAGCGAATGTCATTCTCATCCCCGAGGTGCCGTTCGACATCGAGCAGGTCTGCGGCTGGGTGGAGAGCAGGTTCCGGAGCAACTATTCGCCGATTGTGGTGGTCGCCGAGGGTGCGACTCCACGTGAAGGCACCATGGCGCTGCAATCTGGCGACCTCGACGCCTTCGGACACGTACGCCTCGGCGGGATCGGTGACGTCCTGGCGCGCGAGATCGAGCAGCGGACCGCCCGCGAGACCCGATTCGTGGTGCTGGGACACGTACAGCGGGGCGGCACCCCGACCGCCTTCGACCGGTGGGTCGCGACGCGCTTCGGGCTGCAGGCGATCGCGGCTGTCAAGGAGGGTGCGTACGGCGAGATGGTGGCTCTTCGCGGTACCGAGATCGTCCGGGTACCGCTCTCAGACGCCACCAAGGAGCTCAAGGTCGTACCGATCGAGCAGTACGAGGAAGCAGCGGTCCTCTTCGGCTGATCGCCTGTACCGGTCGGTCGAGAAGTTCTAGGAATTACGGGACGACCTCCCTGCTCTGGTTGGCGGCTGGCTAAAGATCGAGGTCGTAGGCTGCCACGATGGCTCGCGCAAGGGCCGCCTCCTGCGTTGGCCGCAGGTAGCCGACGAGCCGTCCGATCACCGCGCGCGGCACGGTGGTGATGTTGTCGCACGAAATCACGGAGTCGTGGTCCAGGCCGTTGACGGCGC
>DASYTV010000027.1:0-1665 GCA_036001885.1 Actinomycetes bacterium
CGCATTCACCATGGACGCGACATCGCCGACCGGCCTGGTGCCGGCGACGTTACTCCTGGCCCCGGTGGGGACCAGCAGGACCTGGGCCACCACCACGTCGACTTCCGCGGCGCAGACGATCGAAGCGACGACGTCATTCACGTTCCAGTACTGGACGGCCGGCGCCGCCGGAGGCACCACCGGGGTGAGCGTGGCTTTCGCGTACAGCGCCTCGTCGACATGCTCCTCGCCGACCACGATCGCCCAGTCCGCTGCCACACTGGCGGTGGGCTCGGGGCTGACCACCTCTTCGTTCTCACCGGGTGGCGATGTCACAGTGCCGGCGGGCTCTTTCTTCTGCTTTACCCTCACCGTCACGTCGGTCGGTGTCGTGAACCTGACGCTGAGTTACGACGCCGTTTCGGCGGCAACCAACCTCGTCAGCTCGCAGACGATCTTCATACCGGAGTTCCTGCTGCCTTTTGCGGGACTGGCAATGCTGGTCCCCGCGGCGGTCCGTCGGTGGAGGTCATGGCGGCCGTGACGTCTCGCGAGCGCTCGCCGCAGACAGTGATGCTCGCTGCGTGCGCCCTGATGCTGCTCGCGCTGCCGTTTGTCACCAGCTACAACGACCTGCTCACGTCCACCGGGATTCGCATCGGGCTTGCGGGGCCGCTGCAGTCCGTCGGTCCCGTCGAAGCTCGCATGGTCGTTGCCTTGTTGAACCTGCTCGGCATCCAGGCCGCGGCAGCCGGCAGCCAACTCGTCGTCTGGGGCAGCGCGGGGCCAGTCAACCTGTTCATCTCCTGGAACTGCATCGGATGGCAGAGCGTGTTGTTGCTCGGCCTGAGCTTGATCGCCGGCCTCCGAGGCGGAAACCGCGAGGCCGCAACGCAGGTGGTCCTGATCGGTCTCCTTGGCACCGTGCTTGTCAACGTCCTGCGGGTGACCATCGTCTGTTTGCTTGCAGCGACTGCGGGACGGTGGCCGGCCGTGATCTTCCACGACTACGCGGGCACATTGCTGACGATCGCCTGGCTGTTCGCGTTTTGGGCTGCGGCCCAGCGCTGGCTGCTAGGTGACCGACTCCGCCCAGGAGATCAAGTCCTGTAGTCCGCGGTCGAAGTCGATCCGCGGTTCCCATCCCAGGTCGTTGCGAGCCTTGCCCACGTCGCTGACGTAGAACTTCTGGTCGCCCTCCCGCCAGTCCGCGAATGTGTACCGCGGCTTCTTGCCGGCGAGCTCACCGACCTGATCGATCACCTCGAGCAGGTTGCGCTGGTTCTCAGGTCCGCCGCCGACGTTGTAGATCTCGCCCCGCGTGATGCCGATCTTGTCGATCACGATCGCGTACAGCGCGCTCAGGTCGCGCGCGTCGAGGAGGTCGCGTACCTGTGTCCCGTCGCCGTAAATCGTCAGCGGCCGGTCCTGGAGGATCGAGTGCACGAAGTGGGCGACCCACCCCTGGTCCTCCGTGCCGTACTGGTGCGCGCCGTAGATGCAGCTCTGGCGAAGCACCACGGTGTTCATGTCGAAGCAGCGCGCGTAGTCGCGCACGTACTGGTCGGCCGCGCCCTTGCTGCAACCGTAGGGACTGTGGAAGTCGAGAGGCTGGCTCTCCTTGCATGGACCGTTGTTGTGGTCGAGCTTGCCGTAGACCTTGTTCGTCGACGCGAAGATGAACGG
>DASYTV010000028.1:0-4751 GCA_036001885.1 Actinomycetes bacterium
CCGAAAACTCAGCAAAGGCGAAAAGACAGCCAACACGGCACTATCCGCACTCCGCGCACCCATCGAGCGGGTCGTGGCACACTTCAAGAACTGGCGGATACTTCACACCGACTACCGACGCCCCTACACCACATACCGGGATGCGTTCGATGCTGCCCGAGCATTGTTCTTCTTCTCGATCAAGTGGGGTTTTGAATAAGACTCTTGGTACCGGAGGTTTTTTCAAAACCCCGCACCGTGCGTAAACGGAAGCGTTATCTTTCCGATGTTTGATGAGATCGTGTTTTTGTTGTCTGTGACGAGGTTGATCATCGGGGAGATTTTCCGCGCATTTGCCGAGATTTATGGCACGTCGGTCCCCATCACAACAAAGCGCACTAATGCGCGATCTTTCATGGAAATTGAGATGTGCAGTTTACAGTTAGGTCCTCCCCGCAGCTTCGCATGGCGGTTCCGGAGTGCAGTCCGCACCGTTCCAGACGGTGTTGCATCACTGGAGGTGCTCGAGGGACAGGCCGGTCACGGGTTACACGGTCGCTCGCTCGCGACCAGGGAGGGAAGTTCTGACCGGCCGATGAAGGTGAGGACCGCGCCCAGCCAGTCGACCGAGGACACGACATGGGTGGTCAACGCGAGCCTGCGCGCGGCGGGACTCATGACCATCAGTGACTCTCCGTCAGATGATGTCGCGCCGGCGCAACAGCACAGCGGCCGCGACGGCGAGCCCGATCAGGTATCCGGTCACGACGAGCGCGGCGTGGGTGCCACCGACGGCGTTTGTGATGCCGGGATTGCCCCGGCCCTGCTGTTTCGGTGTGCGCGCCCGCGCCGCGGCGAGTGCTCCGGCGTTGGTGCCCGGCCTTCATTGGTTCAGACCATTGATCACGGCGACGGTCGGGGCGGCCCAGGCGCGAATCATCTCTTCCAGGATCAGCAGCCACACCAGGCCGATGCCGATGGGCAGGGCCGTGCCTCGTAGCACGGTGCCGAGGAACATGCCGACGACACACCACATCATGACGATCAGCCAGCCACCGGCGGCGTCGCGCGCCAGGTCGGCCGGCAGTGGCCAGGCGACAGCACGGTGCTCCGCCGTCGCGATGGCCACGCTGGCTACCGCGTCCACGGCGAGGCAGACCCGCTACCAGGTCGCGGTGAGCAGGACCGTGGCCGCCAGCTTTCCACCGAGCACGGTCAGCCGACCGGGTCGTTGCGCGAGAAGGGTTGTCATCGTGCCCAGCCGTACTCGCTACCCGTGATCAGCGCGCCCCAACACGAGCACGGCGGCACCGCCCAGCAGCGGCCATGAGTTCAACGCCGATGGCACCAGGTTCCCCGGCAGCGCGACTTGGAGCAGTTCCTCGGCGGAGCGGGAGTCCTGCTCCGCTCCACCGCGGCGAAAGTTGAGGTAGGGGAAGACATAGGCGAACACGCCAAGCAGCACGAACACGGTGCCGACCAGCCAGATGGCGGGGCGCTTGCGCAGTTTGAGCAACTCACCCGACAGGCTCCCGAGCATCCGGGATCTCCTCTCGATACCTGGTCAACTCGAGGAAGACGGCCTCGAGGGTCGGCTCCGACCAGCGCAGCTCGTGTACCTCGACGCCAGCCTCGACCAGCCGGCGGTTGATCCGCGCGGCGTGCCCGGCGGGCGCGTCGAGGTACAGCGCGTGGTCGCGGACGGCCATGGCCCCGCGCCCGGCAGCTGCCCGACGAGCTCGGCGGCGGTCGCCAGCGGGTCGGCCCGGACGACGATCGTCCCACGCCGCGGAGCTCCTCGACCGTGCCCTCGCGCAGCAACCGTCCGTGGGAGATCACGCCGACCCGGTCACAGATCTCCTGGACCTCGCCCGGCAGATGGCTGGAGAGCAACACCGTGTGCCCACGGTCTCGCAGCTCTCGAAGGAGCGCGCACATGCCGGCCACGCCCGCCGGGTCCAGCCCATTGGTCGGCTCGTCGAGCACCAGCAGCTCCGGCTCCTTCAGCTGTGCCGCCGCCACGCCGAGTCGCTGCCGCATCCCCCTGCGAGTACGTGCCGAACCGGTCACCGCCGCCAGATCCACCAGGTCGAGCACCGCGTCCACCCGTGCGGCCGGCAGTCCCGCGTACCGGGCGACCACCCGCAGGTTGTCCCGGCCGGACAGATACGGGTAGAACCCCGGCTCTTCGATGAGCGTCCCCATTCGTACCAGCGCGTCCGGCGTGCCCGGCGCCGTACCGAGCACAAGGGCCCGGCCCGAGGTCGGCCGGACCAGTCCGGCGAGCATCCGCAATGTGGTCGTCTTGCCGGCACCCGTTCGGGCCGAGGAACCCGTACACCTCACCCCGGCGGACCCGGAAGCCGAGCGCATCGACGGCAAGGCGGTCACCCTAGCGCTTGGTGAGTCGCTCGGTCGAGATCGAGTACGTGATCATCGGCTCGGCGTCCGGTCCGGTGCGAGCGCCCGCACGAGTCGGGTTGCGAACTCGACGGAATGGGTCATGCATCCGAGGTGACCGCCGGGTAGTTCCGCCCCGTCTCGGCCCAGCTTTCGGCCGAGCTCCCAGGTCACCTCGTAACAGGGATAGCCGCGCGATTCGCGCCCGACCGCCGGCAGTATCCGGTCCGCGTGCGCGGTGAGCGCGTCGATGTCGAGGTTCGCCGCCGGGTACTGGCGCAGTTCGTGCTCGAACCAGAGCACGGTGTTGG
The DNA here is from genome assembly GCA_036001885.1 of Actinomycetes bacterium. GTDB lineage: Bacteria > Actinomycetota > Actinomycetes > JAKEEW01 > JAKEEW01 > DASYTV01. The sequence continues at coordinate 2,691 of DASYTV010000028.1, forward strand.
CGTCACCGTGCTCGGCGATGTGCCGCTCGGTCGCGTGGCCATGACCGGCCGGTCGTACGCGGCGAAGGCCTGCTCGCGGAACCTGGCCAGTGCCGGACCGGTACCGGCATTGCGGTACAGGTCGTAGATCTCGCCGAAGAAGTCGAGCCATTGCCGCCCTTCGGGCAGTTACCGCATGGCGGCGCAACCCATGCCAGACTTCACCGACCGCGCCCGGCTCGACGAGCTGACCCCACGCGAACGCGAAGTTCTTCAGTTCATCGCCCAAGGCCTACCGCGAGATCGCCGCGGCACTCGTCGTCGAGGTATCCACGATCAGAACCCATGTGAAACGCATCCTGATGAAACTCCACCTCCGCGACCGCGTCCGAGCCGTGATCTTCGCCTACGAGACCGGTATCAACCGCCCCCGACGAGGGAGCCAGCAGGGTGCCCGGTGACGCTCAGCCGTCGGTGCCCGCCCAGGCTGAGGTCGTGGTCGGTGGCTCCTCCCCAGGCCACCGCTCATCATCGAACAGTTTGATCGCGATCAGCGCTGGCAGTTCCGGTAGGCCATGGTCTGACAGCCGTTAGCCTGGGCGCGTGACGCCACCAGTCCCACCGGTCGCGATCGGTCCGTACCAGGTCGATCCGCCGGTGGTGCTCGCGCCGATGGCGGGCATCACCAACGTCGCCTACCGGCAGGTGTGCCGGGAGTTCGGCAGCCCGACCGCGCTCTACGTCTGCGAGATGATCACCGCACGCGCCGTCGTCGAGCGCGACGCCAAGACCCTGCAGATGATCCAGTTCGGGAAAGACGAGTACCCGCGTTCGCTACAGCTCTACAGTGCTAACCCCAAGATCATGAGTGAAGCGGTCAAATACCTCGTCGGCGAAGGACTTGTTGACCATCTGGACCAGAACCATGGTTGCCCGAAGTCAACACATTGACAAAGTCGACCCCGAGAGCCTGTTTCCGCTGGTCAGCGACCTGAATCAGCCTACGGTACGCGCTGCGGAGTCACAGAGCTGCGACCCAGGGTCACAACCGATCGCCGGTGAGATGGAAAGCCCGATCGGTCGTCAGCTTCTTCCTGTCTCTACCTTCGGCTGTAGGAATCCGCCCTCGCGGGGAAGCGGCGATCCAGGAAGACGGACCTTCTCGATGGCCCCAACGTCGGGCCCTGTCATGCCGCAGTCCGTGCTCGAACGCCTGTTGCCCGACGACGCCAGGCGCCGAGACTGGCCGTCCCGGCCCGTCACCGATCGGACACCAGGTGCGGCAGCCAGGCCCGTCAACCGCAAAGGCCCCTCGGGCAGGCCATGGTCGCCGGGGCCGGCACCCGTCACGACCCGAGCCGGGCCACCAGCCGCGATCAGTTCCGGCACTGGCACCGATTACCCCGTGGCACCGGTGCCAGCACCATGCGGCGTCAGCGAGGTTGACGGCAAGGTGCGCGATGTCGCCGGCGGCGGCCGCCAGCAAGATCAGCTAGCGATACGGAAGGATGCGCGTCTGACACGACCTGGTCGAGACCCGCTGGGTCGATGGATCACAGGGCACGTCCTTTAGCTCTAGTGAAAGGCTCACGGTGACTGGACTCGAGTTGGCGGTCTGGGGAGCTCTGGGCGGCGTTGCTGTCGAGCTGCTGGAACTCCAGGCATCGCTCAAACGCCTGAGAGCACTCCCTTGGGGGAAGCCGGGATACTTAACATTTCCAGCTGCGCTGGCCTCATTTGTTACGCGCATAGGGCTTGGGGTAATGACTGCGGTCGCCACAGGCTACAACGGCCAGATTAACGGGCCTCTCGCGGCCTTCGGCGCCGGGATTGCCGCCCCACTTCTGATTGAGAAGATCGGCCAAGCAGTGGTTTTGGGAACCAGCTCAAACGAAAAGAATAATAGTGCCATGGTTCAATCGCCCAGTGATACGGATGGCCGCACACCCCTACTAAGCAAAGGAGCGGCGGGTCGATGATATCGGGACCGAATGAGCCAGGATCCTTTGCCAGGTTCCTGACCACCTTCGTAGAACAAGTGTTCCGCGTCAACACGCAGTCATGGACGATGACAGTGCGGCT
>DASYTV010000029.1:0-6997 GCA_036001885.1 Actinomycetes bacterium
GCGCTGATCCTCGTGCTCGAGACGATGATGATCGGCGTCTTCGCGGCCACCGATGTCTTTCTCTTCTACGTCTTCTTCGAGGCGATGCTCATCCCGATGTATTTCCTCATCGGGAGCTACGGCGGCCCGCAGCGGTCCTACGCGGCGGTGAAGTTCCTGCTGTACAGCCTCGTCGGCGGTCTGCTCATGCTGGCCGCGCTCATCGGCCTCTATGTGGTGTCGGCGGACAAGCTTGGTGTGGGCACCTTCGACCTGCAAGCGCTCGTCGCGGCCGTTCGCGACGGCTCGCTGGCCATCGATCCCGACATCGAGAAGTTGCTCTTCGGTGGCTTCTTCATCGCCTTTGCGATCAAGGCGCCGCTGTGGCCGTTCCATACCTGGCTGCCGGACGCCGCGGCCGAGGCGACGCCTGGCAGCGCCGTCCTCCTCGTCGGTGTTCTCGACAAGGTCGGCACGTTCGGCATGCTCCGCTACTGCCTCCTGCTCTTCCCAAGCGCCTCGAAGTACTTCACCCCGGCGATCGTCGTCCTAGCCGTCATCGGGATCGTGTACGGAGCGCTGCTCGCCATCGGCCAGACCGACATCAAGCGGCTGATCGCGTACACGTCGGTCTCACATTTCGGCTTCATCACACTCGGCCTGTTCGCGATGACTACCCAAGGCCAATCCGGTTCGACGCTCTACATGGTCAACCACGGATTCTCGACGGCCGCGCTGTTCCTCATCGCCGGTTTCCTGATCTCCAGACGCGGCTCGCGGCTGATCGCAGACTACGGAGGGGTGCAGTCCGTCGCGCCGATCCTCGCCGGCACGTTCCTCGTCGCCGGTCTTTCCGGACTGGCACTGCCCGGCCTGTCGACCTTCGTCTCGGAGTTCCTCGTCCTGGTCGGCACCTTTACGAGGTACAGAGCGGCCGCAGTCGTCGCGGCGACCGGCGGGATCCTGGCCGCCATCTACATCCTGTGGCTTTACCAACGCACAATGAACGGCCGCGTCGCGGACGCCGTTCGCGGCCTGCCCGACCTACGGCTGCGGGAAATGGTGGCGGTGGCCCCGCTGCTCGCCTTGATCATCGGTCTCGGCGTCTACCCACAACCGGTCCTCGATGTGATCAACCCGCCGGTGAAGCGGACCCTGGAGCAGCTGGACCGGAGCGACCCGGCACCGACTGTCGATGTCTCGGCAACGACCCAGGAGGGCAGCCGGTGAACAGTGGCCAGTTCGTGGCGCAGACCCACATCAGCGGGCCGCACCTCAACTACACCCAGCTAATGCCGATGCTCATCGTCTTCGGCGTCGCGATACTCGGCGTGCTGGTCGAGGCATTCGCCGGCCGATCTGTGCGCTATCGGCTTCAGGTCATCATCTCCGTCGCGGGCCTCATCGCCGCCTTTTGCGCTGTCCTCTACATCGCCGGTGTCCGCTTCACCTTTACCGACGGGTTCCACACCGTTGCGGGCACTTACTCCGTCGCCGCCGAGGGTGCGCTCGCCATCGACCGCGCAGGCCTGTTCATCCAGGGCGTCCTGCTGTTGCTCGGGCTTGTTGCCATCCTGCTGGTGGCCGAGCGGCGGCTGGAGGCAGGTGGGGACGCCTTCGCGGCCCAAGCCTCGGCGGTTCCCGGGTCGGAAGCGGAGCGGGTCGCGATCTCGGCCGGCCTAGCGCAGACCGAAGTCTTCCCGCTCACCCTCTTCGCCCTCGGCGGCATGCTCGTCTTCGCGGTGTCGAACGACCTGCTGACCATGTTCGTTGCACTCGAAGTGCTCTCGCTGCCGCTCTACCTGCTCTGCGGGATGGCGCGCCGCCGGCGCCTGCTATCCCAGGAAGCGGCGATGAAGTACTTCCTGCTCGGCGCCTTCTCCTCGGCCTTCTTCCTGTACGGCGTGGCGTTGCTCTACGGCTATTCGGGCAGCGTCCAGCTGTCCAAGATCGCCGACGCGATCTCCGGGGGCGCCGGCAACGACGCGCTGCTGCTGCTCGGCGGTGGCCTGCTCGGTGTGGGTCTGCTGTTCAAGCTGGGCTTCGTTCCCTTCCACGCCTGGAAGCCTGACGTCTACGAGGGAGCGCCGACCCCCATCACCGGATTCATGGCCGCGGCGACGACGGTGGCGGCCTTCGGGGCGCTGATGCGCGTCCTCTACGTCGCCCTTCCTGGCATGCGCTGGGACTGGCGACCGCTGCTGTGGGCAGTGGCCGCCCTCACCATGCTGGTCGGCGCGATCGTCGCAATCACGCAGACCGACATCAAGCGGATGCTCGCGTACTCGTCGATCGCGCACGTCGGCTTCATTCTGACCGGCGTGATCGCGGTGACCAAGGCCGGCTTGTCCGGGTCGCTGTTCTACCTGGTCGCCTACGGCTTCATGACCATCGGAGCATTCGCCGTCGTCATGCTCGTTCGTGATGCGAGCGGCGAGGCCACCCACCTGTCGCGGTGGGCGGGCCTGGGTAAGCAGTCGCCGCTGCTCGCCGGCATCTTCGCGTTGTTCTTGCTCGCCATGGCCGGAATCCCGCTGACCTCAGGGTTCACCGGGAAGTATGCGGTCTTCCTCGCGGCAATCGACGGTGGTGCCACGCCGTTGGTGATAGTTGCGGTGGTGGCGAGCGTCATCGCGGCGTTCTTCTACGTCCGGGTGATCGTCCTGATGTTCTTTTCCGACCCGCCAGCGGATCGGCCGGTGGTGGCGGTGCCGAGCGCCTTGACCGGTATCGCGGTCGCAGCCGGCGTGGCGGTGACGCTCGTGCTCGGCATCATCCCGCAGTTCGCGCTCGACCTCGCCGACAAGGCCGCCCTCTTCGTCGCCTGAGCACCCCACGAAATCTTCGCTCGCTCCGCTCGCGCGGAAGATTTCGCGGGGACCCCGCCCTCGTGGCTTGCCGCCGTAGGTCCGTGCGAAACTGCCCCTTCACCGCCTGGGTTCCTGAGCGCGTTTTCCTCATGGGCTCGTGGTCCGAGTCAGGGTGGCCCTGCGGTCGCGGTTTACCTGGGCCGTTAGGCTCGGCGCCGATGCACAAAACCGTCTGTGCCGCCCATACCGTCAGGAGCCAGGCTCGTGAGCCAGTCGATCGGCGTGGCGTTCCTCGATCCGGCCCTCGAGGCCGAGATCCGAGAACGGGTTGCCGTCGTCGAGACGACACTGCGAGACGTCGTCAAAAGCGACAACCCGCTGCTGCACGAGGCATCCCGGCACCTTGTCGACGCGGGGGGAAAGCGATTCAGGCCGCTGCTGGTCCTGCTCGGCGCCCAGTTCGGTGATCCGGACGCACCAGGCGTCGTTCCGGCGGCGGTCGTGGTGGAGCTCACCCATCTCGGTACCCTCTACCACGACGACGTCATGGACGAGGCAGCGCTGCGCCGGGGGGCGCCGTCTGCAAACTCGCGGTGGGACAACACCGTGGCGATTCTCACCGGCGACTTCTTGTTCGCTCGAGCCTCGGACATCGTCGCCGACCTGGGTCCTGAGGTGGTGCGGATCCAGGCGCGGACCTTCGAACGGCTTGTCACCGGGCAGATCAAGGAAACGCTCGGTCCGGCCGAGGGCGAGGATGCACTCGCCCACTACCTCACCGTGGTCGCCGAGAAGACCGGCTCCCTGATAGCCACCTCGGCCCGCTTCGGAGCGATGCTGAGCGGCGCGCCGGAGGGAGTGGCCGACCTGCTGACGCAGTTCGGCGAGCGGATCGGGGTTGCATTCCAGCTCGCCGATGACGTGCTGGACGTCGCCAGCGACTCGGCCGACTCGGGCAAGACGCCAGGCACCGATCTGCGGGAGGGGGTGCCGACCCTCCCGGTACTACACGCCCTCGCGAGCAAGGATCCCGCGGACGCAAGGCTGCGGGCGCTGCTGTCCGAACCGCTGACCGATGACGCCTTGCACGCGGAAGCGCTGACGCTCCTGCGAGCCCATCACGCCATGGAACTCGCCCGCTTGGACGCCCGCCGCTGGGCAGCCCAAGCCCGGGCCTTGCTCGACCCGCTCCCTGACATCCCCGCCAAATCGGCGCTTACCGCCCTTTGCGACGCCGTAGTCTCCCGTACCGGGTGATTGCCCGCCACCTTCGGTGAGATCGGGCATACTCCGGACGCCCGTCCGGCCAAGGGGTGGCTTGATCTGTTGCGGGCACCAGGGAGAGATGACTCACAGGGGTCGGCGACTTCCTGCGCAAGGACCAAGTGGAGCGCTCGAATCCAGTAGGGTTGCCTCGGCTGATCCGCTCCACCGGGCGCTCTACGGATGGTTCGACCGCCCAGCACTGCCACGGTTCATGTCCGGGCGCGGTCGGCCAGCGCGGGTGTCCGTCACCGGCGGCGTGGTGAACGGGCGCGCCTGTCGCGTGCGTCACCGAGAAATGGATAGCGTGCGCCTGACCGCGTCTCGCTGCCCTGTCCGCCAACTCGATCCGGGGCCAGGTTCATGACTCAACACATCCTCTATGTGCACGGCGGCAATCCGCTCCAGGGCGAGGTCAACGTCCGCGGGGCGAAGAATCTCGTCTCCAAGGCGATGGTGGCGGCCCTGCTCGGGCACCAGCAGAGCCGGTTGCGCAATGTGCCAGACATCGTGGATGTACGCATTGCCACCGGGCTGCTCGAGGCGCACGGAGTCTCCGTACTCACGGGCAACGAGCCAGGGGAGCTGTTGCTCGATCCGTCGAAGGTCGAACAGGCCGCCGTCGCAGAGGTGGAAGCGCATGCGGGATCCAGCCGGATCCCGATTCTGTTCTGTGGGCCGTTGCTTCACCGGCTCGGCCATGCGTTCATCCCCGATCTCGGCGGCTGCCGGATCGGTGACCGGCCGATCGACTTCCACCTCGAGGCGCTGCGCCGGTTCGGTGCGATCGTCGACAAGCGTCCTGAGGGCATCTATCTCCAGGCGCCGCAGCGGCTTCGCGGCACTCAGATCGCGCTGCCCTACCCGAGCGTTGGCGCCACCGAGCAGGTTCTGCTGACAGCGGTCTGCGCCGAGGGGGTCACTGAGCTTCGCAACGCGGCTATCGAGCCCGAGATCATCGACCTCATCGCCGTCCTGCAGAAGATGGGCGCGATCATCTCCGTTCACACCGACCGGGTGATCAGGGTGACCGGCGTTGCCCAGCTTGGCGGATACACGCATCGGGCGCTTCCGGATCGGATCGAGGCGGCCTCATGGGCATCAACTGCACTCGCGACCAAGGGCGACATCTATGTCCGGGGCGCGCTCCAGATCGACATGATGACCTTCCTCAACGTCTTCCGTCAGGTAGGCGGCGAGTTCGAGGTCGACGACAACGGGATCAGGTTCTTCCACCCGGGCGGAGAGCTGTCTGCGCTGCCGCTTGAGACCGATGTCCACCCCGGCTTTATGACCGACTGGCAGCAGCCGCTTTCAGTGGCGCTGACGCAGGCGAACGGCCTATCGATCATCCATGAGACCGTTTACGAGAGCCGGCTCGGCTTCACCGAAGCGCTGGTAGCGATGGGCGCGACGATCCAGCTCTACCGCGAATGCCTGGGCGGGACACCGTGCCGGTTCGGACAGCAGAATTTCCTCCACTCCGCGGTCATCTCCGGTCCGGCCAAGTTGCGGGCCGCGCAGCTCACCATCCCTGACCTGCGTGGCGGTTTCTCCTACCTCATCGCTGCGCTCGCCGCCGAAGGCAAGTCCACCATCCACGGCATCGACTTGATCTACCGCGGCTACGAGAACTTCCTCGACAAACTCCAGGCCCTCGGCGCCTTCGTCGAGCAGCCGTAGCGGCCTGGGCAATCCCCGAGCACTGGTTCGCTGCCGACGATTGCAGTGTTGGGCGGTGGGCCGGCCCGCGGTCCATCGCCCAACACTGGGCAATATGGCGGTCAGGGTCGGCGTTTCCCTGCCAGCCGAAGGGGTGACAGTCGCGGCGACCGCTGTAGCCATGCGATCCGGGCGGGCCTCTTGGTCGGTAACGCCATCGTTCCTCCCTGTCATGGGGATCACCCACAGAAAGGAATACCGCGAATCCGCGCAACATACAACGGATCCGTGGCACCTGAATACGGGACAGGAGATGGTGGGGGTGGGCGTCAGCTGACGGCCCAGGTGTCGCCGGAGACGAGAAGTGCCGCGAGGTCACCCTTGCCCTGCTGCTCGATGGCCCGCTCGACCTGGGTGTTCATGAGGTCGTCGTAGGAGCGCCTGATGACCGAGCGGAAGACTCCGATGGCGGTCCTCGCGAGGGTGTCGTCCGCGAGTCGGGACAGCCCGAACGCCGTCGACGGGTCGGGCGCCTGCGCGTCGTGGACGAGCACGTTGCCTTCGCCGGCATCGGCGATGCTGATGGTTTCGAGTTCGCCGGTCGCCGGGTTGCGCCCGATGCCGAGCTCGCCGTCCGTGCCGTACCTGATCGGCTCGCCGTGCTCGAGCCGGACGAGATACGCATCGCGGGTCGCGTTGTCCTTGAGCACCTCGAAGGCGTCGTCGTTGTAGATGTTGCAGTTCTGGTAGATCTCGACGAACGCAGATCCGCGGTGCGCGGCGGCCGCCCGCAGCACCGACGTGAGGTGCTTCCGGTCGGAGTCGATCGTCCGCGCGACGAAGGTCGCCTCCGCACCGAGCGCGAGCGAGATGGGGTTGAACGGGTGGTCGAGCGAGCCCATCGGGGTGGATTTTGTGATCTTGCCGAGCTCTGACGTCGGTGAGTACTGGCCCTTGGTCAAGCCGTAGATCCGGTTGTTGAACAGCAGGATCTTGAGGTTGACGTTGCGGCGTAGCGCGTGAATGAGGTGGTTGCCGCCGATCGACAGCGCGTCGCCGTCGCCGGTGACGACCCACACCGACAGGTCGGGTCGCGAGGCCGCCAGCCCGGTTGCGATCGCCGGTGCCCGGCCGTGGATCGAATGCAGGCCGTAGGTGTTCAGGTAATAGGGGAACCGCGACGAGCAGCCGATGCCAGAGACGAAGACGATGTTCTCCCGGCGCAGCCCGAGCTCGGGCAGGAAGCCTTGTACGGCGGCGAGGATCGCATAGTCACCGCAGCC
>DASYTV010000030.1:0-12564 GCA_036001885.1 Actinomycetes bacterium
GCCGGTAGGCAACAGCCTCGCCGCGCAGCTGTGACAGCCGCTCTTCGTTGATGACCTTGGCGACGTGGTCGTGGTAGGCGTACATGACGGTCTCCTCTGACGTTTTCTGACGTCTTCGAGACTCGTCTCTAAGGCACCACCTCCACATCGGATGATCGCCTAATCCTTGTCTGCTCAGGGTGCCTTAGGTGCGCTGAGCAGCTAGCCGGCTCCTCTAAGGCCCCCCTACCCGCGTGACGATGAGGGCTTAGTCTCGGCACAAATGACCCACCTGACCTGGGGTTGTGCCGGATCCCCGCGCTCGATCGTTCGTGGGGGCCGTTCGGCATGCACGCGACCCCCCGACAAGGGAGTTCGATCTATCCCACGCCGAGTCCCACGCTAGGTGCCTTTCCCACCCAGGGCGGCCGCCCGGGATTCGAGGTAGCGCCGTTCGGGCAGGCTCGTCGTGCGCCGGGCGGCGCTTTGGTAGCCGAACCGGGCGGCGGCGCGGTCGCCGGTCATCTCGAGCAAGTGCGCGCGCACCGCATCGAGCCGGTGATGTCCGGCCATGCGGTGATCGGTGTCGAGGCCTGCCAGCAGCTCCAGACCTTCCCTTGGGCCTCGCACCATCGCGACCGCAACGGCGTGGTTGAGCGTCACCATGGGATTGGGCGAAACCCGCTCGAGCAGTTGGTAGAGCGCGAGGATCTGCGGCCAGTCGGTGTCCTCGGCGTGCGCCGCTTCGGCGTGGACTGCGGCGATCGCGGCCTGCAGCTGGTACGGGCCGATCACGGCACGCTCCAGGGTGCGGGTGATGAGTGCGATGCCCTCTTGGATCGGCTCCTGGCTCCATTCGCCGCGGTCCTGTTCTGCGAGCGGAACAAGGCTGCCGTCGGGCCGGGTGCGCGCTGGGCGCCGCGCGTCGGTGAGCAACATGAGCGCGAGGAGGCCGGCCACTTCACCCTCGTCGGGAAGCAGCGTGTGCACGGCCCGGGTCAGCCGGATCGCTTCGCGGGTGAGTTCCCGGCGTTGGAGGTCTGGGCCAGAACTCGCGGTGTATCCCTCGTTGAAGATCAAGTAGAGGACGTGCAGGACAGCCTGGACTCGATTCGGCCATTCCATGTGCGGCGGCCTGTCGAAGGCTGCTCCGGCAGCCCTGATCTGCTGCTTCGCACGGCTGATGCGCTGCGCCATGGTTGTCTCGGGGACAAGGAACGCACTGGCGATTTGCGCCGTGGTGAGACCGCCGACGGCGCGCAGAGTGAGCGCAACCTGTGAGGCGGGGGTCAGTGCCGGGTGGCAGCACAGGAACAGGAGCATGAGCGTGTCGTCCCGCTGCGCCGATCGCTGTTCGCCGGGGCCAGTAGCGACCAACTCGTCTGCCGGCGACAGAGCGGCCGCCATTGCCTCCCGCCGCCTGCGCGACCGGTCACTTCTCACCTGGTCGGTCAGCCGCCGAACAGCGACCGTGATCAACCAGCCGCGCGGATTATCTGGAATCCCTGCTTCTGGCCACTGGACGGCCGCCGCGAGGAGTGCGTCTTGCACGGCGTCTTCGGCCGCGTCGAACTGCCGGTAGCGGCGCACAAGACTACCGAGGATCTGCGGCGCCAGCCGGCGCAGCAGGTCGTCGACCGCGGCGGGCGTACTCACATCTCCGCGCCGGCAGTGTCCATAAGTGGGCGAACCTCCATGGCGAAGTACCGTGCGTCCGGCCATCGCGTGGCGATCTCGACTGCCCGATCGGTGGTCTCGCAGTCGACGATGAGGTAGCCGGCAAGCTGCTCCTTTGCCTCCGCGAACGGCCCGTCGGTCACTGCGGGAACTCCGGAGCGCACCCGTACAGTCTTGGCGTTCGAGGCATCGGCGAGTGCCTCGCCACCGACGAGCTCACCTGACTCGTTGAGCTCGGTCATGATGCCGTCGACTTCTCCGAATAGCGCGTCGCGCTCCTCATCCGACCACGATGCATAGGTCGCCGGGTTGTTGTAGATCAGCAGGACGTACTTCACCTCGTACTCCCCTCATCCAGCACCGCTTTGACGGTGCCTCTCATCTCTGGGTCGGAGCCGTCGGCCACATCTCGACACGTGCGTAGGCGATGTAGGCGCTGGTGCCCCAAGCGAGCCGGCACGACGCTGGTGGATCGAACCCTGCCAAGGACCCCAGGCGGGCCACAACTTCGGCCCACGCAGCGTCGCCCGACCCCATGGTCAACCACAAGGTTGGCGTGCTGTGTTTCGATCGGTGGACGGTGACCCGCCCGGGATGCCTCGACGCTACGAACCAGAGTGGAGCCCGCTAAGCTCCACTTCCATGCCGATCCAATGGGCCGGCTTGAGTCCGGAGCTGCTGCTCCCGGTAGATCGGGCCCGCCCCGAACCATTGCGATCCCAACTCGAGGCTGCCCTGCGAGAGGCGATCAGGTCCGGGCGGCTCGGAGTCGGCGAGCGGCTTCCGTCCTCCCGCGAGCTGGCGCGAGAACTGGGCGTTTCTCGGGGCCTGGTACAGGAGTGCTACGGCCAGCTCCAGGCCGAGGGATACCTGAACACCAGGATCGGCTCGGCTACCCGGGTGGCAGCCGCAGCGCACTCGGCAACGCCGCCACTCCCCGCGGCGCCGCCCCCCACGCCTCACCGGTCGATCGCGGACTTCCGCGCCGGCGTGCCAGACCTTGCGAGCTTCCCGCGCAGTGACTGGCTGTGGGCGCTGCGTGAAGTGAGCCGGACCGTCCCGACGGCCGCACTGGATTACGGGGAGGCGCGCGGGAGCTCTGCCCTCCGCGCGGTCCTCGCCGCCTACCTGCGTCGTGTCCGCGGTGCGGCAGCCGACCAGGAGCGGATGGTCGTCTCCACCGGGTTTGCCCAAGGACTCAACCTCATCCTCAGGGTGCTGGCCGCCGCCGGGGTACGACGCATCGCGTTCGAGGACCCCGGATACGCCGATGCCTCAGCCGTGGCGACCAGGTGGGGCATCGAGGCCATTCCCGTTCCGGTTGACGACTCAGGGATCAAGGTCGACGCACTCGCGGCCACCAAGGCGAGAGCCGTTGTCCTCATTCCCGCTCATCAATGGCCGACCGGCGTCGTCCTCAGCCCAAAGCGCCGCCTTGCATTACTCGAGTGGGCGGAGAGGCAAGACGCCACGATCATCGAGGACGACTACGACGCGGAGTTCCGCTACGACCGCGAGCCGGTCGGGGTTTTGCAGGGCCTCGGGCCCGACCGGGTGGCAGCGTTGGGCACGGTCAGCAAGTCACTCGCGCCGACCATCCGCCTCGGCTGGGTTCTCTGCCCCCCGGCACTGGCTGATGCGATTGCCGAAGAGAAGCTGAGCAGTGACCGGGGCTCCCCCGGCCTCGACCAGCTCGTCCTGGCGAAGCTGATCGAGTCGGGTCGCTTCGACCGGCACCTGCGCCGGATGAGAGCCGTGTACGCACAGCGCCGCAGCGTGCTCGTGGAAGCGCTCGAGCGCCATGCTCCGGAGGTACGGCTCACCGGCCTCGCCGCGGGCTTTCATGCAGTTGCGCATCTGCCGGAGTCGGTCGACGAAAGCAGGATCATCGCCGCCGCTCGCGAACGCTCTGTCGGGCTCTACGGAATGAGCTACTACCGGTCCACGCACGCAACCACGCCGACCCAGCTCGTCCTCGGCTTCGGCAATCTCAGCGAAAGATCAATCCAGGCGGGGATCGCCGCCATCGCCGATCTTCTCCGGGGCATGTCGCGGTAGAGAGGCGACTGTACGAGGAGCGGCGGACGACCGTACCCGTCTGCCTCCATAGCGTCCAACGAGCGGCGAGCGGCGCGTTTCGCCGGGTGGTGTCCTGCCGCCGGACGTGAGGCCTCCAGCCGTCCTGCGATGAAGGACCGGCCTACCGCCTGGGCGAAGGCCAGACCTGAGGTCGAGGATGGATGTCCGGCAGGGGCTGGCCATTCCGACGTCTCCGCTGAGAGGCACCGGAGAGGTGCCCTAAGGAGCAGAGGAGAGAGATCGTGAAGTACATGATCTTGCTGTACGCCTCACAAGAGGACTACGACCTCATGGCCGGGAAGCCCACCGACAAGCCGGCTTGGTCTGCCGAAGACATCGCCGCCATGCACGCGCTCATGGAGTCGTGGAACCAGGAGCTGGTCGAGTCCGGGGAGTTCGTCGATGCGCGCGGTCTCGCCGCCCCCGTGCACACCAGGAGAATCCATGGGCTGAAGAACGGGGTTCCCGTCGTCACCGACGGGCCGTACCCGGAGACCCAGGAGGTTCTTGCGGGCTACACGATCGTCGAGTGCGAGAGCTTCGATCGGGCGACCGAGATCGCCGCTCGCATCACGAAAGGCACCAGCCCACGGGATACCAGCGGAGACTACATAGACGTACGCCCGATCATTGAAGGCCTCGGCGACCTGGAGGTGTGACCTCCGCGGTGATCGGTGACACGGTCGAGGACCTGTTGCGCCGGCTGGCGCCGCAGGTTCTCGGCGCGGTCGTACGGCGCTACGGGCAGTTCGACGCGGCAGAGGACGCCACACAGGAGGCGCTTCTCGCGGCGGCCTTGCAGTGGCCCAAGGATGGCGTGCCGGACAATGCACGAAGTTGGCTGATCACGGTGGCCTCGCGGCGGCTCACCGACCTGCTGCGCAGTGAGCAGGCTCGCCGGCGACGTGAGGACACCGTCGCTCGATGGACGCTTCCGGATCAATGGCTTGCCTCGCCCGCCGACCGGATGACGGCAGAGTCCGACGACACGCTCATCTTGCTGTTCATGTGTTGCCACCCGTCCTTGTCACCGGCGTCCCAGATCGCGCTCACTCTGCGAGCGGTCGGCGGCTTGACTACGGCGGAGATCGGGCGGGCGTTCCTTGTGCCGGAGGCGACCATGACCCGGCGCATCAGCCGTGCCAAGCAGAGCATCAAGGACAGCGGCATCCCGTTCAGCCCTCCGCCGCCGCAAGAGCGCGAAGAACGGCTGGCGGCGGTTCTCCATGTGCTCTACCTGACGTTCAACGAGGGGTACGCCAGCACATCCGGCCCGAGCTTGCATCGGCCTGAGCTGACGGCTGAAGCAATACGGCTGGCCCGCATCGTCCACCGGCTGCTTCCCGAGGACCGCGAGGTCACGGGGCTCCTTGCGCTCATGCTCCTCACCGATGCCCGCCGGCCGGCTCGTACCGGGACGCACGGAGAGTTGGTCCCGATGGCCGAGCAGGACCGACGCCTCTGGATTGCCGACTACATCGCCGAGGGCGTCGCGCTCATTACTGAGGCGCTTCCGAGGGGACCGACCGGCCCCTACCAGCTGCAGGCGGCCATCGCCGCTATCCACGATGAGGCGCCGAGCACCGAGGCAACCGATTGGCGAGAGATCGCGGCGCTGTACGAGGTCCTGATGCAGATCTCGGATAACCCGATGGTCGCGCTGAATCACGCTGTCGCCGTGGCAATGGCCCAGGGCCCGCGCGCGGGACTCGGTTTGCTCGAGAGGCTCGAGGCCGACGGGCGGATCGCCGAGGACCATCGAGTTCACGCCGTCCGCGGTCACCTGCTGGAGATGGCCGGTGATCACGTTGCCGCGCGTGAGTCGTACGAAGCAGCGGCGCGGCGAGCAACCAACCCGCCGCAGCAGCGCTACCTCCGCGGCAGAGCTGCCCGCCTGGAAGAGGAGCTCTAGGGGAGCCCTTCGCGTTCCTCATGCCTTTGCATCGGCCGCCGAAATCGGATTGATCCACGCCATCGCGTCGGAGATGGTGGCGACGTGCCTAGTCAGCTGCTCGAGATCGCCTGCGACGAGTCGGGCTACGAGGGCGAGAAGCTGATTGGCACGACCACCGACGTGTTCGCGCATGCCAGCGTGCACTTGGACACCGAATCAGCGGCCTCCTGCATGCACGAATTGCGGCGCAGAATACGTTCCCCGGCGACGGAATATAAAGCGAACCACTTGCTCCGCGAAAAGCATCGAGCGGTCCTCGTCTGGCTGCTCGGGCCGCTAGGGCCACTGCGCGGACACGCTTCGGTCTATCTCATCGAAAAGGCGTTCTTCGTCGTCGGCAAGGTCATCGACCTCCTGACCGACGGTGTTCGTCCAACCATCCCAGGCTTGGGTGTCCGTCAGGACCGCCAAGCGGCGGCGATGACTGGTGCTCTGTATGGCGAGAGCCGACGTGGCCTTGATCCGCTGTTGTGGGAGGCCTTTCTTGCGGCATCCAACAACTTGCTGCGGGCGAAGGATCCGCTGGCAGTGAGAACGTCACTGGATTCTTTCTTCAATGCCGTCGATGCCTTGCGCCTCGCCGGCAGCGGTGGCACCGACGAAGTGCTAGGACTGGTCGAGCGGGTCAGGCGCGACACCGCCTCTCTGCGGGCGCGGCTCCTCGACAACTCCGCAATGATGCCGCCGCTGGATCCCCTGATCCCGGCAATCGTCCACGCTGTCATCCGCTGGGGCGACGGTGATAACGCCGTTTCCATCGTCCACGACCGGCAGAACACGCTCTCGGCAGATCGCATTGCTCAACTGAAGGACCTATTCAGTAGGCCTGTGCCCGCTGTTCTCAGCTATTCGGCCCGAGGTCGATTCGCCGGCCTTACTCTCGTCGACTCGACTGTGGACCCAAGGGTCCAAGTCGCCGACATCCTCGCCGGAACAGCGCGAAAGATAGCGTCGGACGAACTCAACGGTCGCGGCGACGCAGAACTCAGCGCGCTCCTTCGGCCGTATGTGGATCCGCACTCAGTCTGGGGCGACGACCGCAGCTGGGCCCTCCTGGAGCCGACTACGAGCACTCGCACCCAATGATGGTCTTGGGGGCGCGCGGTGCGTGATGGTCATCGATCGCTTGATGGAGGTCCACTCGCTGTCCGCGCTTAATCCCAGTCGCACCATGCGATCCATCGACGCGGGCGGAGCTCGAGCATCACCGCCGTCGCGAAGGCCGCGTCGTCCCAACCAGAAGAGAAGTCGGTGCGCGAATACCGCACGTCGAGTGAGATCAAGTCCTCCGCCGTGGGAGGCCGACGAATGGTTACCGGTCCAGAGATGCTGACGTAGCTGCGCACGGGACCGTCGGTTGTCTCGACGCAGAGCGTGGCGTGACCGGTGCGCTCCGCGTTACGTGTCTTCACTGCGTCGGCTTCCGCCAAAACCCTGACCTCATCATCGACAAAGTCGAAATGGACGGGTACCGAATGGATCCAGCCGCCCTTGCTGATCGTCGAAAAAACCCCCACGAGCGGACGCCTGAGAAGCGCGAGGCATTCGTCCTCGGTGAGCTTGCGTCGATTCTTGTCCAGGTCTTCTGAGCTGCTCAACTGGACCTCCAGATGCAGGATAGCCACAGAAGATCCACAGGATGCGTCAGGCGACCGTCTCGTATGCGTGGCGCCGCCGGGCCGTCGCACCCTCTGGCGGCACCTGGACTGTGCTCCCAGCATGAAGGCAACTGACGCGACGAGTCACGTACTTTGCTTGCCATGGACTTTCCCACGCCTCTCGTCTTGGTCGATGTTGACGGCGTCCTCAACCCGAGCCGCCCTTCCCCGACCGAGTACCGGCGACACTGGGTCTTCCCAGGTGGTTTGGTCCATCGGTTGTCGCTGAATCCGGGCCACGGCGCAATGCTCACGGACCTTGCAAGTGAGACCGGTGCCGAGCTGGTGTGGGGGAGTTACTGGCGCAATCGCGCGAATACCTGGATCGGACCTCGGATCGGACTGCCACCGCTGCGGTTTGTTCCAATTCCGACGCCGCGGCCATCGCGTTGGACGACTCCCGGACGGTGGAAAGCAGAGCAGGTCGCGGCGTGGATCGGGCAAGTACCGTTTGTGTGGCTTGAGGACGACCCGAGTATTCCCGGTCATCTTGCGGGGCAGCGCGGTCTAGGGCAGCACTTGGTGGTCACCGTTGACCCCGGCGTCGGCTTGACGCACGATCATGTCGAGCGGGCACGGACGTGGCTGAAGGCCGTTCAGTCTCAACCTCGTCCATGATCAATAGTGATTATCGAAGTCTTCGAAGTTCACGACCAGGTGATGGCGCGCGTTGGAGATGCCGCCCGCCTTGCAGGCATGCCTCGGCTAGCCACTCGGTGTGCAGACAGTGATGTCGCACTCTACGCGCGGCCCGTCAGTAGGACCGACAGGTATCCGAGCGAGCAGTGCGAATTGGGCTGCGTGCCCGGGCAGCATCGCCGCGTCCGGGTCAAAATCGGGTCCGATGGGTCACCGTTGGCGGGGCTATATTGACGCCGGCAGCGGTGTCGTCAATTAGAGCCAGCGCACAGCCTGCCGTCGAAGGAGGCCGCAGTGAGGCTGCAGGACTTCCCGCGGTATCCGTTGACGTTCGGGCCGAGCCCGGTCCATCAACTCGATCGACTCACCAAGCACCTCGGCGGAGCAAGCGTCTGGGCCAAGCGCGAGGACTGCAACTCGGGGCTCGCCTTCGGAGGCAACAAGATCCGCAAGCTCGAGTACCTCGTTCCCGATGCGCTCGCCAAGGGAGCAGACACCCTGGTATCGATCGGGGGGATCCAGTCCAACCACACCCGCCAGGTCGCGGCCGTGGCGGCCAAGCTTGGCCTCAAGTGCCTCCTCATCCAGGAGAAATGGGTGGACTGGGATGACGCGGGCAACGACACGGTAGGCAACATCCTGCTGTCGCGCATCATGGGCGCTGACGTCCGCCTCGACCCGGCCGGCTTCGACATCGGTATCCGCAGCTCCTGGGAGGAGGCCATACGTGATGTCGAGGAAGCCGGCGGTACGCCCTACGGCATCCCTGCCGGCGCGTCTGAGCACCCGCTCGGTGGACTCGGCTTCGCCAACTGGGCCTTCGAGGTCGCGGAGCAGGAGAGGCAGCTCGGCGTGTTCTTCGACACGATCATCGTCTGCACAGTGACCGGCTCCACCCATGCCGGCATGATCGTCGGCTTTGCGGCCCTGGAGAGCGCCCATCCTCGCCCCCGGCGGGTCCTCGGCATCGACGCGTCCGCGACGCTGGAGAAGACCCGCGATCAGGTTGCTCGAATCGCCCGCAACACAGGCAAGCTCATCGAGCTCGGCCGGGATCTGACTGACGATGAGATCACCCTCCTCGACGGGTGGGCCGGGGACTTCTACGGCATCCCGGTCGATTCGACGATCGAAGCCATCAGGTTGAGCGGCTCGCTCGAGGGCATGATCATCGACCCCGTTTACGAGGGGAAATCCATGGCTGGACTGATCGACCTGGTCAGCTCGGGCGAGATCCCGAAGGATTCCACCGTCCTCTACGCCCACCTAGGCGGGCAGCCGGCGCTCAACGCCTACGCGGGAATCTTCGACTGAACTCAATGCCGAGCCCTGGACTGCCAAACGGATGCTGCCGACCCCGGGCCTGCTAAGAAGGCAAACTCCGCTCCCACACCCCGCGACAGTATGTGACCCGCCCGCAAACCAATGCCCCGTCGCGTTCGCATGAGGTACGCCAACGAGCCGTGACGCGCGGTGCGCGCGGCAGATCAACGTGGGCGATCAGGCTGGCCAGCCTGCCGGCCAGGAGCGGTGACTGCGGTCATGATCGCGTGGGCTCGGGTCGTGGCTCCAGGATCACCACCGCGGTCTCGGACGACCGGCGCGCGGCGTAGCCGTCAAGGTTTGCGTCGATCTCACGCCATCTGGCCCACAAGCGCGCCCGCTCATCGCCCTGCGCGGCGCGTCCCCGCACCGGGCTCGGCCCGTCGACGACATAGGCCGTGGCGTCGGGGTGCGCCTGAAGGTTGAGCCACCAGGCCGGCTCGCCGTCGGCCCAGCCGTTCATCGCCATCGTGACGAGGTTTGGACCATCCTCGATGTAGCCGAGGATCACGCCGCGCTCCCGCCCGGTGCGGCGCCCGGTGGTGGTCAGGCGCAGGGTTCCCCAGCGGTTGGCCCTCGGGCGCCAGAGGCCGACTCGACCCGCGGTGACGCGGTACAGGCCGCGATGCACCGACCAGGCGAGCCGGACGAACCAGCGCGGTGGAAGTCGCGGTTCTGACTTGCGTTCGTTCGACATGGGGCGACCAGCCCGGTGACGAGTAGCGCGGAACGTGTCCTCATGATTCTTCCCCAAGAGCGCCCGACAGAGCGCTCGACTCGAGGTCACTGTTTCGCAGGGGCCTATTCCGGGCGATAGCCCATCAGGGTGATTCACGCTGGGCACTCGGCGGCGACGGTCGGTCAGAGGCGGTAGACGGTCGCCTCTCTCACACCTCCGTCCAAGCAAGGCGCGCACAAATCCGCCACCTCGACACACCTCGCCCTCAAAGACGGCCAGATCAGGTTGTCATCCCCGCGGAGGTTCATGAACTGCTTAGCGGGGCCCCGGATGCGGCGAAATGGTGGCCCCAGGAATCCATGGCTCGCGATCGACGATCTTCTTGTCGATGTACATGCCAGCGTGTCGGGCATCGCCAGCGCCCGATTCGTCGCATCCCATTCAGGCGAATCCCGTTCTGGCCATGATCCGCTGTCCGCGCCGGCGTACACCATGCCGGCCACGTTGAGACTCCTCGGTAATCAGCTGAGTGCATGCTCGTGAACGCGTCGAGCCGCCGATGCTCGCGAGTCTGAACGATCGTGTAGGTCGTCAGCCCAATCGCAACGACACGGATCAGCGCAGTTGCAGGCTGAGCCATTGACGGACGGGAACTTAACGAAGCTTAATGCGAAAGAGCGCGAGCGACACAGCCGTCGTGCCGGCATTCCGTCCTTCACGAATTAGCAAGCGGAATGCAAAGTCCGGGTAAAATCGGGATCCCTCAAAGAGTTCCTCACGAAAGCGCAAAGAAGAGACAAAAACTGCTCGTCAACGGCCGCGCCTTTCGATGAGTCCAGAACTCGCTGTTTGCGCAAAGACAACTGCCGAGTCACGAATTGACGACAACCCTTTTCCGGCAATATCCGATATCCGAATCCAGCCATACCGTGCGGTTGCTCGGCACAACTGTCCGTCGGGCCGTGAGGGATCGTTTGCCGAGACCGGCTGCCACGCCGGCGGCCGGAGGTCACCCAGGAGAGGCGGTCCAACCTGATGGGGAACGTCCGTAGTGCGGCCAAGCTTGCCGCTGTCGCTGCTGCCGGCGCGCTGGTCCTGGCTGCTTGTGGTGGTGGAGACGATGACAACGGTGGCAATGGCACTGGCACTGGTGCCCCGGCGTTTAACATCTCGACCACCACAATCGTCAACCCGAATACGAAGCCGGGTGGCACCCTCAAGCTCGGTGCCACCTCCGACTGCGACTCGTGGGATCCGGCGCGGGCCTACTACGGCTACTGCTGGAACCTGCAGCGGCTGTATGCGCGTGACCTGATGGGCTTCGCACCCGACCCGAAGAAGGCCGCGACCGTGGTGCCCGACCTGGCCACCGCAGCCGGTGACACGAGCGACTTCAAGAACTGGACGTACACGCTGCGGGACGGCGTCAAATACGACGACGGCACGGCGATCACCAGCAAGGACATCAAGTACGCCCTGGAGCGTAACTTCGCCCTCGACGTCATCAGCGGTGGCCCGAACCAGTACTTCCTGCCGCTGCTGGACGATGGGGCGGCCAAGACGGGCACGCCCACCTACCAGGGTCCATACAAGGACAAGACCGGCGAGCCGATGGTCAACGGCAAGCCGGCCATCGAGACGCCGAATGACAAGACAATCGTCTTCCATCTGACCAAGCCGTACGCGGACTTCGACTACCTGATGGCGATGGGCCCGTCCTCGCCGATCCCGCAGGCCAAGGACGACGGCGATAGCTACACCCAGCACCCGGTCTCGTCCGGTCCGTTCAAGATCACCCAGTATGACCCGGACACCGGGATCACCTTCGAGCGCAACACGAACTGGGACCAGGCCACGGACCAGATCCGCAAGCCACTGGTCGACAAGGTAGAGATCACCTACATCACCAACGAGGACGACCTCGACCAGCGGCTGAAGTCCGGCACGCTGGACGCCCGGGTGGACGCAACCCTCACCCCGACCTTCCAAAACGAGGCGCTCGCCGACCCGAACCTGAAGAAGTACGTCGACAACCCGATCGACGGGTCGCTGGATTACGTCTCCGTGTTCCCGCAGGTCAAGCCGATGGACAACGTCCACTGCCGGCTGGCGGTCTTCTACGCGGCGAACAAGAAGTCGTGGCTGCTCGCCGCGGGTGGCGGTGCTCGTGGCAACGTGGTCGGAAGCCTGACCCCGGCCGGCCTTCCCGGCTCGGATCCGAAGGCGAACATGTACCCCGACGGTGCCGACTTCACCGGCGACCTGCCCAAGGCCAAGCAGGAACTGGCCGCGTGCGGGCACCCCACCGGGTTCAGCACCAACATGGCCTACCGGACCAACAGCACCCATCCGCAGCGAGCCGCGGCGCTCCAGGAGGCCCTCGCCCGGGTCGGTATCAAGGTCACGCTGAAGGGAAGCGAGCCCGACACCTACTACAGCCAGTTCATCGGTATCACGTCCAGCGTCGTCAAGAACAAGTTTGGCCTCGCTGATTCCGGCTGGGGTGCCGACTACCCGACCACCAATGGGTTCTGGTTCGCGCTCGCGCACGGCAAGGCGAACAACCCGTCGGGCAG
>DASYTV010000031.1:0-11071 GCA_036001885.1 Actinomycetes bacterium
TATCCGCAGTATCGCGCCTCGCGTCCACGCGGCCCGGTCATTGCAGTAACGGTAGACACCTGGACCGGATGGGCTCCCGATCAATAGCACGGGAAGGGGTCAGGCGCCTGCGACGGCCTTCGGGCAGACTCGCTTCACCTGGCCGAGGTAGCGCATCGCCTCCTCGGTCTGCTGCCGAGTCAGCGGCTCGGGCAACGGAACGCTGTCGTTGGTCCCGAACGCTTCGAACATGAGCCTGACCAGCCGCTTCCAGATGTGGGGTGCGGCATCCTTCGTCGCGATGAGTTCGTCGAGATTAATCGCTTTTGTGCCGGTTCTTCGCCAGATGAGGGCGAGCGTGGCGACGGCAGCGGAACGGGGGCTCCGGTGTGGTCGTCGCCCTGCTCGAGGTCGCCCCCCCGCACGAGGTCGTCCCCCGACGCGCGTGAGGTGAACCAGCGCGCCCGCACCCTAGCAATCGGATGCCATCGTGCAGCAAGAATCCCGGGAAGGATCAGCACGATGCCGACGATGCCGTCGATCCAGTAGTGGTTCGCTGTGGCCACGACGACCGCGAGAGTCGCCGCTGGATGAAGAAAGGCGAGCCATCGCCACGGGGACTTGAGCACAGTGACGACGCCGATCGCGACCACCACCGCCCAGCCGACATGCAGCGACGGCATAGCCGCGAACTGGTTGGTCACGGCGTCGGTGTCGGCATTCGAGTAGACCGATGGGCCGAACAGCCTGCCGGTATCCACGAAGCCGAGGGAGGGCATCATCCGCGGCGGCGCCAGCGGATAGGCGATATGGATGGCAAGGGCGATCGCCGTCATGACCGCCAGCACGGTCCTGTACCAGCGATAAGAATCGCGGTCTCTCCACCACAACCACGCCAAGAAACCGAAAGTCGCCGGGAAGTGCACCCCGGCGTAATAGATATTGGCGACCGTGACCAGACTCGGCCAGCGCATCGCCTCTTGCTGGAAGGTCAGCTCGCTGGGAAGCCGCAAAGTGCGCTCAAACGACCACACATGCCAGGCGTTGCCGATCGCCTGCCTGACCTCGTCAACGGAAAGAGTGCGTCCCAGCTTGTAGACACCAAACAGAGCCGCGATGAGGGCGAACTCGCGGATGAAGTCGATGAGGCGCCCGCGCCTTCCGATGGGCTTGAGCACCTGCTCGCGAGTCGTTGCGGTGCTCATGGCTCACCGCTCATTGCTCGCTCGGGTCGGACTAGAGCACGAAGCCTGCGCGCACTAGTCATGATCGCTCGCCTGCCGAGGAGGGGTGCCCCGGTAACGATCACTGCCGTCTGCATCACGGTCCCCGTCGTCTGTCCCGCCGCTTTCTGCCAGCGGCACTAACCAGCCCAGCCGATAAGCGGGGGCCCGCCTCTAGATAGATCGCCCAATGAAACGGGTCGCTTGGTCGGCCGGTTCATCGACCCACTGTTCCGCCCACCACTGACAAAACCGCCTACGGCAGCGATTCCTTCCTGCCGTCGAGGACTGTCTCAGCTTGGATGCGTGGACAACCGCGCGGTGAAGTCGAGGATCCGGACCCAAGCGTCGGCACAAGCCTCTTGATGGTCTGCGTACGACCGGTCGAAGAAGCTATGCGGTGCACCCTCGTAGGTGTGCACCTCGACCTCGACGCCCTGGGCGCGAACGCGCTCGGCGAAGTCAGCGAACTCCGCTGGGCTTGTGCTATCCCTGCCGGCCAGCAGCATGAGCAACGGCGCCCGCATCCGGGAGATCGCCGGCCCAACCCTCGCCAGAGGCCGACCGCCGTAGAAGCCGATGGCACCGGCCAGCCCGTGACCTTCGGCCGATTGGCGCCACGAGTACGCGCCACCGAAACAGAAGCCCACCGTGAAGATCGCCCCCGCGCCGTCGGCCTCACGCAGATGGTCGACCGCCGCCCTGACGTCAAGGGCTATCGCTTCCGGTGTCAGTTTCTCGACGTGCGACGCGTGGTCGAACGACTCACCGCGATCGCCGGTGTCGGCCGTGCGCCCGAAGTAGTCGATCGCAATCGCGCGGAATCCCGCTTCGGCGAAGAGGGCGGCAAGCTCCTTGTAAAAGGCGTGCAAGCCACGGACGTCGGGAAGGATCACGACGCTTCGCCCGGTTGGCTCCTCGGGCACCGCCGCGTAGGCCATGAAGGAAGCCCCGTCGGACGCGGTCAGCGTCAGGTCGTAGCGATCTGCTGCGACGCCTTCCACGGGCGGACCGGGAGGCCTGGACTCGTCTGAGTGGCACATCGCGGAACCCTCCCCTTCTTCGAGCCGATCCGCGCCAGCAGCGCGAGTGGTTTTCGCTCCAGGCACAGCTCGTCGCTCGCCGAATCGATCGCAACACGATCATGACACGCGGGAAGGTGACGCGCTTACCGCCGGCAGCAACTAGTGAGCCGAACCGACTATCGGGCTAACGGTCCAGTGATCTAGTTGTGGGGTTCAATCAGTCGGGATGACGGGCCAACGATCCTTGCAGTCGACCAGAGGCACCTCTTGATCCCCGATGGGCTAGTGTCCCGTAGGGTCACGTGGTCGAGGTCCTCGAGGTCACCCGGAGGAGGACCCTTGCGTCGCTATTGGAGGGACGTGGTCGATGGCCGGGGAGAGACCGGGGGACAGACCACGCGACTTATCACCGGGTCAGCTCGGCTTCGAGCGGCGTCCGCCGGTGCCATGGTTGTCACCGCCGCTGCTTGCTGCGACCGGGATCAGAGTGGTCCTGGCCGAGCTGTTCGGGGCCTACCTCGACAAGCGTGAGCTCCAGGCCGTCATGCCCGGCGCCGAGCACCACTTCGACGACGAGGATGAGCTGTGGATCGACTACGTCGCCGACGCCGGTGATGGCTTCGACGCGACCTATACGATCGCCTACCTGGTCGCGCAGCCGACGGTGAAGGTCCACCGGGCGGACGGGAGCACCTTCGAGCTACCTCGCGGCCGGGTGCTCGTTCTCGGCGGCGACGAGGTCTACCCGGTCGCCTCGGCCAGGGAGTACGAGAATCGCTGGAAGGGGCCGTATCGTGCGGCACTGCCCAGCGCGAACGGTGAAACCCCGACCATTTACGCGTTGCCCGGCAACCACGACTGGTACGACGGTCTGACCGCCTTTCTGCGTCTGTTCGGCCAGGGCGATCCGATCGGTGGCTGGCGTACGCAGCAGGCGCGCAGCTACTTCGCGCTGGCCTTACCGCACGGCTGGTGGCTGTTCGCGATCGACGCACAGTTCGACGCCTATCTCGACGAGCCGCAGCTGCGTTATTTCCGAGCTGCGGCCAGCCGGATACGCCCCGCCGATCGGATCATCCTCTGCGCGGCGCGACCCACCTGGGTGATCGCGGACCGGGTGCCGGACGCCTACGACACCATCGACTACTTCATTCGAACCGTGATCGAACCGACCCGGGCCACGGTGCAGGTCATGCTCGCCGGTGACACCCACCACTACGCCCGCTACAGCCTGCGTGAGCGGCATCTGATCACGTGTGGTGGCGGCGGCGCCTATCTCATGGGCACCGCTCAACTACCGCACCGGATCGACGTACCGCCGCCGGAGAGCATCACAAAGGGCATGAGCCCACCGACACCGTTCGCGCTGGCAGCGACCTACCCGTCCGCCGCGCAATCCCGCCGGCTCGGCTGGGGCTCCTTCTTCCGGTTGCCGTACCGCAATCCGAGATTCGTCGCCATGCTCGGCTTCCTGCAAACCCTGCTCATGCTGGCGCTGCGTACGGCGCACGGCCGCTGGCTGAACGCCCCAATCGCGATCATGGTGGCATTGGTGTTCGCCGGGACGATCACGTTCGCCATGCCGCAACCGCTCAGCCGCGGCACGGTGCGGCACTTGATCGCCGGGCTGCTCCATGCACCTCCGCACGTCGCGCTCGGGATCGCCGGCGCGTGGGCCTGGTCGCACCTGCCGTTCGTGGACGCACCGCCCCCGTGGAACATCCTGTTCGCGTTTCTCCTGTACGCGCCGGTCATTGCCGTGCTCGACGCCTGGGTCCTGTGCCTGTACTTGATCATCGCAAGCCGGTTCGACGTCAATGTCAACGAGCTCTTCGCCGGCCAGGGCATTGAGGACTACAAGTCCTTCCTGCGGCTGCACGTCGATCGGGACGGCGGGTTGACGATCTATCCGCTCGCGGTCGAGCGGGTGTCGCACCGCTGGCGGGCGAAACCGGACGGTGAGGCCGGGACACCGTGGGTCGTTCCCGCGGAGCCGATCCGGGTCACCCAGGCCGAACTTGCGATCCCGATCGCGTCCGATCCCGTCCGACCTAGTCGGGACCGAATGCGTGGCGCGCCGGCCGGGTGAAGTCGTCCAGATAACGCCCATAGAGTGCGAGGTTTCGGTCCGCGAGATGATCAAAGCGCTGCGGCTGGCTCGATCCGGGACTCATCGCGGACATGGCCGATGACGGGTCGATGCGGGCGCTGATCCAGCCTTCGTGGCTGGTGCCGCGCGCGACGACCTCGGCGGTGGGTGTGACGATCAGAGAGTTGCCGAAGTAGAGGGTGCCGGCCGGATCGGTGCCCACGGCGTTTGCCGCGATGACATAGACATGGTTGTCGTACGCCCGCGCTCGGGTGGTCAGCTCCCAGATGTCGGCGGACCGCAACAGCGCGGACGGGCGCAGCAGGACCGCCGCACCTTGAACCGCCTGGATCCGAGCCAGCTCCGGGTAGTCGCCGTCGAAGCAGATGACCGTCCCGATCCGCCCCAGCGACGTGTCGATCACCGTGACCGAGTCCCCCGGCGTGACCCATCCGCCGGTCGCCGCAGCTTCACCGGTGTAGAGATGTGTCTTACGGTACGTCCCGGCGATTCCTCCGCTCGGGCCGACCAGGACCGCGGTGTTGTAGACAACCCCAGGTGTCTCGCCGCGCTCGTACGTGCCAAGGCATAGGTGGATCCCGAGCCGCCGAGCCGCTTCCTGCACCGGCTCGGTGACCGGTCCGGGCACCTCCGTGACGAGGTCCCAGAGTGCACGAGGGGGAAGGCCGGGGGTGAAGCCGGTCGTACATGTCTCAGGCAGAACGACCAGCTCGGCCTGCGTGGAATCGACACATCGCACGACCCATGCGACGGCATTGTCGAGATTCGCCTTGATCGTCTCGGCAGTCAGCGGTCCCGGCCGCGGTGCGACTTGTACGGCGGCTGCGGTGAACGGGTCCATGGAGGTCATGCTCCCACCGAAGGCCGACCACCCGACCGCGTCAAGAGGACGATGGACAGAGCCGGGCCGCGTCACTAGGAGGCGAGCAGCCAGCCGAGCCAGACACCGACGAGGGCGATGAGCGCGCCCACAAGTGCGGCGACGATGATCGCGGTTGTCGCGCTGGGCACCCGGTCTCGCGCCGGAGCGGTGAATACCGTCCCAGGCGCCACCTGCCTCCCGGCGCGAGCCTCGGAGCCGGATGTGACCGGCAACGGGGGAGTCGCGGCGCCAGTCCCCGATAGCGCGGGGGCTTCGGCAGCAGCCGCGGCAGGGGTGCGAAGAGCGCTGTCGACGTTGGTGAAGAACTCGTTCGCCGTGCGTTTGGTCACCGCGGTGAGCATGCGCTGGCCGACACCACCGAGCATGCCACCGACGACCGCGTCAGCGTCGTAGGTCAGTCTCGTCCGGTTCTCCTCGTCGGTCGCGAGAGACACCACGATCGTCGCGTCGACTGTTCCGGGGGCGCCCGCGCCGCGTGCATTCAACACGAAGCCGTCTGGTGGACGCTGGTCGGACAGGCGCACCTCACCGTCGTAGACACCCTTGATGGCGGCCACCCCGGCGCTGACGGTGACGCGATACTCATCCGGGCCCACCGCCTCGAGCCGCTGGCAGCCCGGGATGGTTCGAACCAGAACCGCCGGATCGTTCAACGCCTCCCACACCTGGTCGCGCGGCGACTCCAGGATGGCAGTGCCGTTCACCTTCATCGCCTCTCCTCTCCCGCGGCACGGCGCAGCCGCGCGATCTTGCCTCGGGCCACGCGCTCGCGCAAGTGGAACAGCTCGGACGGCGAGATCGGCATGCGCCGGATCACGAACCCCTCGGCGTCCTCGATGGCGGAGGCGAGCACCGCCATCCCCGGGATCACACCCGCCTCCCCCGCGCCCTTGATGCCAAGCGGGTTCAGCGGCGAGGGCGTTTCCATGTGGTCCACCTCGACCAGCGGTACCTCGGTTGCGTAGGGCATCAGGAAGTCCATGAAGCTGGCGTTGAGCAACTGGCCGTGCTCGTCGTACACCATCCGCTCGTACAGCGCTCCGCCGACGCCCTGCGCAACCCCGCCGTGCACCTGTCCCTCGAGGATCAGCGGGTTCACCACCCGCCCGCAGTCATGAATGACGCAATAACGGAGAACCCGGATCTCGGCCGTCTCTGGATCGGTCTCCACCACGGCGGCGTGCATCCCCGCGGCGAACGTCGAGCGCAACGGCGAGTAATAGTCCGTGGCCTCCAGGCCGGGTTCGTCGTCCGCACCGATAGGCGGGCGGCTGACGTCGGAACCAGCGAACTGCGTTGCGGCACGGGCCGCCTCGTCGACCGCGTAGCGCAGCGGGTTGGCGAGCACGGCGACCGTGGCCAGCGCGATGGACGCCTCTCGGTGGCCGCGGACCGAGATCATACCGTCGGCGATTTCCAGGTCGACCGGGTCCGCTTCCAGCGCGTCGGCGGCGATACGCAGCGCCTTGGCCCGGACGGCACGCGCGGCGAGCGCGACCGCGTTGCCGCTCATGACGGCCGTACGGGAGGCGAACGTCCCGACCGCGTACCTGAACCGCCTGGTGTCTCCTGTCACCACCTCGACGTCGCCAAAGGGCACGCCGAGCTCGTCGGCCACGATCTGGGCGAGCATCGTCTGGTGCCCCTGACCCTGGCTCGTCAGCCCGGTCGCCACCCGCACCCGGCCGCTCGGCTCGACGAGCACGTGCCCGCCCTCGTACGGTCCGACGCCGGTGCCCTCGACATAGCACCCGATGCCGATGCCCACCCGCCGGCCCATCGCCCGTGCCTGCTCGCGGTATGTCTCGAAGTCGTCCCAGCCGGCGAGCTTCTTCAGCTTTTCGAGCAGCGCCGGATAATCACCGGAGTCATAGATCAGCGGCCGGCCGTCCTGAAACGTCAGCCCCTGGTCATAGGGCATCTCGTCGGGCTGGATGAAGTTGCGCGCCCGCACCTCGGTGCGATCCAAGGCGAGATAGTCCGCGATCGCGTCCAAGGTCCGCTCCATGGCGTAGACGCCTTGCGGCCGACCGGCCCCGCGGTATGGCGTCACGATGACGGTGGACGTGTAGAGGCTCTGCCACTCCGCACGGTATGCACCCGGCTTGTACGGCCCGAGCAGCTGGGTAGACGTGATGATCGGCACGATGACGCCGTAGGGCGTATAGGCGCCGTTGTCGTGCCAGATCTTCACGTCGAGTCCGGTGATGCGGCCCTCGTGGTCGAACCCGACGCGAACCTGCTGTTCCTGCTCACGCTCGTGCGCCGACGAGACGAAGTGCTCGCGCCGGTCCTCGGTCCATGCGACCGGCTGGTCGAGCCTGCGTGCGGCCCACGGGACAAGCACCTCTTCCGGCCACGGGTGCATGATCTTCACCCCGAAGCCGCCACCGACGTCGGGCGCGATGACCTCGACCTTGTCGAGGGGAAGGTCCAGCTTGGCGGCGAGCGCTGCCCGGACGCCGGTCGACGTTTGTGTCGATGAATAGACACGGACCGTGCCATCGGGATCCCACCGGGCGACCACTCCGCGGCCCTCGAGCGGGGTCGACGCGGAACGCTCGATGCTCAGGTTGAGCTCGAGCGTGTGGGGTGCGGCCTCGAGTGCCGCGTCGACTTCCCCCACCTGGTCGACGTGGTGGGCCGCGATGTTGCCTGGCACGTCTGCGTGGACGAGGTGCTCGGCTCGTCTGGCCTCGGCGACGCCGACGACAGCGGGCAACGGGTCGTAGGAAACCCGGATTCGCCCAGCCGCGTCCTCCGCGGCATAACGGTCGCGCGCCACGACCATCGCGACGGCCTCACCGACGTGATGGATGGTGTCCCTGGCCAGGACGTACGGCGTCTTCGGATGAGTGAGGGACGGATGCGGGATCAGGAGTGGCAGCGGCTCGGTGAGCCGGCCGTCGAGATCGTCGTAGGCGTAGATGGCGACCAGTCCGGGAGTGTCGACCGCCTCGGTCACGTCGATGTCCTCGACCCGCGCGTGCGCGTGCGGGCTCCGGACGAACGCCGCGGCGAGTGCCCCAGCGGGCACCAGGTCGTCGACGAATCTCCCCTGGCCGGTCACCAGCCGGCGGTCCTCCCGACGCTGGACGGGCGCACCGAACATCTGCGTGGTCACAGCGCACCGTCTCCCGGGCCGGCGGGTCGACCGCTCGGGTCATCCGAAAGGTCGGCGCCCTGGGCTTGCTGTTTTGGTTGCGGTGCAGCGCCGGCCATCAGGTCGGCCGCCCGCCGTACGGCTGCCCTGATGTTCTGGTATCCGGTGCACCGGCAGAGGTTGCCGGAGATCCCTTCGAGGATCTCACTCTCGCTCGGGTCAGGATTGGCCGTGAGCAGTGCCGTCACCGTCGTCAGGAACCCCGGCGTACAGAAGCCGCACTGCAGTCCATGGCACTCCATGAACGCCTGCTGGACCGGGCCGAGCGTGCCGTCGGGCTCGGTCAGGCCCTCGACCGTCGTCACGGCATGCCCATCGGCGGTCGCGGCGAGCATCAGGCAGGATCGGACGGGCTCGCCGTCCATGAGGACGGTGCAACATCCGCAGACGCCGTGCTCGCACCCCACATGGGTACCGGTAAGACCGAGGTCGTGACGCAGGAAGTCCGACAGGAGGCGTCGCGCCTCGACGGTCGCGCTCCGCTGTACGCCGTTCACCATCATCGTGACGTCGAGGCGCTCGCCTGTGCTCGTCTGTGTCACCTGACCTCCCAGATGCCGAGGCCGTCAGGTTTGCTACTCCTACCCGTCGCGCTCGGGCTCCCGCTGTTCACTGGATCTCCCCCACGGCGCGTGACCATGCAGCTTGCAGCGACCGCGCAGTGAGCACGCCGGTCAGATGTCGCCTGTAGGCGGCAGTCGCGTGGATGTCCTCATCGGGGTCGATCGTGGCGCGGACGAGGTCGCTCGCGGCGGCCCAGTCCTGGCCGTCGTCCGCTGCCGAGCCGGGCACGAGTCGACTGACCGTAGTAGACAGGTCGACAAGCACCGGTGTCGCGCCGACGCCGAAGCACGCGGCCTTGGCAGTGTCGACCCGGCGCTCGTCGTCGACGGTGACCAAGGTCGCGACGCCGGCGAGCGCGAAATCACCGTGCCTGCGGGACAGCTCGCTGATGTCCATCCCGGTGCGCCCGGGTGGCACCGGAAAGTAGGCGGACGTGGCGAGCTCATCCGGCTCGATCGCCGATTCGAGCGGCCCGAGGAAGAATTCGGCTGCTGGAGCGGTCCTCGTCGCGCCGCCGGCGCGGGCCAGGGTGAGCGAACCTCCGAGCAGCCTGAGCACGGCGGGCAGTTCGGCGGCCGGATCGGCATGAACCAAGCTGCCCACGACGGTGCCTCGGTTGCGGATGACCGGGTGCGCCACGAGGTGCAGCGCCTGCTCCAGGATCGGGAGCCGCGCGGCGGTCGTGCCATCGCGCTCGACCTCGCTGTGCCGGGCGAGCGCGCCGATCCGCACTCCGCCGTTCTCGGTCCGTATGAACGCCAGCTCGCTCAGGCGATTGATGTCGACGATGTCGGCCGGCTCGGCGAGCCGCATGTTCAAGATCGGGATCAGGCTCTGGCCACCCGCGAGAACCTTGCCCTTGGTCCTGGCGAGGGCATCGAGCGCTTCGTCGAGATCTGTGGGCCGGTGGTACCCGAACGGCGCGGGCTTCATCCCGTGATCCTCCTGTGGATCGCTTGTCCAGGCAACGCTCCTGGCAAACGATCGGGCTCGCGCGGACCGCGCAGGTTGTCGGAAAAGTAGGGGAACCGTCGACGTCTCCCGGCTGAGGTTGGTTTCCGGCCGGCAGACGGCGCAGTCGCCCGGCCGGCGGCACTCCGCGGGACACTCGAGGGATGGCGGGTGCTGATGATCAGGTCGTGACCTCGGCTGCCGGCACGGGTAGTGGGCCGGATCCGGGCCTGTTCGGCCCCGGGTCTGTGACCTGGCGGCTGCATGCGGATCCCTTCATGTGGGTGGCCGGGGTCCGGGCGCTGTACCTGCAGGCGTTGCATCCGCTGGCCGTCCGTGGGGTGGCGCAGAACTCGGACTTTCGCCGTGATCCGTGGGGCCGGCTCATGCGAACCGCCAACTACGTCGGCACGAGGACGTACGGCACCACGGCTGAGGCCACCAGTGCCGGGGCCAAGGTGCGGGCGGTCCACCTGCGGCTGCGCGGCTTCGATCCCGACTCCGAGACGGCCTTTCGGATCGACGACCCTGACCTGCTCCGGTGGATCCACTGCGCAGAAATCGAGTCGTACCTCACCGTCGTCAGGCGCGCCGGGCTCGCCTTGAGCGAGGGTGAAGCGGACCGGTATGTCGCCGAGCAGCGCCGGTCGGCCGAACTCGTCGGGCTGGACCCGGACACCGTCCCGGATACCGCGGCCGGCCTCGCCGCCTACTTCCAGCGGATGCGACCGGTGCTGAGGCTCACACCTGAGGCACGTGACGTGTACGACTTCATCGCGCGGCCGCCGCTCCCGGCCTGGCTTGCCCCGGTCCGTCTCCTGATGTGGCGCCCGGCCGTCTGGCTCTGCTTCGCCATGTTGCCGTCGTGGGCGCAGCAGCTGTACGGCGCCAGACAGGCCGCTCCCCGGCGGGTCACAACCGTCGCTCGCGCCCTGCGCCGCGCGATTCTGTTGATTCCCCTCTCGGTTCGTGCCGGTCCGCACGTTCGCGCTGCCCGCCGCCGCCTCAACTGGAAACCCTGACGATCTCACCAAGCGCCGCAGCCACCGATACACGGCCACCCGGCGTCGCACGCCGACCCCCACCGGCCAGTCGCCGCTAATTGTCTCATGTCCTCTGTTGGCCGGAGGACCGCTGGATGCATGGCAAGGCCGCAGGGAGCCCGGCGTACTG
>DASYTV010000032.1:0-11884 GCA_036001885.1 Actinomycetes bacterium
CTCCAACGCCGCCCCCCGCACCGGATCGAGACCGTCGCGCAGGCTCGACAGGCGGGCGAACATGGGCCGCGACACGAGCTCGGCGAGCGCCTTGACCTGCTGGGCGTGGGCGAACGCCGCCTGCCGCTCCCACGCCGCGACCGCCTCCACGAGATCAAACTCGTCCAAATCCCCGACACCCACCGAGGTAAGCAGCGCCGCGACCTGCGCCGACGGCGGCACCTCCCCGAAGACCGGCCACCCCACCCGGGCATCCCCACCCGGCCACAGCGTCGGATCCCGCTCCGGCCCCGCAGCCTCGTCCCGCCACCGACCCGACTCCAGGTCCGGCCACGGCCCGTTGTCGCGGTCCGGCCACAGCTCGTGCTCGACCGGCGGGTCATCGGCGCCGGCAAGATCCATCGCGGTCAGCCACCCAAGTGATCCGTCCCAGCCGGCGCCATCGGGGTCGGAGCCGTCACCGGCGGTGAATCCGCTCCCAACCGCGTCGAGCCCCGCACCGGGCGGGCCGGCAAGGCCACCGTCGGGATCCCAGCCCGGTCCAGGAACCGGCCCCGGCGTCTCGTCACCACCCGCAGGCTCGAACATACCTTCGATTATAGTGCGCTCCAGCGCATCAACCCTGGTGACATTCCGAAGGTGTGGACAGAACTTGCAGGGTGGTGGCCGTGAGGCGCACGGAGGAAAGCCGATGTTACCGATCAGTCCTCTGCCGCCTCCGCCATGGAACGCGGCGGTGGCGCCGGCTCGAAGCGGATATTGTCTGCAGGCATCATCCACGTCATAACCTCTACCGCGAGCCGGCCAGCTTTGACTGACGGATCTTCGCTGCAAAGCCGGCGCGCGGTGTCCTGGTCCACCGACATCACGGAAATTCCGCGCAAACGCTCGTCGTCCTGATCAACCAGCGGCCCGCCCGCGATGATGTAACCCTTCTCATAGAGGTCGGCCCGGAAAGCCAGGTGAGCATCCTGAAGGGCGTTCGCCTCGTCATCGGAAAGCTCAGGGGCGTCGGTTGGGCGCACCAGGAGCACGAGCGTGTGCTGGTCGAATCTCATGCTGACTCAGTCGATCCCTTCATCCGCCATCGCGGGCCGCCGGCCCTCGCCCCGGGCTCGTCGGTGAGCACCCTGGGCAGAGGTCATTCTGAAGGCTAGTGCTGCACGCGCCGGATCTCGTCGAGGGCACTTCAGCGGCTCTCAAAGGCGCGTGGATGGAGGAGAATGCCTGCGACGAGCTTGGCCCGCGCTGAGGCGCGCTTCCTCGACGTACGCGACGCCTTCGATGCGGCTGATATAGCCAAGGCTCTCGGCCTGGCGGCTGCCCAGTCAGGGCACCAGGCTGCCACGACACTCGTGGAACTGGAGTACGCCCTCGAGCAAGTTGCCGCCGACAAGCAGGGTGATGAGGACGTACGCGCGCTACTGGCGATGCAGCAATGGGTGAGCGAGGCGCTGGAGACGCAGGGCAGGCAGCAGGCTGCGGATGGTGCGCCAAAGGGAAGTGATCCAACCGACGATCTTGAACGGATATCTCGGCAGATCCTGGATCGCTACTCAGAAGCTCAGTCCGCGGTCGATGTTGGCGGAACCTCGCTCACGCGGCTCGCTGTCCTCGGGGCGCTTGCCGTGGAACCGAGTTCGGTACGGCGGCGTGAGCTCTTCCTTTCGCTTCAGCCGGTCTGGCGTTCGATTGACGGCGATGCCGACAGCACCAGTCCGTACAAGAGGTTGCTGCTGTGTAGCGCTGATCGCTGGGCCAGCGGCAGGTCGCCGGTG
Organism: Actinomycetes bacterium; assembly: GCA_036001885.1. Classification (GTDB taxonomy): domain Bacteria; phylum Actinomycetota; class Actinomycetes; order JAKEEW01; family JAKEEW01; genus DASYTV01. The sequence continues at coordinate 1,779 of DASYTV010000032.1, forward strand.
AGCGCCAATGCCCGCGCGCTGGGCTTCGACCCTGGCGCGATGGAGCCGCTGCTCGTCGAGATCCTCGATACCTGGCAGACCTTGGCCCGGCCGGCTGAGCCGATCGCACCATGGGATTGGTGGTATGCCGCTGGTGCGGCCGGACGGGTACTGGCGCAAGCGATCCCCGTCGAGCGGCTACGGTCGCTGTCCGACGCGTACCACGCATCGCTCGGCGCGGCTCCTGCGCAGCTCGGCATCCGCTTTGATATCGACCCGCGAGCGGGCCGTCCGCCCATGCCGGTGGCGTACACGACCTTCGGCAGGAGGCCGCGCGAAACAACGGGCGATCGATGGCTCCGTGCCGAGCCGTGGGTTATCGGGACCTATACGCGCGGCGGTCTGGGCGAGTTGACCGAGCTCGTGCACGAGACCGGGCACGCGATCCACCTCGCCGCGATCCGTACTCGCCCGGCATTCGCCGATTGGCCGGACAGCGACGCCTTCACCGAGGCACTGGCCGAGCTGACTGCTCTCGACACCGCGGAGCCCGCCTGGCAACAGCAGTGGCTTGGCGTCGCTGCGCCGGAGGCAGTGTCCTTGCGTGGCCGGTACGCCGAGGTTGTCCTCGACATCTGTTGGGCCCTCTTTGAGATCCGCCTACACGCCGATCCCCACCGGCGGCCCAACGACGTCTGGACCGACCTGACATCCACCTATCTGGGCATCGCGCCGCACCCCGAATGGTCGTGGTGGGCGATGCGCGGCCAGCTCGTTCAAGAGCCGGGTTACATGGTCAACTATGCGATCGGTCCGATCCTGGCGGCCGACCTGCGTGCCACAATCCGCGCCGAGCGCGGCGACTGGGTACGAGGCGACACCGGCTGGTACGAATGGGTATCGGAGCGGATCTATCGCTGGGGACTGGAGCGGTCCTCCGGTGACGTACTCCGCGGTGTACTCGGCCGGCGGCCTGACCCGAATGCACTCCTCACCGAGCTCGCACGGATCGGAAGCGCAGCGGATAGCTCTGCTCCGTGAGTCCTCATGGCTAAGGGCGGTCTTCCCGACCCGGGTCTACGGGCCGGGAAGCGTCCGCTTCAGGTCCGCGCGCTCACTCGTCGTCGGACCTGGTGAAGCTGTAGGTCCCGTCCCAGTGCCACACGCCGGTCGAGTCGAGGGAAACATCGGCCTCCGCGTGGAAGCCGGTGAACTTGCCGGTCCCGCCCGAGAACGTCACCCGACCCTGAAGCTTCGTGAAGTCGAGCAGGACGTGGCCGAACGCGGCGCTCCCGTGCGGGAACGAGAGGACGACGTCGCTGTCCAGCACGCCGTTGGCAGGAGCTGCGAGATAGACCACTTTCATTCCGCGCTTGATCGCGTGGATGTTCGAGGACGTGATCGTGCAGAAGGACCCCACTGTGAGGTCGTACTGCGAGCACTCCTTCGTGACGTGCAGAGCTCCGCTCCGTTCCGTCGCCGTGGCCGAGCCCGCGGTCGCCACGATCCCGGCGACGACTGCGAAGACGAGCGCCAATATGCGCTTCATCACCGGTCTCCTTTCTCGATAGGTGGTGGTTGCACGATGCCGATCTCCTCGGCCGCAACGATCCGCGCGAACGGCACACCGGCGATCTCGTTCGCGTCCCTGACGTCGTCTGCGCTCTCCGCCTCGAACCGGCAGAAACACGAGTCGTCCGCAGGGACGTATGTCGAGCCCAGATGCACCGCCCGGGCTCGTTGCCCGCGAAGCCGGGCGAGCGCGGCCTCAAGCCACGCGCGGTTGCGTCCTGGGAGGTAGCGCTCCACGAAGTAGATCGGCATCGCGTTGACGATCCCGCCGCAACGCGGAGCCATCAACCGCACGAACTTGTGGATTTACTCCCGCGTCGCGCCGACGCGTGCCGCAAGCCCCGTTCGCGAGCTGACACCGAGTTTGCGATAGACCTTCGACAGGTTCCAGGCGACCGTGTTCGGGCTCAGGCTGAGCTCGGCGGCCACCTCGCTGTTCCTGCGGCCGGCGACGACGAGCTCGACGATCCGGCGCTCGGTCTCCGAGAGAAGGTCCTCCGAAGCGGTGCGCCCGCCTATGCGCCGCAGCTGCGAGCGCGCCTTCTCCGACCAGAGTCGTGCACCGAGCCGGTCGAAGATCCCGACGGCCTGTTCGAGGGTCTCGCGAGCGACGCGCTTGCGCTGCGCCCGGCGCTGCACCGTCCCGAGCGCGAGGAGCGTGCGAGCGAGCTCGAAGGGGTTCACCCCTTGGGGTGGCTCCGGCGCGCGAGCCGCCGCCTCGAGCGAAGCGGTCGCCCGCTCGTGCTCGCCCTGCGCGGCGAGGAGAAGTCCGCGGCAGCGGAGGACGAGCGGGCGGAGAGCCGTGTCTCCGTCCGCTGCGCGTCGATCGATTTGTACGAGCAGCCGCTCCGCCTGGCGAAGGTCGCCGATCGCAACCAGAGCCTCGATCGCAGCCGAGCCCGCCAGCTGGGCGAGGTACCCGTCCAGCTCCTCGACGTTGTGGAACAAGGGTGCGACTTGCCGCCAGCTCGCGTCGGCATCGTCGTGTGAAAGCTCGAGGACGGCGAGTGCGATCCGCAGGCGAAAGGCGGCCATTCTAAACCTCGCTGTCTCGACGACTTGGAGCAGTTCGGCGATCTCCCTGCGCGCCTTCTCGGTCTCACCTCGGTAGGCGTCGATCTCGGCAAGAATCGACAGGCAGAGCGGCTCGAACACCTCCAGGCCGATCTGGCGAGCGAGCGGGATTGCCTCGTCGCACAGTTCCGCGGCCGTGTCCCAGGCGCCAGACGTCACCTCCATCTGGGCGTGGTGAAACAGGCACCTGACAGCGTCGGGGTCGGCCCGCTCTGTGGCCTCGGCGGTCAGCCCTCTCCACAGTGTGCGCGACTCGTCGTGGCGATCCGAGCGGCCGAGCAGGAGCGCGAGCGTGACGCGCGACGGGGACAGGCGCATTGGCAAACCGACATGCCACGACGACCAGCGTGCGGCCGCGTAGCCCTCGCCATCGAGGGTCTGCTCGAGCTCCAGCGCACGGTCGAGGAGGTCGTGCCGGATGACCCCTGTGCGCGCGAACCTGTTTTGCGCCACCGCTGCAAGCGCGATCGCGAGGGTCGCCGGGTCCACCAGCTGCTCGGCGAGCGCAAGCCCGGCGTCGGCATATCGAGCGCCGGCTTGGTTGTCCCCCGCAACATGCGCCATCCACGCGAGCTCGCAGAGGATGTTCACCTCTTGGCTGGACTCGAGGCCGGGCTCGGCGAGAGCTGCGCTCAAGAGATTCATGGCCACAGGAAAGCCCTGTGCCATCCCGCGCACGCCAGCGAGCTGGGTGAGGGCCTCGGCTCGGACCCGACCGGGCTGAGAGGAGCCGACCACCTCCTCGAGCAGGAGGGCCGCCTTCTCCCGGTCGCCCGCATACCGGCAGTGCTCGGCGGCAGTGATGCGGCGTCGGTTGATGCTCTCGAGCGCATACAGCGGAGTGAGCGCGACCGCGCGCTCGGCGAGCTCTGCCGCTGCCTGCGCAGCGCCGCGCGCACGCGCGTGGGTCGCCGCCGCATCGAGCGCTGCTGCGATCTCTCCATCGGAACCGGTGGCGGCGATCGCGAGATGGCGGGCGCGCTCTTCGAGATCGACATCCAGTTCGGCCAGGCGGCGGTGGAGCCGACGCCTTCTGTGTAGCGGCATCGCCGCATAGCAGGCGGGGGCGAGTAGTGGATGCGTGAAGTGGATCCGGTCGCCGTCGAGCTGGACCACGCCTTGCTTCTCGGCGAACTCGATGTCGTCGACAACGGCAGCCGCCAGCGGCTCGAGCAACGTCACCGAGGGAGCTGCAACGGCGGCGACAGCAACGAGCGTCTCGCGGACACGCGCTGGCAGCGCGCGCAACCGCTCCATCACGAGGGCGCTCAAGCTCTCGGGCAGCGTGACGTTCGCGCTATCCACGCGGATCGCCCTCCTGCCGATCGCGCGCCCGAGCTCGAGTGCGAAGAACGGGTTTCCACGCGCGATGTCGTGCACGCGCATTAGATCCGGTCGCGGCAGGTTGAGCGCAAGCCGACCCCAGAGGAGCCGATGGACCGCACCGACGGAAAGCGGCTCGACCGCGAGCCGCTGGAACGCTGCGAAGGCTCGATCGAGCTCGAGAGGCGCCTCGACGGGCCGTTCGCGCACGGTCGCGAGCACGCCCACCCTGTCGCCCTCCAGGCGCCGCAGCATGAACCTCAGTACCTCGGCGGAGCTCGCGTCGATCCACTGCACGTCGTCGAGCGCGACGAGAAGCGGTCCGTCCTGAGCGAGCGTACGAACGACGGCGACGAGCGCAAGCCCGAGCAGGCGCGTGTCCGGAGGCCGTCCGTCTGACTCGCGTAGGAGCAATGCGACCTCGAGCGCGCGCCGTTGAACCGGCACCAAGCGCGGCAGCATTGCTTCCAACGCCGGTGCGAGCAGATCGCCGACGGTCGCGAACGCGACCTGCGTCTCGGAACGGGTGGTGCGCGCCGTAAGCATCCGGAAGCTGCGCTCGCGCGCTAGACGCAGCCCCTCGGACCAGAGCGCGGACTTGCCGATCCCTGCATCGCCCTCCAGTAGCAGTGCCTGACCGCCGGCAGGCACAGCCTCCAAGAACGCCTCGAGCGCCAGCAGTTCCTCCCGCCTGCCGATGATCTCGCCTGCCATCGCGCCCCTTCCTGCCGCGACCACGCTCGATTCATGTCTCCCGGTGCACTACCGCGTCGCGTCAGCCCGTGCCCGCATTGTGGACCTCGGCGGCTCATTTGGCTCTCGACGCCTTTGCAAGCCCTTTGCTTGCGGCGGTCGGAGGCGTGAGATCGCGCCACAGCCGTCGCCAGACAGAATCGCACAGGGGTGTGCCCATCAGCTGTGCCGCGCGCGCAGCGTGGCCGCCTGACCTGTTAGCCGCTTCGACTGGTCAAGCAAAGCGGCTCAAACCGCGACGACGCCCCAGCTAGGGAACGCCGCCAGCCTTGGCGCCGGAGCCGACCGGTTGTCCGTTCTCAGACAACGTCGGGTGGACCCGTTCGTGTGCGATCCTGCCCTGGACGAACTCGATAATGATCGGCCAGAAACGGTCCGGAGCGTCCAACCAGGTGAAATGGCCGGCTCGGGCAATGACCTCGAGCCGCGCGATGCCCTCAGGCAGAGCGCCAACGATCTCTTCGGCGGCGGCGACAGGTGTCACAGGGTCGAGCTCGCCAACTGACACGAGTGTGGGAGAGTCCACACGGCTCAGCTGGTCGACGATGTCGAGTCGGCGCATGAGGTCCATCCCGTAGGAGTTGAGCTCGAGGTTCTTTGGCGTGCCAGACTCTCGCTCCTCGTCTGGGACCTGCAGGCCGAAGGCGGCATAGACACCAGCCCACTCTTCCTCGCTGACCTCATCGCCACCGTAGGCGCGCTCCGCGATCTCAGCGACTTTGTCGCCTGCGACGTGGCGGAAGCCCTCGACCATCCGCTGCGGGTCCCACCGTGCGAATCCCGATTGGACAATGAGTCCGGCCGCATGTCCCGGGTGGCGCGCGCCGTACAGGAGGACGATCGGTCCTCCCATCGAGTGTCCAAAGACGATCGGCCTCTTTATCCCGAGCGTGTCGCAAAATGCGCTGACGTCATCCGCGCATGCTTCGAAGCTCCACGCGGCAGCGTCTCCCCAGGTCGACCGCCCGTGCCCACGCAGATCGAGGTAGATAACCTGCGCATGCTCGGTGAGTGAACCGAAGTCGGGCTTGAAGTACGAGTGGTCATAGACTCCAGGGCCGCCGTGAACCAGCACCACCGTTGGCCGTTGCAGCATCTCGCTCCCGTGGGGCACGACTGCCGGCCCATCCGCGTCGAACCACAGTCGCGTCCCGTTCACCTCGACCTGCATCGCGTTGATCCCTCCAGTAATCCCGTCGCTGAGCGGACAATCACGCGTCGAGACGGGGAAGTCCCCAGAGCATGATGTACAGCACCTGTGGCCGGCCGCTCGCATCGAATGCTCCGAACGTCACCGTCGGGTTATCCGGATCCGTCGGGTCAACGAGGAAGGTTCGCTCATCGAGCGGGCGCAGCTCAGTTTTGTCGCCCTCGTCCTTGATGAAGAGCCCTCCTCCGGAGGCCGTGACTTCAACATGCCGGTCCGGCCATGCGTAGACGCCGGCGAAGCGCGAGAGGTCTCCGGCTATTCCTGGTGATGCATCGAGGCGCAGTGGCGGCACGCTGATCCCGAACAACGATTCCATGAGATCGGCGAAGAGTGAGCGATACATCGCACGCCCGGTGCTGCTGTTCGTCATCAAGACAACGGCGGCCTTGTGCTCCGGCACGATCCGGAGAACTGACCGCTCCCCGTTGACGACGCTATCCCACCCCCAGACCTGACCACCCCGCCAGTTGAACCAGGCCCAGCCGAGACACCAGGAATCGAGCCAGGCATAGATTGCGGTCTCCGCCTGCACGGTACGCAAGGCAGCGAGCGAAGGGTCCTCCAGGTGCAATGCAGCGAACCGAAGGAGGTCCGCGACAGTCGAGACGACACTCGTACCGGCAGGTCCGTAGGCGCGGGCGACCAACGGCTCGACCGGCACAGGACCGTCGGCGGTGACCTCATGGCCCGATGCGCGCCGCTTCACCGCGGCATCGTTCGCGAAGGTCGTCTCGCGCATACCTGCCCTTTCGAACAGGTGGTGCCGCATTGCGTCCTCCCAAGCTGCGTCCGCCGCTGTTTCGATCACGCGCCCGAGCAAGCACCAGCCGACGTTTGTGTACGACCAAAAGCCGGCCATAGGCGCGCCCGCGGCGACATCCGCCGCCAGCCGTGAGAGCGCGCGGTCGTCCACGTCCTTTCGGCTGTCAAAGCCGAACTCCAGTTCGGCGCGCAATGGCAGGCCGGAGCGATTCGCAAGAAGGTCTCGGAGCGTCGCGGGTTCGGCCCAGCCGCTTCCGCGCAGTTCCGGCACGTACGCCACCACTGGATCACCTAGTGACAACCGGCCTGTTTCCACGAGGCGGGCGATCACCGTCCCGACCATCGACTTGGTCAAAGATCCAACGCTGAAGCGCGTCTCCGATGTGACCGGCTCGCCGGTCGTCACGTCTGTGACTCCGTAATAAGCGGTTGTGGCCGCCCCTTCGCGAAGGATCCCGATTGCCGCCCCCGGCACCGAGTTCCTCAAGGCGTGCTGGCGGAGCAGCGCGGGCAGGTCGCCCTCATTCACGCGAGAAGCCTAAGTAGGCGCCGCGCGCGCCGCCCCAGCATCTGCGTACACCGAAAGATCCAGCACTTTGCCAGAGCGATCTAGGAGAGGCCTGGAACGCCCGTGGGAAGCCAATCGACGATCTTTATCGGGTGAAATAGACTGTTTCGTCCCGCGCGCCCGGCAGGATTCGAACCTGCGACCTTCGGATTAGAAGTCCGTCGCTCTATCCACTGAGCTACGGGCGCTCGGCGGCTGGCGCTGTCGCCATCCGCAGTGAAGATTATCGCTTGATCACGGCCGATACATGATCGCCCGGACCGCCACGCGAGGGTCAGGTGCACCCGGCGACTGCCGCTCTTGCCTGCCCCCGCCGTAGGTCTATCCCGGCCTCGAGCGCCGCCACGGGCGGCTGTCAACGGCCAAGTCGTGGTCGCCGCTGGTGGCCAACTAAAAGTCGCCATTCTTCGTGGGTTGATCAGCTGGTTTTGGTCTTGATTCCTCCTCGTCCTCGGACTTGTTTCATGCGGTAGCTGTCGCCGTCGGTGATGACGGTGTGGCAGTGGTGCAGGAGCCGGTCGAGCATGCTGACGGCGGTGGTGTGTTCGGGCAGGAACCGGCCCCAGGACTCGAAGGGCCAGTGGCTTCCGATGCCGAGGGACCGGCGTTCGTAGGCGGCGGCGACGAACCGGAACAGCAGTTGTGCTCCGGTGTCGTCCAGGGGTGCGAACCCGAGCTCGTCGACCAGGACGAGGTCGTTGCGCAGCAGGGTGTCGATCACTCGGCCGACGCTGTTGTCGGCGAGTCCGCGGTAGAGGGTTTCGACGAGTTCGGCGGCGGTGAAGTGGCGGACCCGGTGCCCTGCCTCGACGGCGGCGATGCCGAGGGCGACCAGCATGTGGCTCTTGCCGGTGCCGGCCGGTCCGATCAGGCAGAGGTTCTCGGCTGCCCGCACCCACTCCAGGGAGCTCAGGTAGTCGAATGTCGCCTTCGGGATCGAGGAGGCGCTGACGTCGAAGTCCTCGAGGGTCTTGGTGACCGGGAACGCCGCCTGCCTGAGCCGGGTCCGGGCGTTCGAGGCGTCGCGGGCGGTGATCTCGGCCTCGACCAGGGTGCGCAGGAACTCCTCGGGGTTCCACCGCTGGGTCTTCGCGGTGACGAGCAGCTCGGGTGCCAGCCGGCGCATCGCGGCCATCTTCAACCGCTTCAACCCTTCGGTCAGGTCGGCCGGCAAGGGTGGTGGCGTGGTCGCGGTCATGACACGTCAGCCCCGTTGCCGTCGATACGGTAGGCCTCCAGCGACCGGGTCGGCACGCTCGGCAAGGTCAACACGAGTGCCTGCCCGGCTGGGCGTGGGGTGGGTGCGGCACCCGCGGCGGCCAGGATCGATCGGACGTCCGCGGCCCGCCACCGGCTGAACGCCACCGCCCGTTCCAACGCGATCAGCAGCGGGTCGGTGCCGTGCGCTGCCTGCAGGGTCAAGATCTCGCTGATCTCGCCGGGCAGCTTGGTGACACCGGCCGCGGCGGCACCGGTCAGGAACGCCTCCGCGACCGGCCCCAACCCGAGGAACGCTTTCTCGGCCTGGGTTCTGGGCCGTGCCGCGCGGCGCGGCTTGTCGGGGCGGGGGCCGCCGTAGTGATCATCGACGATGCTGGTCTCTCCCGGCGCGACCAGCGCATGGTCGGCGAGGATCTCCCCGGTGACCGGCTCGACGACCCGCAGCACCCGGCCCTCGACCAGCACCGTGACGGTGTGCCCGATCAGCCGGACCGGCACCGAGTACCGGGCTGAGCCGAACCGGACACAGGACAGCTTGTCGACCTTGCGGGTGGTCGGCTTCGCACCGAACTCCGCACGCAGCGACGGCAACGCGGCGAGCAGACCACGCTCGGTGGCCAGCCGCCGGTCCGGGATCGCACAGATCTCCGAATGAGTCGCGGCGTTGACCTCAGCGCACCACGCCTTGGCCGCCTCGTTCGCGCTCCTCAGGTCCACGGCGACCTGGGCCACCGGTGCTGCGTTCATCCGCAGCGGGACCATCAGGTCGTGTTTGGCGTAGCCGACCAGGTTCTCCACCATCCCCTTGGACTCCGGGTCGGCGGCCTCGCAGAAGTCGGGCCGGAACCGGTAGTGGGTGGCGAACCGGACATAGTCCGGGGTCGGGACGACCACGCCTGCGACCACGCCGCCCTTCAGGCAGCCCATCCGGTCGGCCAGCACGACCTTGGGCACGCCGCCGAGGACCTCGAAGCACTCGGCCAGCATCGCCAGCGTCGTGGCGGCCTTCTCGTCGGCGGCGAACCGGATGAACCGAAACCGCGACCAGGCCAACACCGCACAGAACACGTGCACCCCGTCCTGGACGCCCCAGTCGATGAGCAGCGTTTCCCCGGGCGTCCACACCCCCGGCCGCCGGCCCCGCGGATGGCCTTGCCGCCACGCCCGCTTGGCATCGGCGACCAGCCGGCGGAAGTTCCGCGCCGACCCGCTATAGCCCACCGCCCGCGCAGCGGGTAACAGCCGCTTGGCCGAGATCCGACCCGAAGTGTCCTTGACCCGCCTCGCGACCAGGTCGGCGACCTCGTCATAGTTCCGGGCCCGCGGCGTCCGCTCGGGCACCGCTCCGCCGGCCTCGTGGGCCTCGATGATCCTCTTCACCGTCTTGTGGGTCGTCCCGCAGATCGCGGCCGCCCCCCGATAGCTGCCCACGTCTCGATACGCGGCAATCACGTCCATCCGTTCCCTCGCGCTCTTCAATGGAGTCCCCTGCGTGGTGATGTGGCTGGTTGGCACCGCCACCGTCACCACGCAGGGCCTCAAAGCCCATGCGACACGACGAACGAAGAGTGGGGACTTCTACCTGGCCAAAACCGGGGACTCAGACCTGGCCACCAGTGGGGACTTTTTCATGGCCACGGACAG
>DASYTV010000033.1:0-3814 GCA_036001885.1 Actinomycetes bacterium
CGCGGTCAGCGGCGCCTGGTTCAGCACCGCCACGAGCACGTCGTGGGCGGCCGTTGCGGCGGCCGCGGCCTCAGAGGCCGAGTCGGGGGCCGACGGAAGACCCTCGAGGTACGGCTCGTATCCACCGTCGATCGCGTTCACAGCGTCGTAGACAGCGCCTTGGACTATCGCCAGATGTACGGCTTGCACCGGCGGCGTCATGCCCGCACCAGGCGTGCCGGCGGTCGGCGGGTTCGCGAGCGCGTCCAGGGCGTGCTTGTTCCAGTCCAGCACGGCAGTCGCCGGCGAATCCGCGGAGGCCGTCGGCGCCGAGCCGCCAAGCACGGCAGCGGTCAGGACAGCGAGCACGGCGCCGATTAAAACTCGGGCGCGCCAGGTCCGGAGCATGGCATTCGTGTTGTAGGTCATCTTCCCCCCGTTGCTCGTAGTTGGTCAGGATCTCACAGTCCGTGACCGTATGACCGTCGAATGACCGTACTGTCATGTACAGAGCGAGTACGTGCGGCGGAACCGCCGTCCAACGCGGCGACTGAGTGGATCGTCCGTCGGCCCACCGGCTCTCTGAGACGTTCCGGTCGAAGAGGGATGCGTTGGTATTGCAGCGCCTGGCCTAGCTTGGAACAGCTGCGGGTCAGTGGTGGTGCTCGTGGTTGCTCGGGACGTCCGCTGGCTGGCCGGGCTGCTGTCCCGGAGCCACCACCAGGAATTGGCCCATCATTCCGTGGTCCTCATGGAAGAGCATGTGGCAGTGGTACATGAATGGCCGGGCGGGATCTGCATAGTCGGCGAAGTGCAGGATGAGCCGTACCGGAACGCCAGGAGGCAGGAAGACCGTGTCCTTGCGCCCGTCCAGGAGCGGAGGTGGCTGTGCTTCCGCCACATCGGCGACCCGGAACTGCAGGCCGTGGACGTGGAAGCTGTGCGGCTGGGCGTCGAGGTTGATCACGTCCCAGATCTCGGTGGTGTCGAGCGTGACGACCTCGTCGATCCGCTCAAGGTCCATCTGCTTGCCATTGATCTGCCGCCCCGCCAGGAAGAAGGTACGGGTGGCGACAGCCGACCCGGCGTCTACCGGGGAGCGATCGGACAACCGCCGCGGGACGGCGGTTGAGCGTCGGGATGAGGAGCCGGCCCGCAGCTGGAGGACGTCGAAGGCGTCGAGTCCACCCGAGATGAGCGCCATTCCCGGGATAGTGCCGAGCTCTGGGCGGTACGAGCGCAAGACAGCCTTCTCGCCTGACGCCAGCCGGACGACGATCTCGGCGCGTTCCCCGGGTGCCAACTGCACGCGGTCGGTCGGGTGCGGCGCGGAGAGCAGTCCACCGTCGGTTCCGATGACGCTAAAGCGGCGTCCGTCGGTGAACCCAAGGTTGTACACCCGTGCAGTCGAGGCGTTGAGTAGCCGTAGGCGGATCAGCTCGGTTGTGGCATGGAAGTAGGGTCCGACCGTTCCGTTGACGAGAATCGTGTCGCCGAGCAGCCCGACTGGTGTGTGATCGGATCCGTCGAGCTGACCGTCCGGCCCGAATCGCTTGTCCTGGATGATTACCGGGATGTCGTCAACGCCGTAGGTCCTGGGCAGCGGGAGCGTCGCCTCGTCCTCGTCGTCGATGATGAACATCCCGGCCAGCCCTCGGTAAACGTGCATCTCGCTGTGGCCGTGCGGATGCGGGTGATACCACAGCGTCGCCGCGGGCTGGTTGATCTGCCAGGTCGGTGACCAGGTGGCGCCTGGATCGATCGGCTGATGTGGCCCGCCGTCGGCGGCCGCCGGCAGGTGCGCACCGTGCCAATGCATCGTGGTCGTCTCGGGAAGCAGGTTCCGTACGTTGATCGTGATCTGCTGTCCCCGAGGAGCTCGCAGGGTTGGGCCCAGATAGTCGCCGTTAATTCCCCACGTTTGGGTTGCCTTGCCGGGGACGAACTCGCGCTGACCCGTCCTGGCGGTGAGGTTGAACTCCCATCCGCCGGAGGCGTCGACCCGTGGCCGGGCCTCAGGCGGGATCCAGAGCCGCTGCTTGAACCGGACGCTGCGTACCGGGCTGGGGGGAGCCTGGTCGTCACATCCGCCGACGGCCACCGCGGCCGCGCCGAGTGCAAGGAGACCCAGGACTTCGCGCCGCGTTGGACTAGACAAACTGGGGTGGTGGCGTTGCTTCATGTCCTCTCCATAGGCCGGTGCCATCGGGCCGCGTTGCGCCGCGAGTCGGCCGACTCGTCACTGGGTCCTGCGGGCTCGTCTGACGGCGAAGACGGCTCCGGCGATGCCGCCAGCCAGCGGGACCGCGCTCCATACGGCGGTAGGAACGTCGGTGGCAGTCGCGACGGCCACCCCGATGGTGATCTCCACTGTCAGGTAGCCGAGGACGAAGCCGATCACGCCGTCGAGAAAGCGGCGTACCAAACCAGCCACGGGCCGGTTGCCGCTGGACGGGGGGTTGGACACAGGACGTCCTTTCGTGGGTCGGTGGTCAGACGAGCCGGGGCGATGACGGCACGCGGACGCCGCCAATACGTCCGGAAGGCAACGCAGAGGTGCTCATCGAGTTCGCATGCGCTCGACGCTATGGACCACCGGTTGGAGACGTCGTCCGCCCGAAGGAGGCGTCGGCTGTACTCCCCCCGAAGTAGCAGCGACGCGGGCTAGCTATAGGGAAGCGATGCCGGTTTGGAACGCGATGACGACGAGCTGGGCGCGGTCACGGGCGCCAAGCTTCTGCAGGATCCGGGAGACGTGTGTTTTGGCGGTGAGCGGGCTCATATAGAGCCGCGCGGCGATCTCCTGGTTCGAGAGACCCTCGCCCACGAGCGCCAGCACGTCCCGCTCACGGTCCGACAAGAGCTCTAGACGGGAGGTATCAGGCATTCGATGTGGTGCCGACGCGAACGCATCCACCACCCGGCGAGTTACCGACGGGGTCAACAGGGCGTTACCTTCCGCGACGGTACGGACAGCCGCGCGCAGCGCCTCTGGCTCCACGTCTTTGGTGAGGAAGCCGCTGGCGCCGGCGCGGAGCGACTCGAAGACGTACTCGTCGAGCTCGAACGTCGTCAAGATGATCACCCGTGCAGAGGCGAGATCGGGATCGGCGGCGATCCGACGAGTTGCCTCCAGCCCGTCAACCCCCGGCATGCGCACGTCCATCAAGAACACGTCCGGCCGCCCGTCCCGAGCCAGCTCGATCGCCTCGGCGCCATCAGACGCTTCGCCGACAACGGTGAAGTCCTCGGTGGCCGCGAGCAACGACACGAAGCCGGCACGTACAAGGGTCTGGTCGTCGGCGATCGCCACCCTGATCACGATGGACTCGCCTGGTCGACGGGGATCCGTGCCTCGACGAGCCAACCGCCCTCTGGTGCTCGGCCTGCAACGAACGAGCCACCCATCGACTCGACCCGCTCGCGCATCCCCCGCAGTCCCAAGCCGCTACCGTCAGCACTGGGGTTGCCGGCGCCGTCGTCACGAACGCTCACCAGAAGATCGTGATCGCATATTCGGACCGTCACCGTCGCCCGCCGCGCCCGGGCGTGGCGTACCACATTCGTCAAGCCTTCTTGCACCACCCTGTAGGTCGTCAACCCAACAAGCTCGGAAAGCTCGCCGGCTGGCAGCTCGACCGCGATGTCGACCGGAACACCCGCGGCGCTCGTGGCGAGGGCGAGCTCCTCCAAACGGTCCAGGCCGGGTACGGGTGCGTTATCCGGCGAAGCAGACCCTTCCCTGAGCATGGACACGAGGGCGCGGATCTCCCCGAGGGCGTCGCGTCCCGCCGACCGAATGGTCTGCAGCGCCTTGTCCGCGCCATCCCTGCCA
>DASYTV010000034.1:0-6146 GCA_036001885.1 Actinomycetes bacterium
CGGAGCACAAGTCGCATCGGAACGTTGACCACCCGCAGGATGCGTGCTCGACGGCGAAGGTTCTCGGGTGGGCCAGGGCTGCGGTCAGCCACAACCTCATCCTTCGCGTTTGCCTTCGGGGCGGGATCTGCTGAATCGGCGCTCATCTCAACCTCTCCCTGGTGCGTAGCTCGCCAGCCCACGGTCGAGGCGGGCGAAGACTCGTGTTGCTTGGGATCGGGCCTGCTTGACGAGGGCCGGCCCGCGTTCTCCTCCGAGGACCCGGGCCCGGACATAGGCGACGAGTGCTCGTTGGCTGCCCATAAGCGCGGTCGCAACGCCCGATGCCTCAACGTCGTCGGCTTCGGCGTCCCTCTCATCGGCGATGAGGCGAGCGAGTACCTCGGTGTACCGGGCGACGAGTTCCCGTTCCCGGACCTGCAGCGACGGGCTGGCGTTGATCAATGCGGCACTCTTGGCGATGAGCCGCGCGGTCTCGTCCGTTTCGAGCCGAGCGAGTCCGTCAAGAACAGGTTCGCGAAACGCGGCGAGCACAGACACCCCGGGCGCACGGCTGCGGACGGCTGCGATCAGCCTGTCCTCGAAGAACTCCATGCCACCGAAGAACAGGTCGTCCTTCGTCGGGAAGTAGTTGAAGACGGTCACTTCCGAAACCTCAGCCTCGCGCGCGATCTCGGCGACCGTCACGGAATCGAAACCGCGCTCTGCAAACAAGCGCGCCGCCGTCTCGTAGATCAGCTTTCGTGTCTGCTGCTTCTTCCGCTCTCGCAGCCCGATACCCGTCATTGCACCAGAGTAGCAGGATTTATTAAGTCACCCAAATTTCTTATCCACCAAATGAATGCATGATCGTTGTAGTGCTCAGCATGGTCGGGCCACGGCGATGAGTGTTGGCTTCTGTGTCGTCTCATTGTGTGTGGACTCGGCGATGTGGCATGGATGGAGGCGGTTGTCGTGGCTGCGACCGATGAGGTAGCGGGCACGGCCGAGGAGCCGGCGGTGGTGTCGGCGGTGCGGTCGGGCGGCGCTGACGCGTTCTCGTCCGTGACCGAGCCGTATCGGCGGGAGTTGCGGGCGCATTGCTACCGCATGGTCGGCAACCTGGAGGACGCGGACGACCTGGTGCAGGACACGCTGCTCCGCGCGTGGCGGGCCCGGTCCGGCTTCGAGGGACGGTCGAGCCTGCGGGCGTGGCTGTACCGGATCGCGACGAACGTCTGCCTGGACGCGATCAAGCGGACTCGACGGCGCGTCCGTGTGCTGGATGCGCCGCCCGGGTCGGGGCGGGCCCCCTCCTTCGATGAGGTGCCGTGGCTCCAGCCGTTCCCGGATCGTCTGCTGGAGGACGAGGTGCCGGGCGGAGACGAACCGGAGGCCGCGGTGGTGGCCAAGGAGACGATCGAGCTTGCGTTTCTGGCCGCCGTCCAGCATCTACCTCCCAGCCAGCGGGCAGTGCTGATCCTGCGGGACGTGTTGGGCTGGTCGGCGAGCGAGACGGCAGAGGCGCTCAATGGCAGCGTCGCCGCGGTTAACAGTGCGCTGCAGCGGGCCCGGGCACGCTTGCGGGAGCTGGGCCAGGCGGGACGGCTCGCGTGGTCGCCGGTGGTGCCACCAACCAGAGAGGAGCGGCTGGTGGTCCAGCGCTACATGGATGCGCATGCCCGAGCCGATGCCGCGGCAGTGATCGAGCTGCTGGGCAAGGATGTCCGCTTCAGCATGCCCCCAACTCAGGCCCGCTTCGAAGGCCGTCCCGCAGTGGCCGCGTTCTTTGTCGACCTATTCGGGGTGGGCAACCCCGGCGATTGGCGCTTGGTGCCGACTCGAGCTAATGGACAGCCGGCTGTCGCCAACTATGTCCGTGCCTGGGGTGAGACGGAGTTCATGGCTACGACCCTGGACGTGCTGCGGATCGAGAGCGGCCGGCTGATCGAGATCACTACCTTCGATGCCCGCACTTTCCCAGCGTTCGGACTCCAGCTCACCTGGACCGGCCCTGAGCCGAAGCAATGACCGGGCCTGTCGGCGGCGGCGAGCGGCTCGACCTGTTCGGCCGGCCTTTGCCCCCTTGCCTTGAGGTACGCGTCGTGGTGCTCCCGCCGGGCGATCGCCTGCGTTACGAGCCGGCGGTCTGGCGAGGCGCGCTCCTCGAGGTCGACTGCGGCGAGATCGACATCGAGTTCCGCAGCGGTGTCTGCGGCCGGTTGGGCGCCGGCACCCTCTTCTGGCTAGACGGACTGGCCGCGCGGGCACTGTACAACCGTGGGCACCAGCCGGCCGTGCTGGTGGCCGTGTCCCGCAGGCGCCATGTTCGCGACGTGGACCGTGCTCCAGCGAACGACGGCGATGAGGAAACCCAGCCCAGGTCCTAGGGTCGAGTCCGGCCTCGGCGTCAGTTCACGATGCGCCGTGACGGATCGGAGTGGGTCGGAGGTTCATCCCGGAGGGGTGAACGATCGCCGGTCGTTACGACCTGGGACGAGTCGTCGCTGGCGAGCATGCGAACGCTCGGTCGATGGCGCTCGGCGATCGGGTTGCGGTGCGAGGATGTAGAGCGCTTTCGCAAGGAGACAAACGTGGCAACTGTGACGGACGTCGCGGAGAGGGTCGGCTTGTCGGTCTCCAACGGCCTCGCTCATATGAACGTGAACGTGGCGATCGGCGTCGATGTTGGAACCACCGGCGCCCGCGCAGTCGCTGTCGATGAGGCGGGCGACGTCGTTGCCGCTGGCACGTCTGAATATCCCCTTCTCACGCCCCGGCCGCAGTGGGTCGAGCAGGATCCGGCGGACTGGTGGCGAGCGACCCGCAACGTGCTCGCGGCGGTCTCCGGCGAATGCCGGAAGGCCCGCCGAGACGTTGTCGGGATTGGTCTCACCGGACAGATGCACGGGTCGGTCTTCCTCGACTCCAGCGGCGAGGTGATCCGGCCGGCGCTGCTATGGAACGACCAGCGGACCGGCGCACAGTGCGAGGAGATCACCGACCGCGTCGGCGCGAGCCGCCTCGTCCAGATCACCGGCAACCCCGCCCTGACCGGATTCCAGGCTCCGAAGGTGCTATGGCTGCGTGACGAGGAACCGGCCAACTTCGATCGTGTGGCCGCGGTGCTGCTGCCCAAGGACTACGTCCGTTGGCGCCTGACCGGCCAGTTCGCGACCGACGCGTCGGACGCGGCCGGCACGCTCTTCTTCGACCTTCGGCGGCGGGCCTGGTCCCACGAGATGCTTGATGCCCTCGAGCTGCCTGTGCAGTGGCTGCCGCCCGTCTTCGAAAGCCCGCAACCGGCGGGTGCAGTGATGGCCACGGTCGCCGCCGAACTCGGGCTCGCGCCGGGACTCCCAGTGGCGGCCGGCGCGGGTGACAATGCAGCCGCGGCGGTCGGGACTGCGATCACCCGGGCCGGGTTGATGTCGAGTTCGATCGGGACCAGCGGGGTGCTTTTCAGTCACGCCGACGACGCGGCCGTTGACCCGTCAGGCAGGATCCACGCGTTCGCCCATTCGGTGCCGGGCCGTTATTGCTTGCTCGCCGTCACGCTCGCGGCCGGCGGATCGTTGCGGTGGTGGCGGGAGCAAACAGGACTCGGGTACGACCAACTGGTTGCCGAGGCCGAGAGCGTGCCCGCGGGCAGCGATGGCCTGGTATTCCTGCCCTACCTCACCGGTGAGCGCACGCCCCATCTCGACCCCCGCGCGAAGGGGGCGTTCCTCGGCCTGACGGCGCGGCACACCCGCGGCCACCTGACCCGGGGCCGTCATGGAGGGCGTGCTGTTCAGCCTCCGTGACGGCCTGGAGATCATGCGCGGTCTCGGCAAGGAGCCCACACAGATCCGGGCGATCGGGGGAGGAGCGAGGTCACCCCTGTGGCGGCAGCTCCAGGCGGACATCTACGGCGCGGCGGTCCACCAGCTGGCGGTCCAAGAGGGCGCAGCCTATGGCGCTGCCCTCCTCGGCCATGTTGCAGCGGGAACCTTCGCCGGCGTGGACGAGGCCACATCGATCATCCGAACCCTCGATGAGACCGCCGAACCCGAGCCGAAGCATGTCGGCGTCTACGAGGAGACCTACGAGGTCTATCGGTCGCTGTACGCGACGTTGCGTGAGGACATGCACCGGCTGGATGCCCTCGCCAGCCGATAGAGCTTCCTTGCAAGCCTTCGATCCTTAACACACCTATCGTTACCAAGACGTGTCGTGATCACGCGATCCGGTGCAACGTGATTGCGTGATCACGACGGAGTAGGTGGGTTAGGGCGTGGGGGCGGGCGTGAAGATTCCGATCTGGTTGCCAGCCGGGTCGTGCAGCTGGGCGAATACCAGGCCATCGGGTGCGGTGGTCGGCGGAACCAGCGCCTTGGCGCCGAGCCGCTCGGCCTTGGCTACTGTCGCCGCGACATCCTCGACCACGACGTAGAAGGTGGCGTAGTTCGGGAACTGCCCGCCGGTGCTGAGGATGCCGCCACTCGGCCGGTCGGCCCCTGCCGCGGTGATCATGCGGTAGTCCATTGTGCTGTCGGTCTCGTCCTTCTTGAAGCTCCAGCCGAACAGCTCGCCGTAGAACCGCTGGGCGGCCTCCGGGTCGTCGGTGCCGATCTCGAACCAGTCCACCGTGTTGTACGCGGGCGCGCTCATCGTCGATCTTCCTCTCGTAGTGTTGTGTGGTACGGGCTCCACGGTGGGTGGCCGGCGCGACACCCCTATGTCGGTGTTTCCAGAAATTTGTGTCAGTGCCTCCGGCTAGCGTTCCGAGCCGTGAACCGTACGGATCGGCTCTACGCCATCGTGGAGGAGCTGCGCTCGGTCGCACCTCGACGGCGCAGCGCCCGCGAGCTCGCCGCGCGATACGAGGTGAGCAGGCGCACGATCGAGCGTGACATCAGCGCACTCCAGCAGGCCGACGTGCCCATCTACGCCGACGTGGGGCGGCGCGGCGGCTTCGCGCTGGACAAGTCGATGAGCCTGCCGCCGCTGAACTTCACCCCGGCCGAGGCGGTCGCCATCGCGGTCGCGCTAAGCCGGGCCGACAGTACACCGTTCGCGGGGGCGGCACGGGGCGCCATGCGCAAGATCGTGACGGCTATGCCAGCCCGCGACGCTGCGGCCGCGCGCCAGCTCGCCGCGCACGTACGGGTCTTCGAGCGGCCCGACGACGAGCCCCGCTCGGTCCCCTCCGGGATCCAGGACGCGATCGTCGCACGTCAGGTGCTGCGGATCACCTACACCGACAAGGAAGGCGCCCACACCGATCGGGAGCTCGAGCCGGTGCTGTTCATGACCGCGGTCGGCCACTGGTATCTCATCGCCTGGTGCCGGTTGCGCCAGGCCACCCGGGCTTTCCGCGTCGATCGCATCCTTCGGGCCGAGACCACGGGCGAGCCCGCACCGGAGCATTCGTACGAGGACTTCGCGCCCTGCCTCCCCGGCCTCATCTCCCGCACTCCTGCCCTCGACTGATCGCTTGGAGCCCGGCCGTGAGACGTCCCACCCGACGCTCATCACCGCTGGTCTGGAGCGGGTGCGGCGCAGCCGCAGTTATCCAGAGGGACGCATCACTCATCACCACGGGGATGCCGATCATGCGGCCTTCCTCGAGCGGCCGTTCCTCGAGGCGCTCGCCGCTCTGGAGCAGCGGATCGATCGGGTCCGCACCTAGGTTGGGGTGCGACAGCCCGCGGCTCGAGGAAGCGCCCCTCAGACCCGCCCGCGGGACAACCCGGGGCATCGCTGTCGTCCTCGGGATCATCCGCTTCTGCCCGAGCACGGTCGGTGCGCGAGCTTTGACGCCTACATTCGGCGGGCGCCGGTCTGGCTTCGTCGCAGTGCGAGGTCGCATATTTTCCCCATGCTTTCGGCATCATCAATGTCGAGCATCCCTTTTCGCCTGAGGTCACGCGGGGAGGCTTTGGGCGGGATGGTGGTCGTCTGGCCGCTGGCCAAGCCGTAACGGGGAGGTGCCGTCATGGGCCGCTATGCAGAGGCATTCCGTCGAAGTGTCACGGATCCGGATGGGTTCTGGGGCGATGCCGCCAAAGCGATCGACTGGTATCGGCAGCCGTCGGTCGTGCTTGATGCCTCGAAGGAGCCGTTCTACCGCTGGTTCACTGACGGCGTACTCAACACCTGCTTCAACGCACTCGACCGGCATG